>CAZUAH010000053.1:0-21726 GCA_964617665.1 uncultured Pirellulaceae bacterium
GCCGATCGGTCGCCGCCGAATCGTAAAAGCTAGTCAGGGAACTAAACTGTTACATTGGTCATTGGGATTTGGTCCTTGGTCATTCTCTTCATAGCCGCTCCCGCCTCTTCTCTTGATTCAACTCCGGCGGCATCTTTCGACGCTTGTAGGTCACCGAGTAGGTAACCAACCGCTTCTCGCCCGGTTTCAGATCCAGGAAGTATTTCACATGGTTCTGGTCCACGCGCTCCTTGCGTCCGGCGATGTTGTGTAGGTCCACGTAGGCGCCGGGCTCGTCGGATGTCCAGTCCTTCGGCGGCTCGTCCTCGGACCACAAGACTACATTCGCGTCAAAGCGACGTTCAAGCTCGACCTTCACGTCGACCGGCTTGCCCGAGACGATCTCTTCCTCGTAGAAGAACGTCTCGTCGTAGTCCACCAGGTCGTAGTACATGACGAACTCGTCGTCGATCCGGCGTTTGTATTGGCGTGCGATGACATTGGTGATCTGCTGGTCTTTGGTGTGGCGGACAATCGTGATATCGCTGTCGCGGCCGACGTTCACTTCGACGCGATCGCCGATCGGCACGTACTGGGTCGACGTGCCGCCGACGTAGGCCAGATCCTTGTTGGCATATTCGGAATACAGTCGCACCATGCCGTCGGGCAGCGGGGAAAGGCCCAAGTTCTCCATGGCGGGCAGATCTTTGTCGTTGCCTGCGTCGTCCTTGAGCTGCTCGTTCTTGAAGCGATAGTACTTGGTGAGAAAGTCGCCTTTCTCGCGGTCGGTCAGTTTGTAGATGCACTCGAGCGGCACCTGGGCCACCTTCATGGAAACCAGACGCTTGGGCTGCTTGTCTTCGATGTCCTCACGACCGTCGATCGTGAAGAGGAAGTACTCGGAAAGGCCCTGTTTGACGACCTCTTTGGGCCGTGCCAATGCGTCCTTGCCGTCTCGTTCCAGCAGGTCCAGAGACGAAATCAGTTGCCGCGTTTTGTCGACGTCCTGTTTGCGGCCTCGCAGGACTATCGCGTCCAGACCTTCGAGGGTTTCAATTTCTACCCGACCAAGAAGCCCCTGCAGTCCCCTCTTCGCCAGATCGGCGATCTTCTCGACCAGGTTGATCGAGCCCACCACCAGCCGCACCTCAGCGTTGTCGTACAGTTCGCCGGAGTTGTTGTATACGCGGACGTAGCCGGTCAGGTGTAACTTCGTTTCGTCTCCGTTGGCGATACCCACGTAGTCGGCCTTCCACGTGATCCCGCTGGTAAAGTAGCGGATCTCGACCGGTATCTTTCCGGCCATCCGGCTCTGTATGTTCCACTGAAGCGCATCATTTCGCCCCGCAGGAAACGTTGTGTCGATCAGACTGACCTCGTCGTGGTGGTCGAGAATGCGGAAGTCGATGCTCGTAGGGTCGATCAGTGTGTTGGCCCACGCAAACTGAATACGGTTGATCCCCTGTTTGACGGTCAGCATCCGGTTCTCGCGGACCATCGTGATATCTTCCGAGTTGTAGATCGTAAGCTGCGTACCTTCGCGCCGCGGAACGGTCACTAGATCCACGTCCGCCAACGCTGTGCCCACCAATGGGAATAGCGTCAGCCCAAGCAGGACCGTGAAGGCATTTCTCATGTCTAGTCACCTCTTCCATTGGTCATTGGGACTTGGACATTGGTCATTCTATTCATAGCCGCTCGCGTTTTCTTTCCTGGTTCAATTCCGGTCCCATCTTGCGGCGTTTGTAGGTCACCGAGTATGTGACCAATCGCTTCTCGCCTGGCGCGAGATCAAGGAAGTACTTCACGTGGTTCTGGTCCACGCTCTCTTTGCGGCCGGCGATCTGGTGCAGGTCAACGTAGGCCCCCGGTTCGTTGGATCCCCAATCGTTCGGTGGAGCGTCTTCTGACCAAAGGACAACGTTCGCATCGAATCGACGCTCTAATTCGACCTTCACGTCGACTGGTTTACCGGAGACGATTTTCTCTTCGTAGTGGAACGTTTCGTCGTAGTCCACGAGGTCGTAGTACATGACGAATTCGTCGTCGATCCGTCGCTTGTACTGGCGTGAGACCACGTTTGTGATCTTCTGGTCCTTCACTCGACGAATGATGGTGATGTCCGGATCGCGGCCGACGTTCACCTCAACGCGATCTCCGATA
This sequence comes from uncultured Pirellulaceae bacterium, assembly GCA_964617665.1. Taxonomy (GTDB): domain Bacteria; phylum Planctomycetota; class Planctomycetia; order Pirellulales; family Pirellulaceae; genus JADHUC01. Next base: position 2,143 of record CAZUAH010000053.1, read on the forward strand.
GGCACGTATTTGGTCGATGTTCCGCCGACATAGGCGAGATCCTTGTTGGCGTATTCTGAATACAGTCGAACCATCCCGTCGGGCAGCGGTGACAGGCCTAGGTTCTCCATGGCCGGCAGGTTTTTATCGTTGCCGTCGTCGTCCTGCAACTTCTCGTTCTTGAAGCGATAGTACTTGGTGAGGTGATCACCTTTTTCACGATCCGTCAACTTGTAGATACACTCCAGCGGCACCTCGGCCGCCTTCATGGAAACGAGCCGTTTGGGCTCCTTGTCCTTGATGTCTACGCGGCCTTCGATCGTGAAGATGAAATACTCGGAGAGTCCCTCTTTGACGACCTTTTTCGGCTTCGCGGGCGCCGCCATTCCCATGCCTCCCATGCCACCGCCGCCGAAGCCGCCATACCCGCCCGCCTTTCCTATTGCGTTCTCGAATCCCCATTGCATATTGGCACGTTCCGAGGACGACCGCGTTGCGGAGCCAGGGCCTGGGGCCGGTCGCTGTGCCAAATCGGCGATCTTCTCGACCAGGTTGATCGTGCCGACGACCATCCGAGTCTGGGCATGGTCGTACAGTTCGCCCGAGTTATTGAAGACGCGAACGTAGCCGGTCAGATGCAGTTCCGTCTCGTCTTCGTTGGCGATGCCGACGTAGTCGGCTTTCCATGTAATGCCGCTGGTGAAATAGCGGATTTCGACAGGTACCTTGCCGGCCATGCGGCTGCTGATGTTCCATTGCAACGCGTCGTTGCGACCGGAAGGAAAAGTTGTATCGATCAGAACGACCTTGTCCTGATGATCCAGAATCCGGAAGTGGATGCTGGTGGGATCGATCAGAGTATTCGCCCACGTGAATTGGATACGGTTGATTCCCGGCTTGACGGTCAACAGACGGTGCTCGCGCACCATGGTGATGTCTTCGGAATTGTAGATGGTCAGTTGCACGTCTTCGCGCGTTGGAATAGTCACCAAATCGACATCGGCCAGGGCGGAATGGGCCATGCCGACCGCCATCAGCATTGCGAATGCGTTAAACTTCATGCAACAACCACCTTCACAGGGCATCTTTGAGCGCAATGGAATCGTGTGATACGAGGAGATTCGCGTGCTTCTCCTACGATAGTTCAACGAGACCACACGGAACAGAGTTGCGGGCGCAACCCTGCCGCGATTCGGGACCTCGCACACCGGCCTACACCTGTAAGACGAGTAAGCCACAGAAAGAGTTTTGTGTGGGTTGTCTTGTAGAGACCAGGGGCACAACGGCGCGGTAGCGTCTAAGGCCGGCTGGCGACTATGCCCCCTCGTTATGAGTGGTCGTGGCCCGTGGTCTGCGAATTGTGGGTCCGCAATTCGAGTGTCGCCCCTTGGCGGAGGACAAAAACCTGATCGTCATAAGTCGTTTAATAGTATCGATTTTCGTGCGATTCACCCCATTTCTGCGGCAAGGTGTGCTTGCGCAGATAGTTGGTGGTGTTAGAATTTGTGACTCAATAATCGCGTCGTAAATTGCGATTATATGCTTTGACGAGTTTCATTATCGGGAATCACTGCGGCAGGTTGGTTCATCCACAATCTCGCACGGGGGTCGGCCTTAACGGGCGTCTGACACTATCGCCGTAGACTAAGTCTCGCTTCTTCGTTTTTCCCGGCGTTTTTTCGAAACGCTCGCCCTATGTCTCAACAAGCAAATGTAGCCAAATTACGCAGTGCCGCACCGGTGATTCTACCGTCGCTGCTTCTGTGTGATTTCGGCAACCTGGAGCGGGAAGTTCGCAAACTTGAAGAAGCGGGTGTGGAAGGCCTTCATCTGGACGTGATGGATGGCCGATTCGTGCCGAACATCACCTACGGTATGCCGATCGTCCAAGCGATTCGGCGACTGACCGATATGCCGTTGGATGTTCACTTGATGATAGTGGAGCCCGAGCGGTTCGTGGACGAGTTCTTCAACGCAGGCGCCGACGTCATTACGTTCCACGCGGAATGTGTCGAGGATGCACGGCCTCTGCTGAAACGCATCCGCGAGTTGGGTGTCGGTGCGGGGCTGGCAATCAGTCCGGACACGGATTTGTCGCAGATCGAGGGCTGTTTGGACCTCTGCGACTTGGTGCTCGCCATGAGCGTTGCTCCAGGATTTGGCAAACAGGAATTCAACGAGGTTGCACTAGATAAGCTCCGTCGCCTCAAGCAGCTTGTCGGCGACGACGTAATGCTGGAAGTGGACGGTGGAGTGAATAGCACGACCATTGAACGATGCGCTGGTGCAGGCGCTGGGTACTTTGTTGTCGGTTCGGCAATTTTTGGCAAAGAGGACTACGGTCCTGTTATCCAAGAGCTGAACCAGTTGGCCGGACGTCGATAAGGATCACCGAAAGCCATGTTACGCATCATCTTGATACGACCAGGTTCGACGGATTTCGACGAGCAAGGCCGGATTAAGGGCACGCTTGACATTCCGCTCAATAAGAACGGAACCGATCAAGCCTCACAGACTGCCAACGAACTTGAAGACGCCAGCATCGAGATCGCCTACGCGTCGCCTTGCCAATCGGCGGTGCAGACAGCCGAGACGCTTTCAGACAATCTTGACATCAAGTACAAACGGCTCGACGCCTTGCAGAATCTGGACCACGGCCTCTGGCACGGCAAGCTGATTGAAGAGGTCAAGCAGAAGCAGCCCAAAGTATACCGGCTATGGCAAGAGCATCCGGAGAGTGTGTGCCCGCCGGAGGGCGAGACACTGGCCACTGTCCAGCAACGGGTGCGAAAGACGTTGAAGCGTTTGTTGAAAAAGCACAAACAGGGAGTGATCGCAATCGTCGTCCCCGAACCGCTGGCAAGCATCTTGCGAAGTTCCCTCGAAAACAGCGAGTTGGGCGACCTGTGGAAGTCCGAGTGCGACTTTGGCGAGTGGGAACTGATCGATTTGGAATCGCCGGAACAAGCAGTCGTTTAGCAGTTCGTTCGGAGAACCGTCTTGGCCTGCCTTATCCATTTCAGTAGCTGTTAGAATGACGACACCGGGCGTGGGATTCAGCATGACACGAAAGAAACGCGGTGTTCCCGAAGGTTTGTGGCTGCGTTGTCAGGGCTGCCACGCAACCGTCTTTCGCAAGGAAGTCGAGAAGCAGCTTGGGGTGTGCCCCGAATGCCAATACCACCTCTATGTTCCGGCCAGGGAGAGGATTAGCCAAGTACTCGATGAAGGCACGTTCGAGGAGTGGGACACCCACGTCAAACCGACAGATCCGCTGAGTTTTACCGACCGTAAGAAGTACGCAAAACGTCTGGCTGCGGAACAAGAACGGACTGGGCTGTCCGACGCGGCGGTTACCGGCACCGGGATGATTCGCGCTCGGCGGGTCGCTTTCGGCGTGACGGATTCGGCCTTCATCATGGGCAGCATGGGGTCCGTTGTAGGCGAACGCCTGACTCGCTTGGTGGAACGAGCCACGGAGCAGCGTCTGCCGTTGATCATCATCAGCGGGTCCGGTGGCGGGGCGCGAATGCACGAAGGGATTCTCTCGCTGATGCAGATGGCAAAGGTCTCGGCTGCGCTGGCGCGTTACGACCAGGCCGGTGGGTTGTTCATCTCGGTGCTGACGAACCCAACCATGGGTGGCGTGGCGGCCAGCTTCGCGTCGCTGGGCGATGTCGTTTTCGCCGAGCCGAAGGCCTTGATCGGATTCGCCGGTCCTCGTACCATCAAAGCAACCATTCGCATTGAACTGCCGGAAGGATTCCAGACCAGCGAGTTCTTGCTGGAACACGGCTACATCGATCGTATTGTGTCTCGCGACAAACTGAAGACCGAAATCGCCCGCACCATTGACTACTGTGGCAAGTAGCCCCCAGCGGGCGCCGGGACGGAGGTCGAGGACATGGGCATCTTGGACAAGCTGCAGTCGTTGCTCAAGAGCGAGAAGGTCGATCTCAACCTGCGCTTTGATCTGCTGACCGAGGGCCTGGCGGGCACCATGTCCAAATTCCACAGGGCCCGCGACCGCAAACTCAACCGGGTCGTCGGATTGAAGATTCTCGATCCGGAAAAGCTGGCAGTCTTCGAAGCGCGTTTCCCAGGCCTCAAGAAACCCAGCGAAGGTGAGATTGCTGCAGCGTTGAAACACGAGCGCATTGTCGAGACACTTGAATACGGAGTCAGCGACAAAGGCCAGCACTACATCGTGATGGAGTATCTCACCGGGGCTGGGCTGCATTTACTGATCCGGCGGAGCGACGAGCGACTGATCGGAAAACAAGTCACATTGATCCGGCAGATGGCCGAGGCGCTTCTGGCCGTGCACGAAGCTGGGTACATCCACCGGGATATCTGCCCCAGGAACTTTATCTGTTCCGAGGATCTCGAATCCCTCAAGCTGATCGACTTCGGGCTGTCCTTGCCCGACGAGGCACCGTTTCGACAGCCGGGCAATCGAACCGGAACGCCGATGTACATGGCGCCCGAAGTAGTCCGACGCCGCACCACAGATCGCCGCGTGGATGTTTTTGCTTTTGGCGTGACTGCTTACGAATTGCTTGCATTTCAACTGCCCTGGCCCGAGGCAGAGGCGACTGGTCGCGGTGCGTTAACACACGACACTGTTAAGCCGATTCCTCTGCTGGAAGTGCGGCCGATGGTCAGCCGGACACTCGCCGACGCGATCACTGCCTGTATGTCACCAAAGCCCGACGATCGTCCCAGAACAATGGATCTTTTCCTGCGTCGCATCCGTAGCGTACGCGCGGAAGAGGAGTAACAAGTGGTCCGCAGCGAAATCGCTTACCAGAAATGCATCTCGCCTGACTGCGGCGCTACCTACGGCGTCGACGAAGTTCACGTTGCCTGTGCGAAGTGCGGAGACTTACTCGATGTCCAATACGATTGGGGCCGCGCCGCACCGCCAAGCGATTTGCGGCAGTTCGAGCAAATGTGGAGTCAACGCAACGATCCGTTTCGGTTCAGCGGCGTTTGGCGTTTTCACGAATTGCTGCCGTTTGCCAGACGCGAAGATGCGGTGACGATCGGCGAAGGACAGACGCTGCTGCAGCAAGCGGACGGAGTTGCCGGGTATGTCGGTCTGAATCCAGGAAGGCTGTCCCTTCAATACGAAGGGATGAATCCGTCGGGCAGTTTCAAAGACAACGGTATGTCCGCCGCGTTCACCCACGCTCGTTCAATCGGTGCAAGACGGGCGGCATGCGCATCTACAGGAAACACCAGCGCGTCGTTGGCAATGTACTGTTCGGTGACGCAGTTGATGAAGGGCATCATTTTCATTGGCTCCGGTAAGATCGCTTATGGCAAGCTTTCGCAAGGATTGGACTATGGTGCCCTAACCGTCCAGATCGAAGGCGATTTCGACGATGCGATGGTACGGGTGAAGGAAGTCTGTCGCGATCTGGGCATCTATCTGGTCAACAGCGTCAATCCATTCCGGCTGGAAGGCCAGAAGACGATCATGTTTCGCGTGCTTGAGGCTCTTGGATGGGAGCCGCCTGATTGGATCGTGGTACCTGGCGGAAATCTGGGTAACTCCAGCGCCTTTGGCAAAGCGTTCGGGGAATTGGCAGAACTTGGGTTGATCGACCGCATTCCTCGGTTGGCGGTCATCAATGCCGTAGGCGCCGATACGCTTTACCAGCTTCACGAAGCACGCGGCGCTCGTTGGGAAGGCGGCCGCGGTGACATGAGCATTGTGGCCGACTATTACCGCGAACTGGACGAACAAAAGAAGAAGGCGTCCACGCTTGCCAGCGCCATCGAGATTAACCGACCGGTCAACCTGCGCAAATGCTTGCGTGCGCTGGAAGTGTGCGACGGTGTCGTCCGGGAGGTAAGCGACCAGGACATCATGGACGCGAAAGCCAAAGTGGGCGCCGGCGGAATTGGCTGCGAGCCGGCCAGTGCGGCGAGCGTCGCCGGCACCAAGCTATTGCGCGACGAAGGCGTAATTGGCGCCGACGATCGCGTCGTCTGTATTCTGACGGGACATATGCTGAAAGATCCCAATGCTACGGTGGCTTATCACGCCGCCGACCAAGAACAATTCGATCGAGTGCTCGGAAGCCGCGGCGTTCATCGGGCCTCGTTTGCCAACCACGCTGTGGCCGTGCCGAACGACCTGGACGACATCATTAACGCAATCAAGCAATACAGTTGAAATGACCAAGACACGCATTGCCATCAACGGTGCTGCCGGACGCATGGGCAAACGCCTGATCGCGTTGGGCGCCGCCGACGGGGACCTGGAAATCGCCGCTGCCTTGGAGTTCGCGGAGCATCCTGATATCGGCACTGACGCGGGGCTTGCAGCGGGCATTGGCGAGATCGGCGTCCCGATTTCCGCCACGCTAGACTCTGAAGTGGACGCAGCGATTGATTTCTCGCTGCCGGTCGGCGCAGAAGCGATCACCCGCATATGTATCAACCAGACTGTCCCTCTGGTGATGGCCACAACAGGTTTGTCGGACGACCAGAAAGGGCTCATCAACGCTGCCGCAGAAAAGGTTGCTGTGGTGTGGGCACCGAACATGAGTTTGGCAGTCAATCTGACGATGAAGCTGGCAGAAATGGCCGCCGAGACCCTGAAGGACACCTCCAGTGGCGTCGACGTGGAGATCGCTGAACGCCACCATCGATTCAAGAAGGATGCTCCCAGTGGCACGGCGTTGCACTTCGGCCAGATCATAGCCGCCGCTATGGGCCAGACCAAACATACGCACGGACGAGAAGGGCTCCTTGGCGAACGTCCCCGCGACGAGATCGGCTATCACGCCCTGCGCGTCGGCGACAATCCGGGCGAGCACACGATCGTCTTCGGCATGCTGGGCGAGACGATCGAACTGACCGTGCGAGCCACGAACCGTGACTGCTACGCCCTGGGCGCATTGGCCGCCGCTAAGTTCGCGGCCAGCCAGAAACCGGGGCTCTACGGCATGAACGACGTGCTGGGCCTCTGATCGCACCGTCGGCGAGTGGTGCGATGATTCCTGCTGCAGCTCTCTTCGCGCAGTGTACGTCCCATTCTGCCTCGCCACTTCTTGCAGTTTCTGACGATCTGGGTGATTTCTCCCACCGTATTGGCCGATCCAATACTGATGACCCAGACATCTAACGCCTCCTCTATTCCGCAGGAAGATGGCAATGAAAACTCACAAGATCACTCCGCGTTTGCTAGTAACGCTAGCGGTATTTCTGTTCGCAGAACACGTCAGCGCTCAGGGCTATGTCCTACCCGGTGTCGGCACGGTTAACCGTTCGATGGGCGGTGCAGCAGTCGCCGCGCCGTTAGACGCAGGAGGCGCGCTCTACTGGAATCCAGCAACGTTGACCGGCTTGCCCAGTTCCGAGTTTCTGGTTAGCTGCGAACTGCTGGCCCTTGACGCCCAAACGTCATCCACGGCGTTCGGCATGTCAGGCACGACTGGCAGCGATTCTGGTGTGTTTCCCTTGCCGGCCGTGGCGATCGCCTTCCAACCCGAGAATTCGTCCTGGTCCTACGGGCTTGGGCTGTACTCAGTAGGCGGATTTGGCTTCAACTTCGCGGCCAGTGATCCGACCCTGCCAGGGGCCAACCCAATCTTCACGCCGCAGCCCCCGCTAGGCGCCGGTGCCGGAGCCGTGTTCTCCCGACTTTCCATTATGCAAATGGCACCCTCGATCGCAGTACAGTTGACCGACAAGATCTCCATCGGTTTGTCGCCTACCATTTCGATGGCCGACGCGGCTTTGGACCCTGCGGCTGTGGCGTGGACTGACAACGCCGACGGTGTTCTTCCTCCGACAATCCCTTCCGCAACGCACGGCCGGATTTTCTGGGGTCTTGGATTTCAAGCGGGCATCTACTACACGCCAGATTCGAACTGGACATTCGGCGCGTCGTACAAAAGCCCGCAGTGGTTCGAGGAATTCCACTTCAACTCGGCCGATGAATTGGGCAGGCCACGGGCTCTCCACATGAACGTCGACTATCCCGCTATCATCTCCTTGGGCGCAGCGTATCACGGCATCGAACGCCTCGTCTGGGCCATCGATTTTCGCTACATCGACTACAAGAATACGGATACCTTTGGGGACGACACAGGTTTCGCGATTGCCCCGCCCAACGCTCGCGTCACAGGTCTGGGCTGGCAAAGCGTGGTGGCCGTGGCCACGGGAGTGCAATACGAGTTATCCGATAGGCTTACCTTGCGTCTGGGATATTCCTTCAACGAGAATCCGATTCGCGACGCGGACACGTTCTTCAATATTGCGGCTCCGGCCATTTATCAGCATATCATTTCAGTGGGTAGCTCGTTTTGGCTAACGAACTCCACCAAGCTCTCGCTGGCATACTTGCACGCCTTCGAGAATACGATCTCAGGCCCGTACCACGCCGCGGGCTTTGGTCCCATTCCTGGAACCAACATCAGGACCGACTTGAGCATCGATGCGTTGGTGGCTGGGCTGGAGGTGCGATTCTAAGCGGACAGAATCAACGCGGTTCCAACAGGAAGCAATATACGGCCAGCATATTGCGGACGTAGAAGCGATTTCCAACGAGGGCCGGGTGCGACCACACGTCCCGGTCCTCCAGCGGAACATCGTCGAACAAATCCAGTTTCGCAACACAGTTGAACTGTCGTTTATCGACTTTCAGAAGGTATAGTTTGCCGCTCTGCGTTGTCACAAGGACGTGCCCGTTGCCGGCAATCGTTGTGCAGTAATCGCACAGAGCATCCTCATCCGTCTCCCACAGCGTCTTCAATCCGCCCTCGATATCCAGACACATCAGACCGCCAAAGTTGGCGAGGACCACGCCATCGGAAACCACAGGCGTGGCCGTATCGGGATACAGGTCTTCGTTCACGGCCAACGGTTTGGGCTGGATGCAACCGTTCACGTCGAAGCCGTAGAGCCGTGTTCCGTTGTTCTCTGTGGTCACCAGGATCTTGTCGTCGTCGACGACGATCGGCGTGGGTACGTTGTAGTCGCCGTCAAGCTCGGGCAGCAACTCCCATAAACGCTCGCCCGTGTCCGGATCCCAGCCGCCCAGCGTTGTCGCATCGTAGCCGACGATTTGCCGGACTCCGCCAAGTTTGGCCACGACGAAACAGGCATAGCCCGGCGCGCGTCCGGGCGTGATCCAGTGCAATTCGCCTGTGCGTCGATCCAACGCAGCCAACGCAGCGTCCGCTGCTCCGGGATTGACGATCAATTTGTCATCCACGATCAGCGGCGCCGAACAGTATCCCCACGTTGGGCGTTCGGCAGCGAAATCTCGCACCAAGTGTTTCTTCCAAGCGACGCGACCCGTTTTCAAATCGACGCAGTTCAGCTCACCGAATGCGCCCAGCAAATAGACCAGGCCGTCGTGGATTACTGGAGTCGCGCGCGGCGAGTTGGTGTAATCCATTTCGCCCTCAGCCGGATACGTAATACTCCACACCTGACGCCCCGTGTTGGCATCCAGGCAGCGGAAGATGTCGTGCGTTTCGTCCAGGTTCTTATCTGCCACGACAACGTAGCCGTCGGCCACGGCCAAGCCTGACATGCCGGGCCCTGTCATTGTCCGCGACCAGAGAAGTCGTTTCTTTGTCGGCAGGTTGTCAGGCACGTCTTTGCTGATCGCATGACGCCCCGGCCCACGCCAATCGCCCCAGGTCGATGTGATGGCGGGCAGACGGATAAATCCACTTTTGGATTCCAAAACGGTCAGCAGCTCGCCGTCTCCCTTGACCTTCAGCAATGCTTGGCATAGTTGTTGTTCTTTCGCCCTGCTCATCCGATCGGAGGCAAACACGCCGATGAACGGGACCGGATCAGTGACACCGACAGTCCGCAATTCGCCTTTCTCAATTGTTCCGCACCCTTCCAGCAATGGCATGGCGTAGCTGGACACGACGCACGCGTCGGCATCGTTTTCTGTCACGGCCAGTGCAGCGGTGCTACAAGATGCCTTGCTTTGGATTTCTTCCGGCAACGGCACGTCGAACGCTTCCAGCGTCGCAAACGCTGCCGAACGTTTCTCGTCGGAATCGTCTGGCCCGAACAGCATACGGTATCCCGCCAAGTCTTCGATCGACTGGGCGGCATCATCCTGACGAACCACGAACAAGCCGTTCTGCATGACGGATCCGTCCCTGTCGCTAAGCATCGCAATCGGACGAACGGCAAATCCGACCTTCTTGGCATCGAACGTAACCACGGAGAACTTGCCAATGACAAGGTCGACCGCCTCCACGCCACCGATCTGCGGTGATGCGAGAGCTTCGCCGTATGCAATCTGAACGGGACATTGGAGTCTCGTTTCCAAGAATTTAGCCAGTTTCCCGTAGTCGCGCTGGGCGTATCCCGCCACGCAGTCGCATGCCAACTGCTTCGCAAGTGGGTCCATGACCACGATGCGGAGCGGCGTTTCGTTGGCGGTCTCTTCTACGCCATCTTGAGCGCAGACATATCCGGCCACTAGTACAGAAGAGATGATGGCGAACAGCGGCCGCAACGCCGTGCTAGCGAGTCTCGACTTCATCTGCCGCCGCCTTCTTGTCCAGGACTCTGATCCGGTTGTTCTTGTAGTCCATCACGTAGACTCGTCCGCCGTCGCTGGTCACTGCGATCGCCATGTTGCTGCAGGAGGCCGCGAGCCCGCTCCCGTGCCAAAACCGTTCAGTGCCGACGTAGCCAACCAACTCGATGAATTCTCCGTCGGGTGTGTATCGCTTGACTCGTCCCAATCCGGATTCCGTGGTGTAGAGCACGCCCTGGCCGTCAAAGCAGATATTCATTGGGTTGCAGCAGGCGCCAAACGTGTTCAAATCATCGCGGCCGCGCTCGCCCCACTTCTTGAGCACAGTGCCTTCGCGATCGTACTGTACGACACGATGAGCGGAATTCTCGGCCAGATACACGACACCATCCCGGCTCTTGATGTCGCAACGCTGGCAACATCCGCGCAGGCCTTCGGCAAGGGCCTTGGGATTCTGCAACTCCAAGTCAAATCGATACAGTTTGGATTTCGACCCGAGGCTCCACCCGGCCCCGAAGGCCACGAACACATCGCTATCGGTCACGGCGATCCCGGAGATCCGTTTCGGGCGCGGTTTGCGGCGACGGCGTGGAGGAGGCGATTTGCGGCTCTCCGTTGCTTTTTTGGCAGCCGAGGCCGGCTTCGTTTCACCATCGGCTACTTCCGCCTCAGGTGCCGGCTTGGCATCCTCCTGAGGCTGCTTCGCCTCAGGGGCCGGTTTGGCGTTTTCGGCATGCTCGTTCTTTTTGGACGCCGGTTTGGGTGGTTCGGCGGGCGGCTGTTCCGTCGCTCCCGGCGCGACGTCATCGGGAACGCTCTCCGTCTTCAGAATACGTCCGTCGGCGCTCAGCTTGGCCAGTTGCCCCTGGCCGCCGCAGTACAGCGTGCCATCCGCAGCAATATCCAGGGCCTCCGGCGCAAACGGCAGTTCGATCGTCCCAACCTGCTCGCCTACCGGGCTGATGATCTTGATCACCTTGGCATCAGCGTCACTGGCCAACAGGGAATCGTCGTCGCGGATTCGTAGTGCCGTGAGTCGTTTGAATTCAACCTTCAGCGTCTCACCCTCGATATGCGTCGCCGTCTCGGGAGCAATGTCCACGACCTTGACAGGTTCTCGTTTCGAGGCTTGTTTCTTGGGCGGCGTCTTTGGTTCAGCTTGCTCTGAGGCCTCCGGCTTGGCGTCCCCAGCCGGCGGTTCCGCTGACGGCTTGCCCGTTTGTTGTGCTTGCGCGGGATCCGTTTGCTGCTGCGGCCGGGCTTCTGCCACGGAGAACAGGACCAGCACGATTGCTCCGCTAAGTGCGACGGTCTGATGTCTTGTCATAGCTTTCTCCTAAATGCAGTAACGCGAGTATTACGCGTACGTATTTTATCTAACCCCATCAAGCACGCAAGGTTTCGTTACGAACGCGGTCGCATCCCCATCACTTCGATTTTAGGAAGTGCTCGAAGAAGAGATACACCTGTCCGTTCGATTCGGGTATTGGCGAGTGCCCCTTGCGGTTGGTCATGGCGACGCGATTGGTGTATCCCAACAGCTTGTTGACGGCGACTGCGTGGTTCAGCGGCCTCCAACGTCCCTGATGATCCTCCGAGCCGCCTGAAACCAGAAATGGTCGCGGTGCCATCAGCGCATGCAATTCGTGCAGATCCAACCCTTCCTCAACAAGCCGCTTGTATGCACCGGTGCGAGGATTGTCTTCTTTGGGAATACCGGGCCGCCGCTTTTTCTCAGGGTCATAGCCCAGGTACCACGGTTCCCAGAAGTTGACGTTGGCCCGCGTCTCGTCCAACACAATTCCACCATCGGACCAAGCCGCGCAGGCGAACTTGTCGTACAGACATGATGCGAACATGGCCCATTTCCCGCCGTACGAATGGCCGACGATGCCGATTCGTTTCGAATCAACGTTCGGCAACGTCGCCAACGCGTTGTAGCAGTTGGCCGCCACGTAAGCCAAATTGGATAGCGGCTGAAGTTCGGCCTTCGCTTCGTTCGGGTAGTACCGGCAACCGGGCGTTCCAATCGAAAGAGCAACAAAGCCTCGTTTAGCTAGTTGATAGCCGAAATCTCGCAACTCCTTTCCCATCCCAACGCCCGTCTCAGCATCGTAGTACACGACCACGACGGCCGGATACGGACCATCGCCATCGGGCATAAGGATATAACCGTCAACCGTCCGTCCTTCCGGTGCGATCTCGACGCGCACGCGATGTTGGGTGAAATCCTCGCGGCGTGTCTCCTCAACGTATTCGATCTTCGGCTTCTCGATCAGCGGCGGCCAGGGTCCCATGATTCCGTGCCAGCGGTCGAGGATCTCCTGGCGACGAAGCTGCCAGTCTTCAGCAGTCTTCACCTCGCGTCCGTCGTAGAAAACCAGCGGCGATTTGTAGTCTCCGAAGTCGTTTGCCAACTCAGCTGGCGGGGCGAAGAACGAAGCCAGTTGCTCTGGAATCGCGTCCTCGGAAGCAACCGTACCAGGTATTCCGCACGAGACCACCCAAACCACGACGAGAATAGCTGTACGTTTCATCGTGGTCCTTTCGTCATGGGGCCAATGTACTTCCGGGCGATCACGACGTTGTCGAAATAGACGCGAATCGGTTTGCTCGCTGTGTATTCTTTCGGAAGACCGTGGTAGTAGGTTTCCAGCGAGAAAAACGTAAGACGCAACTGGAGAACACGCCGGAAGCGAACGTCCTGTTTGCGGATGGCTAATTGGCCATCGATCCAAAGCTCTTCGATTCCGTCCGCGTTGGCGGGATCGGCCTTGGTGGGGTCGACCGAGTTCAATTTCATATGCCGTTCGACGCAATGCCACGTACCCACTTGAATGGGAATCTGTTTTTGGACCTCGTAGTTCTCACCCCAAGGCCCGCGCTTGTCTAAGTGATAACTGTAGAAGCCCATTTCCAGTTCGCGGCTCCCCTGTTTGCCGCGCGGTTGGACGCCGGAGTAGAAGTAACCTCGCGTGGACACATCGCGAATGCCTGCCATCCCGACCCACGCAGCGTCTCGGCGTGTGACGTGGCGTCCGCCGAGATTGGCGCCGTGATTGCGCACGGCGCGATAGTCTTCGTCGAACTTGATGTAGTACCGGATGAACAATTCCTCATGGCCGTCGCCGAGCCCTTCGTTTCCGTGGTTGTAGTTGCCCAGTTTCAGCGACAGGCCGCCGGCTTGCGAACCAGTGCCCGGCGTCCAGCATGCGATCTCCAGAATGCTTTGGCCCGGGCCAGCATTCCCTTCGAGTTGCACCTTGCCGGGAATTACTCGAGTCCGGCTAACCTTGTTCTGACGCACGCGCCACGTGTCGCTCGGCGGCTCAGTGCCACCGGCTCCCCACGATTCGAAGTCGTCGGCGAGTATAACGTCGGAGTTCGCGGCAGTTCCGCGATCGCCGACATAGTTGGCTGCGATTCCTGACGTCGGAGACACGCGGGTAACGTCCGCTCCCGAGGCGCTAACAACCGTCAGGGCGATCAAGAACGACGCTGTTCCTGTCATGGCAGATGCCTTCCAGTCGCGTCTGCTGCGGAATACTGATGACAAACAAAGAAAAAGCTCTCTGGCTACTGCGTTCGTGCCATCACGCTTGAGATCCGTTCGAGACAGCCGATCACGTATTCAAAGTCTTCTTCAGACACGGCCGCCGAGATCACATCGTGTAGCTGTTTGGCGTGTTCCATCAGCCTCTGTTGAAGGCTTCGTCCTTCGGCTGTTAGTCGGACGGCGCGAGCACGGCGGTCCTCTTTGTGTTCATGCCTCGTGATCAAACCACGCTGTTCTAACAGCAAGAGAATGGCGCTCACCGTGTTTGGATCAGATGAACTGCGTTCTACCAGATCCTGTTGTTTCACGCCGTCTTTCTGCGCCAGCAGCGTCAGGATGACATACTGATCGGCTGTCACACCGAATTCGGCAAAGTGGTTTTGCGCTCGTCGGTGTAACGTCAGGTACGCGCTCCGCAAATGCATCGCGATGTCGTGTCCGCGAGTCATACCATCCACCTCACGGCGTCTCCACCAGCAGCACTGGCCGGATGATGCCGCCCAAAAAGAGTTCAGTGATGTTCGAGTGGTCGACGCGCACGGCGATCACGTTTTCGCCATCCCGAAGTGCGCGACTTACGTCTGCCGAAAACGGCAAACGCTTCTTTTCACTTTTACCAACTTCTCGGCCGTTGACATAGACCACGGCGTCGCCGTCCACCTCGGTAAAGAACAGCGACAAGTTGGCCTTCTTCTTAGGCAGGTCGAAAGTGGTTCGGTACCACATGACCGTCTGCTGGTCAGGCATGCCTTGTGCGTCCAGCGTATTGCTGTATGTGGTTACCTGGAGCCAAGCGCGGTCGTCGAAATCCACCCGCTGGTAGCCTTTGTCGATTCCCGTGTCCTCGTCGTCGTATGCCAGGCGCCAACTGTCGGGTAGGACTTGGACGACGCGGTTCGGCGCCGCCGTGGTGGTTGCCCCGGCCTCGACGTGACGGCCCACGAATCGCTTCAGGTAGCCGACCGTGTAGTGGTTGCCCAATCGAGACTGCTGGTGCTGTTGGCTGCGTTCCAGCAACCGGTCGTAGGTGCGTTTGGCTGTTTGGAAATCTCCGCGATTCATAGAATTGCGAACCGCGATGAACTCCTCGGCGTTCCGAAAGCCCTCGCGGGCCATGTCGACTCGGGCGGCGTATGTCTTGTCTCCGCGCGCCGCGGCAGAAGCCCGCCCGAGGATTCCTCGGCACTGCTTCACGAACTCGGGTGTGTAGACCTGGTGCACTGCAAAGAAGCTGCCCGTGTGGCAATTCAGTCGGTCGAACGCCTCGTCGATCGCCGTCCAGTACTCCTTCATCACCGGGCCCGCCTTTGGGCCATAGAAGCTCCGATAGTAATCGTCCATGATCGCGTCCGCGTCGGCCGAGGGGTCGTAGGCCAGTCGGATGCTCAGGTAGATATGCGGCCCGTAGATCTGCCAGTTGGTGAGCGTTTCGAGGTTGATCCCGACGCAGCCTTTGTTTTTCAGATAAGGAATGTCGTGTTGCCAGACGGACAACAGCGAAAACGGCACGCAACACTCGGCCAAGTTGTAGTTGTACGTCCGGTAAGCGATCTTGCTAGCCGCGGCGGCCCAATCGTCAACAAGGTCATCCAATTGTGCTCGCGAAGGACAATCCGGGTGCGCGATGCGGTGGTACCGGCAGTAACGAATCGGTGCGATCCAAGCGCAAAGATTGGGTTCCAGCTTGATCCCGCTAGTCGGCGCCTGAGTGTAGTCCGCGTAGCAGTAGAAACTTAGGATTGCATGGGGACACTCTCGCGACACGCGTTTCGCTACGTTCTGATAGAAGTCCAAGTAACGGTTCGTTACCGCGACCGTGCCAGTGGTCGGTTCGAGCGACTTCGGATCGTCCTGGTGCCGGCAAGCGTCGCACTGGCAGTAGCCGCGGCCGTCCGGTGGCGAAATCGAAGGGTAAGTGACGCCCGAACGAATGTGCTCGACCAATGCATCGCCGAATGCTTTTCGCAATCCTGCGTTGGACGTGCAGTACCAGTCACTTGGCCGTCGCTGGCCGTCGCGGAATTGGAAGTACTCCGGGTGCTCCTTGAAGAGATCCTTCGAAACGTATCGCCCCCAGGAGTGACCGGTAGAAAAACGAACGCCGCCGGCGCCATTCCAGATCTTCCACAGCGACTGGCCCGACCATTGCGAACCCCAGATGCTACGCATCAGGAAGCCGGGCCTGTCGGTGATGTCGACTCTACCCACGGTCAAGTTCTTCGTTCGCGGAAAGACCTCGCCGATCGGATGGTCGACGAAGTACCGGCATCCCAACTCCTCCAGGAACCGGCAGACGGCTTTAACCGTGGCCGTATCGTTCTGGCCCGCGATCAACAGCCGCCGGCCATCGCATCGGATCCGCAGTCCCTCGCGACTTGCGCTAGCGATGTCATCCAGTTTCAGTCCCGCCGCGACCGCTGCAGCACCCACGTACACGACTTGGCCACTGTCCGGCGCCTTGTCGACCACCGGCAGCTCGACGTCAGTCATCTTCCGTACCCAGTCGACGAGCACTTCAGCCGCAGCCGCATCGCCCACGGGACCACGACGCCTGCCGCGCGATCCGGACTCCGGTTGCGACGCGCTGACCACAATCGTGGCCATGGGTTTCCCATTCCGAACCAAGTCCAATGCTGGCACGCCATCCGCGAAGCTTGCAACGAAGACGACGGTCAGTGTACATGTGATGATTCGCAGCCATCGTTCACCGAACATCGTGAATTCCTCCAAGTATGCGCGCGCCGTGCGCATCTTTGCTTAACGGCAAGCCGAAGGCGTCGGCGTTCTCCGGAAGCACAGTCGCCTTCGGCTCGTCGTTAAGCGACTTGTTGGCAACGGTTTACCGCGCAATGTTGATCGTCACTCACTGTTTGCCGGTCAGGCGTTCCACGAGAAAGTCCTCGAAGACGCCCATGTTCTTCCATTCCGTGGCCACACTCATCTTTTTGGCCGCCGGGTCGATCACCGTTTTGCCATCGTCGGTCACTCGAATCGGCAGTGTCTCCATCTTGCACAGTTCCTGCGTGAACGCCAGGTAGACGGCAACCGTGTCAAACAGCGTGCTGCTGGCCGTGTCGGCTCGTTTCGGATCCCCGCGGCTCTTCTTCAGCCAAATCCGGTAATTCTCAATCAACGCCTGGACTATCGGGGCTTTGCAGTCGCGAACAGCCGCGTATTTCTTGCCCCGGAGGTGAATGAGGCCACACGTGTCCAGAGGTGTGATCGTAATATCCCACGGTGCCGAGAGCGTTTTCTGGCACGCCTTGGCATCGGCACGCACGTTCCATTCGGCCGAGATCTTCGAGCTGCCACCGTAGCCTTTGCGCACGCTGCCATGCATTCCGACGAAGCGAGCTTTCTCGGCGATTCGCGGTTCGCGTTCCAGCGCCACTTTGATATTGGGCAGCGGTCCGACGGCAATCAGCGTGATAGGGTCCGGCGACTTCATGATCGTGTCGATCATCGCTTGTACGCCGTCCTCGTGAACCTTGCCGGGATAGGATGCCAGATCATAGCCTTTGAGCCACTCATCTTGCCGGCCTGCGACTTTGCGATCGTCGCCAACTCCTAAACCCACAGGAATGTCTGTCCTTCCGGCGGTTTCCAGCAACTTGGCAATCAAGCTGGCGCGATAGACCGGTTTGCCGTGGTCACCGACGATCAGTTTGACGTCCAGTTCTGGGCACTTCAGCAGCAGAATCAATGCCCAAGTGTCGTCGATGTCGCCACCAATGTCGGTGTCGAAGATGACGGGGATCTTGCCTTGGGCCGCCGACACAGCCGAGCCGGTCATCGGGGTGAGAAACAGGGCAATTGTTAGTAGGTTAGAAACGATCCCAAACACGGTTGCGCGATTCACTGGTGTTCTCCTACGGTTGGTACGGAGCGATTCGACTACCTCGTTTAGCCCTGAGCCGTCGCAACTCTTGGCGTTGGGTTGGGCATTTTGGCGGCTGGGCGTTGGCCTTTGCCGGGTCTACCCTTATCGCCAAGATCTTCACGAGCCCGTTCAGCCAGTTTCATCAATCGCTCGACCACGTCCGGCTGATCTGCGGCGACGTTGGTCGTCGAACCGATGTCCTCCACCACGTTGAACAAGAGCGCTGTCGCCTGCTGGTTCCGATTGAAATGCGGATGACGCGTGAAACTCTCCAACGGCAGGAATAACTTCCACGGGCCGGAACGCACCGCCTGGAGTTGATCCTGATAGTAGTAGTAGAACACGTCGTACGGAGACTTCGCGCCGGGCTGGCCGAGGATCAGCGGGCGGATGTCGTGACCGTCAACGATTCGGTCTGTTGGCGGTTTGCCTCCGGCTAAGTAGGCGAACGTTGGCAGCAGGTCCATCGTCGTGGCCAGTTCGGCGCACACGGCACCCGCCGCCACCTTCTCCGGCCAACACATGATGGTCGGTACCCGAAAGGCTCCTTCGCCCGTGGTGTAGCCGCGGCCATGCAGTGGTTCGTTCGTCCCACGCGATGGACTCTTCATGTCACGGGCCATCGGAGCGCCGTTGTCCGAGGTCCAGATGACCAGTGTGTCTTTCTCGATGCCCAATTCGACGAGTTTGTCCAGGATTTCTCCGGTCGACCAGTCCAATTCCTCGATCGAATCGCCCCAAGGTCCGTTGCGGCTCTTGCCTTTGAAGTCATTGCTGGCAAAGGGCGCGCTGGTGCTTCCGGGCATGGCTTGTGGGAAGTAGAGGAAGAAGGGGTCGTCTTTGTTATCCTCGATGAATTCCAGCGCCCGCTCGGTGTATTTTTTCGTCAGCAGATCGCGGTCTGCCGGGGCTTCGACCACCCGTTCATTCTCCATCAGCGGTAGCGGCGGCCACAGCGAGCCGTCCAGGCGATCGCCCAGACGTTGACCAGTGGGCTTTGTCATGTCGTCGCTGTACGGGATGCCATAGAACAGATCGAACCCCTGCCGTGTGGGCAGGAATTCCGGTTGGTCGCCCAAATGCCACTTGCCGATGATCGCCGTCGTGTATCCCTGTTTCTTCAGCACTTCGGCGACAGTCACTTCGTTCGGATGCAATCCGTAGGGCGAGACGGGCCGCAGTACCTGTCCATCGCGCGGGTTGATGTGCATGCCGACTCGCTGAGCATAGCAGCCGGTCATGATGCTTGACCGCGATGGCGTACACACGCCGGCCGTGACGCAGAAATGAGTGAACTTCGTCCCTTCGCGGGCCATCCGATTCAGATGCGGCGTACGATGCACGGTCGATCCAAACGGTTCGATATCTCCGTAACCCAGGTTATCGCAGAAGATCACGATCAGATTTGGCGGGCTTTCCGTCGAGGCGTCTTCCGCCGCGTATGCAGAGGCTGCCAACAATCCAAACACAAAAAACGCCAAGAGTCCCCATCGAGCTATCACGCATGAAACGACTTTCTTCATCACCAACCTCCTTGCGCGGTCCTTGACCGCAATCAAGTAGGGTGGGGGCACTAATAAGCGGCCCCCCCCCCGGGTTTGGGGGGGAAGGTGGGGGGGGGCCGCGAGGGGCCCCCCC
>CAZUAH010000053.1:21736-43019 GCA_964617665.1 uncultured Pirellulaceae bacterium
GCCAAGTCTTCGCGGCCCACCGACTGGTTATCGGACGATCTGGTGGGCCGCGAAGACTTGGCCCACCCTACGACGACACGTCGGTGCGTCACACAAACTTCGTCTCGCCTGGCACTGCGATTGGGTACTCGCCGTTGTCGTCTGGCAGAATGGGCGGTTCGGCATCCCAGGCGTAACTCGCCGGCGACAAGTCCTCCTTGGAGTTGATCGCCTGCTCCCACGTGATCGTCTTTCCGGTATAGGTTGCCATGCGCCCCAAGATGGCCAGCATGGAACTGCGGGCCATGTACACTCCGTTGTTGATGGGTTGGCCGTTGCGGATCGACTGGAACAAGGCTTCGTGCTCCGCAACGTACATATTGGGTTTCGGCCCTTCGAAAGCCCACTGGTTTTCGCCTTCGATTCGGTGCTTCAGCACGTTACACGTGCCCTTGGTGCCCAGCAGGATATCCGAGACGTCATTGGTGCATCCCGCCTGCCGGCGGCAATGCGAATACAACCGAACACCATTCGCGTATTCGTATGTCACGCAATGATGATCGAAGATATTTCCAATGGCCAGTTTGCCGCGGAACTGCCGTCCCCCAGAACCCCAGGCCCGCTCGGGTGGCTCGTCTTGCATGACCCAGGCTGCCTTGTCCAGGCTGTGCACGTGCTGCTCGACGTTGTGGTCGCCCGAAAGCCAAGTGAACGGATACCAGTTGCGCATCTGGTATTCCATTTCGGTCCATTCCGGCTTCCTGGCTTTATTGCGGAACCAGGGCGGTCCGCAGTTATAGGTTTCCTGTATCGCCACGACCCGGCCGATGGCTCCGTCCAGCACGCGTTTCAGGGTCTCCTGCACACCAGCATGATAACGGAAGCACAGTCCGGAGACGAAGCTTAACCCTTTCTGCTCGGCTTTTTCGCACGAGGCCATTACGCTGCGGAAGCCGGGCGCGTCGACGGCCACCGGCTTCTCGCAGAAGACGTGCTTGCCAGCCTCGGCGCAAGCTTCAAGATGTGCCGGACGAAAATGGGGCGGTGTGGCCAGGATCACAACATCAACATCGCTGGCGATCAGTTTCTTGTACGCATCAAAACCGGTGAAGCGATGGTCGGCGTCCACGACCACGCGGTCGGGAAACTTCTTTGCAAGGAGTTCAACGCTCGACTCCAACCGATTGGAAAACGCGTCCGCCATAGCGACCAGCTTGGTGTTCTCGTCAGCCGTCAGGGCATTGGCCGCTGCGCCCGTGCCGCGACCTCCGCAGCCAACCATCCCAATCTTCAGAGTATCGCTGCCTGCAGCGTGGGCGCTGCGGGTGACGGAAAGGCTACCGGCCACGGCCACGCTGGCCAAAGCAGCCGACGAGGTAAGGAAATCCCGTCGCGACGTCTCTTGCGAGTTATTGGGCTTGGACATGGTCTATCCTCCTCTGTTGCATCGGTCAGAGCACTTTCGTGATGCCGGGCATGGCAACCGGGTACCGGCCTTCCGAGTCGGGTTGGACCGGTGCCTCGGAGTCCATCGTGAACTGGTCCAAGCCCGGAGCCAACGCGATATCCGACGCCATAGCATCTTCCCAGGTGATCAGTTTGCCGGACTCGGCGGCCATGCGGCCCAGGATGCCCGTCATGGCGGCGTAAGCGCAGCGTTCCGCCTCGTTGTAGGGCTTGTCCTCACGGATCGCCTTGAACAGCAAATCGTGCTCGACCTGGTACTGGTTCTTGACGTCCCCTTTGTACTCCCAAATCAGCTTGTCCGGCGTCTGGTTGTGGCTCGAGTAGATGCGCGGGTTTGACTGTCCCTCGCCCAGAATGGCACTGCCTTTTGTGCCGTGGATGATATCGCCGAAGAAGCCCCAGCATTTTGCCATGTGCCTTCCTTGGGCGAACATCCGCGTACCGTCAGGGAACGTGTACTCCACGCCATAATGATCGAACAACTGATCGGCATGGGTGCGGACCTGTCGGCCACCGTGACCTTGGGCAGATACCGGCCAAGCATCCTTGCACCAGCAGCACACGTCCAGGTTGTGAATCAGCCAGTCCAAGAGGAAGCTGCCGTTGATCCACGTGAAATTCGAGTAGTTGTGGATCTGGTGGCACAATTCGTTCAAGCCTTCGCGGCGAGGCTTAAAGCCAACCGGCCCGTGCTCGCGGTAAGCCCAGCAAGTGATTAGATCGCCGATAATGCCGTCGTGCAAACGAGCTACGGCTTCTTCCAGCTTCTTGAAGTGGCGACTCATCAATCCGCCCGCGATCTTGAGATTCTTCTTCGTGGCCTCCTCGCCCGCCTTCAGCACGCGACGAATACCGGGAGCGTCGACCGCGAACGACTTTTCCATGAAGACGTTGACACCCTTTGCGACCGCGTACTCCAGGTGAATCGGCCGGAAGCATGGCGGTGTGGTCAAGCACACCAGATCGTTCGGTCCAAGTAAGTCGATCGCCTTTTTGTACGCGTCCATGCCCAGGAATTGCCGGTCCTCTGGAACGTCGACCTTGTCGCCGAATCGCTGGGAAAGGCCCTTGAGGCTGGGCTGCATCTTGAAATCGAAAACATCGGCCATGGCGATCAATTTGGTCGGCCCCTCGGTCGACAAGGCGTTGGCCGCCGCTCCGGTCCCACGTCCACCGCAACCGACCAGGGCCACATTGATCGTGTTATCTTCGCCGGCGTAGCTCCTTGCGGTCACTGCGCTGGCCAGCGCCGTACCAGCCACGGCGGTGCCTGTGCGTCTTAGAAACTCACGTCGCGAAGGAGACTTCTCTTTGTTGTTTTCAACGTTCATGCGCTAGTCCCTTATGCTTACGGTGGTAGTAATGCGGTGATCTTCTGATCTACATGTCCGCAGTTTTAACATTCCGTAGCCGCCATGCAAGTGTTTCGCGGGAAACGGCCATGGCATCCGCCAGTCCCTACCGCCCTTTAAGTAGCTCCGGTCAAGGCCCTGGACGACGACCGCCCTGGATAATAACATCAAGCCTTCACGCGCACGGCAAGCATTTCCCCCCAAAACTAACTTGACAGGAGAACGGAGCCACCGATGGTCGACACTGCCGCATATCGCCCCCTTCGCGACGAAGAGATCCAAACCATGCAGGAGCAGGGATGTTCGGCAGAGGATTGGTCGTTATTCCTAGTTACCGACGATTTCCAGCCCGAACAAGTTCGTCGGTGCCATTTTTCTGGCGACGTCCGAATCGGCTCGCTGGCCGGTAACGTCGAGACGGGCGGAGGCGTCCAAAAGCCATGCGGGATCGAGGATGCCTACATATCCTGCTGCACGATCGGCGACGGTGCCCGCATTGCCAATATCGGCACACACATCGCAAACTACGATATCGGACCCGGCGCAGTGATCGAGAACGTTGGCACTGTCGAGACTGCGGCCGGGGCAACCTTCGGCAATGGTGTCGAGATAGAACCGCTGAATGAAGGTGGTGGACGTGAAGCAGTCTTGTTCGATCGGCTGGACAGCCAGTTCGCCTATCTGCTGTGCGTGCACCGCTACCGTGCGAAGCTGGTCAAGAAGCTCCAGGCGATTGCCGCGGCAGAGGCCGCCGGAGCCAAGGCAGACCGCGGTACGATTGGCGCCGATGCGCAGATTCGCAACGTCAAGCGAATTGCAGATGTGAACATTGGCGAATGTGCCGTAATCGACGGCGCGGCTTTGCTGGAAAGCGGGACCGTGTTGAGCAGTCGCGAAGCACCCACAACGGTAGGCATTGACGTCCAGGCCGATGATTTCATCATCGCCGAGGGCTCGAAAGTCACGGGCGGCGCGGTCGTCAGTAAGTCGTATGTGGGGCAAGGCTGCCAGATCGGCAAGCAGTTCTCGGCCGAAGGATCGTTGTTCTTTGCCAATTGCGAGGGCTTCCACGGCGAAGCGTGTAGCATTCTTGCTGGGCCGTACACGGTGACTCATCACAAATCGACGCTGCTGATCGCCGGCATGTTCAGCTTCTACAACGCCGGTTCTGGTACGAATCAGTCGAATCATCTCTACAAGCTCGGTCCGGTGCACGAGGGGAAACTGGAGCGCGGCTGCAAGACCGGGTCGTTCAGCTACATGATGTGGCCGTGCCGAGTCGGGCCGTTCAGCGTCGTCTTCGGTAAACACACAAGCAACTTTGACACGCAGGATTTCCCTTTCAGCAGTCTGGATGCTACGTCCAACGGACGATGCCGGATGACGCCCGGATTCAACCTTACCACCGTCGGCACCGTACGCGACGGCGCAAAGTGGCCGGCGCGTGACCGACGCAAGGGCTCAGTACTACGTGACCGCATCTCGTTCGACGTCTTCAGTCCACTGACCGTGGGCCGCATGATGGCGGGCAGCGCTCGCATGAAGGAGCTTCGCGAGAACACCGAGCGGTCCGTCGATATGGTCAAGATCGGCGGTGCTGATGTGAAACGAGTGATCTTGAACCGATGCGAGAGAACCTATCGCATGGGGATCGAAATGTACCTGCTCGACAAGGTTCTGACCCGTGTGGAAACCGCAGAGAAAAGGAACGCGACGACGCTGCACGACGCGTTGGCGGTGAACCCAGATGCTGTTTCCGACGAATCATGGGTGGACATCGGTGGGCAGATGATGCCCCGCGAGCGGCTCGAAGGGCTGTGCGAAACGATCGAATCGGGCGAGGTGGCCGATCTGGACGCTGTCAACAGCAGACTCGACGAGATCAACGCTTCCTACGACGAAGACGAATGGGCCTGGGTTCGCTGGGCGTATGGCGAGGTGATCGGGAGCGACCTGGACGATCCGCCGAAAGAGGAAATGGAGGCGGTCGCGGACAAATTTGAACAAGCTCGCGGTAAATTCCTCCGTCTCGTCAACAGCGATGCGGAGAAGGAGTTCAGCGGACCGATGCGCACCGGCTTCGGCCAAGACGGCACCGAGGACGAGGCAAAAGTCGACTTCACCGAAGTGCGAGGCGAGTTCGAGACCAACAAGTTCGTTGTCGAAATGAAGAACGAACTGGCCGCGCTGGCCGAGCGGGTCGAGAAATTCAAACAAATGCTGGATAAGTTCTTCTAGAAGTGGTTCAAAACCGCGTGGCACTGCTTGCTCGCCAGCAGTGGTGACCTCCAGACCTGGAGAAGCACGGCCATCGAGTAGGCCGTGCCACACACCTGCAAGGCTGATTCTGGTTTTGAACCTGATTCTAGTTGGACAGCGCGACTTTGAATTAGCCGTTTGGGCGCTAGCCCCGGTTATTGCGGGAGGAACCGGGGCTAGCGCCCAAACGGCTAATGAGTTCAGGAAATCCAACGAAAAGCAGTGTTTGAGTTTCAAGGTGGCGCTGTCCAACTAGTCAAAGTCCGCTCTTGCGCTATTCCGTTCTGGTTGTGGCTCCAACCTAATCACGTGCCTTTCCTTTGGGTGATGGCGCCATGGGCGTTCCGAGACAGAAATTGCTGTACTTTTGCCGTCCAGCCGACAAGAATAGCCCATGGAGTGTCTTCCGACCTCGTCTTTCCTGGAGGCGATCGAAAATGGGCTATCTCCTTGTTGTTGACGATTCGTTGGGCGATCGCCAATTGGCAGGCCGGTTGCTGGAGAAACGGACCGAGCACCATGTGGAATACGCGTCCAACGGGTTGGAAGCTCTTGAAGTCCTGGAAGCAAGACTCCCATTGGCGATCGTGACCGACCTGCTGATGCCGGAAATGGACGGCATGAAATTGGTCGAGGCCGTGCGCCGCAACTACCCTACGGTGCCCATCATCTTGATGACCGGTCACGGCAGCGAGGAAATCGCATTGCAGGCGCTGATGCATGGGGCCGCCGATTACGTCCCGAAAGCGAAACTGAACACCGAACTGCCCGAATCCGTGGAAGGCGTCCTGGCCATGGCCGTGGGTGACCGGCCGCACCAGCGGCTATCGAATTGTCTGCGGTACCAGGAACTGCAATACGAATTGGAGAACGATGTTTTTCTGATCCCACCCTTGGTTGACCAATTGCAGCATGCCGCCAGGGATCTGGCAATTGTCGACGAAGCCGAATCGGTGCGTTTGGCCAAGGCCTTGGCCGAGGCCCTCACAAACGCGGTCTACCACGGCAACCTGGAGCTCAATACGGAACAAATCGAGGCCGCTGCACAGCCTTCTTCGCCCGTCGCCGAGACGATTGCTCTACGTCGACAACAGGCCCCATACAGTGACCGCCATGTCCAGTTGCGTGCGGCGATTTCTGCGGAGGAAGCGCGATTCACAGTTCGCGACGACGGACCGGGGTTCGACGTAGCCCAGTTGCCGGACGTCAAGGCGGATCCATCTCATCTTAGTCGAAGCAGCAATCGCGGATTGGTGCTCATCCAAATGTTCATGGACGAAGTCACTTTCAACCCAGAAGGCAACGAGATCACGATGGTCAAGCGGGCCTGTGTGCAATCAAGAGACTCGAACAACACTTGATCTCATTGAGAGGTTGGTTTCCAGCAGCACGTAGGCCGGACCGAGGCCGAACGCCTTGCCGGAACGGCGCAAATCAGCCTTAGTGCTCTGACAGCCTGTACCGTAAATAACACCATTAGAAGAGGCCGACGTTCCGGCAGTTGCACAGTTTGCTGGAACGGCCTACAAATGGGGCGCAATACGGGTTAGAGGTCGGTTTCGAGCCCGCTGACAAGCGGAACATTCACTCGACGGCACTGACCAAGCGGGTCGCGGCAATCGTGGCCCTCGGGAGGGCGAAGCTCCTGCTGAGCCGCACTTCTTGCATCCAGGCACGGCTCGGTCTGAGCCTTGCCCTCCCGGGTTTGAAACAGGTTCTATCTGTACGCGTCCCAGAGTGCGGCAATGTCCCGGGCGATACTGGAAAGTGCCCCTTCCAGTTCAGTTGCCGACAACTCGTCATCCACGAATGCGAGCATGCGAGCTATCGCGTTCGCGCGCTCGCTTTCGGTAAACCGAATTCGCTGCATTTCCCTAGATGGACTCGACTCAACTTGCGAACGTACCACACGAGGATCGGGAATGGCGTCGCCATTGACCGGCGTCGTCAATTGAGGCTGCACGCTGGCTAGGTATCGAGGAACGGATGACGATTCTGGTACGCCCAGCGAAGATATAGCATCCGTCCAGCCGAAATTGGAGTCGAGGCTGTTCCCGGTCTCATGAAGCAACGTTTGTGGTTGCTCGCCTTCTCCGCCAGAATTCGTGTTGATGTGCTGAATCACCTCCAAAACGTCGACCGGGCTCAGTTGATTGTCGCCGCTCACGTCCCAGAAAGACGGTATCGCGTCATCGCCGATCGGTCTCAACGGCAATTGCCCGAGGCCGCCGGCGTTGATTCGCTGGATCAAGGCAAGTACGTCCAGGGACGACACCAATGCGTCGTTGTTGACGTTGTAGCGTAAGACCGGGTTTTGCCACGGGTGTTCCACCTGAGCAGGCGCTCCCGGGTCGACGATCACGCCGTTGGCGGTCAGATCATCGTCGCCACGTGCGCCGTCCACGAAATGGACCTCGATGCGGTCCGAGAAGATCTTCGCGCCCGTGGTCCCGTCGTACATGAACGGGTACCAGTGCGGTGTTGTGTTGCCCAGCGTGGGGCCGTATTTCCAATAGGTATTGAGAACCGAGGCGGACTCGCAGTAGATGGTCACCATTGCCGACGCGCCGACATCAACACCCTCGACGATATATTCGACAAAACCGATGGGGAATGTCGCGTCCGCTGGAGGCTCGCTTGGTGGATCGGAATCGCTGACAACGTCGTTCAGTATCGTTCCATCAGGCGCGACAAGCGTCATGTAAGTGGTATCGGCTGCATTCAGGAGCGATACGACGTTGCTTTGTTGGTTGTCCAAGACGCCGTCGTTGTTACCGTCGCCGCCGTTTGGTGCGGCCCTTTCCAGATCATCACTGGTTCCGTCGCCATCTTCGTCCTCGTCATTCACCACCAGGGTATCCGACCCGTCCGCGCAACCAGCCGCGTTGGCGGTGACCGTCACCGACAACGCGATATCCGCCTCGTCGTCATCCAGGGCGTCGATGTCGAACGTGGCCGATGCCTGATCCGCGGGAATAGTGACGGATGTCGGGATGTCGATCTCCGTGTCGTCGCCGTTGGTCAGCGTAACTTCCAGCGGCGCACTATTGTCCGTGTTATTCCGAGTGACCCTGCCGGTGGTGGCCGCAGAACCGGCGTTCTCGATGATCGAGTCCGCTGCAATGGAAAGCGTTAGAAACTCGTTCACATCAGTGACAGTGACGCCGAAGGCTTCTTCGTACCACGATCCGCCCGAATCTGTCGTTCGCACCCGAATGCTGTAGGTGTTCTGCGTCTCGTAGTCGAACACAGCGTTCGTCTTCAGTTGATCGCCGTCGCTTGCGAACGAGGTGTTGTCCGTGTCGCCCGATCCGGTGACCAAAGTGTAGCTGTGTGCGTCGCCCGCGTCCGGATCGGTTGTGCCGAGACTGCCCACGACCGCCCCGACGGATTGATTCTCCGCCACGCTGCTATTGCTCAAGCTAATGTCCGTTGGCGCGTCGTTGAACGGCAACACGAAAATCGTCACGATAGCCACGTTGTCAGACGTTAGTTGCAGATCTTTTGCGGAGTACGTGAACGTGTCCTCGCCGTAGAAATGAAGCTCCGGCAGGTAGGAGAACGTACCATCGGCGTTCAGCGTAAAGGACTGGGCATGTACCGGAGGGGCGACCAAGAGGGCTTCCGCCACCAGGCCCTCGTCGTCCGTGTCGTTCCACAACACGCCGTTGTCATTCGAGTCGAACGGTGTTGCAACTCCGTACGCATCGGCGACGGCAAGAAAGCTATCCTCCTGGACCGTGTAAGCGTCGTCGACCGCCACGGGCGGCATCGGCTCGACGATCTCCGTATCAATGCTCAAGCCCCACTGAAGCAGATCGCCGTCGAGGCCGAACACGACATCCTGGATGGTCAGCGTCCAGACGCCAGCGGGATCCAGGCCATCGAAGGCCGTCGTCGTGAACGGCATCGATAGATTGGGAATCGTGACGGAATCTGTCCCGTTGGGGTGTGTCAGCGTGACGACCAACTGCGACGTGTCCGGGTGATCGATATCTACCATCACGGTGAGGCCGTTGATGGAGCCTCCGGAACCGATCGTGATCGTGGAGGTCACCTCGCCTATCATCACATCAGGAATCGACACGGCCACGTTGTCGAGCAAGCTGTGGTCGTCGGTCTGCGAGGCTTCGCTGGACAACACTTCAAAGACCGTAAAATTCCAACTCGTCAGCGTGTGCGTTCCCCCAAAGACGCTGTCCGTAGCAGTCAACACCCAGTCGCCATCACCGTCCTCGCCATTGAACCCACCGTCGATACCGAAGGTGCCAGCAGAGCTCGGCAGGCTGATGACGCTGAGGCCACTGGCCGGGATCCCGCTCACGACGGTCCCGGATGGGCTGGTCAGGGAAACGGTTACTTGCGACAGGTCGCCCGTGATAAACGGTTCTACCTCGACCGACGTGATGGTGTCGGTGAAAGGCAGGCTGATGGTCGTCGTCGAACTACCCGAACCCGTCTGGGCGTCGGGGATGGGCGTGAGGGTCAGATTCATGTTGCCGACCAGAAAGCGGACGTCCAGGGACCACTCGTCCAACACGCCCGCGTTGCCGGCGTTGTTGTCGACGATCGTCAGGATCCAGTCGCTATCGGCCGTTTGCGTATCGAAATCATTGAAGGTCAATGTCGTGGTCGGCGCCGTCAATGGTGCCACAGGCACGATGATCCCTGTCGAGACCTGTTCCAGCGTAATCGTCAGTTCGTCCAGGTAGGTCGGGGCCGGCAGCGGGTCCTCAAACGTCACCGAGAGGGTCAAGCCATCGATGATGAATGCCGTCGGGATCGTAATTGTCGACGTGGTCGTACCCGGCGTCGCGTCCGGAATCGCTTGCGGACCACCGTCCGGGACATCCGTCTGTGACGTATCGGTGGTAGTGATATCCAATCGCCAGAGCTGGAGCGTGCCAGTGTTGCCAACCACACTATCCGTGACGTCCAGCACCCAGTCGCCTCCAGTGGTTTCGGTATTGAACGCAGTGGTGGTGAACTCGTATTCGTCAGCAGTGCCGGTCGGGGTCAAGGTCACAGCCACGGGACCGCTGTTCGGGCTGCTCAGCTGCAAGCTCAGGTCGCTGATATTCGCATGCGGAAGCGTCACAGTAAGCTCTACTGATGTGATCGTCCCGCCCAAAGCCGGGAAGTCCAGCAGGGACGAAATCGTTCCAGCGACCGCATCATTAATCGACGAACTGACATCCAGGCTCCTAATCGACGAACTGATATCCAGGCCCCAGATGTCCAAAGTGCCCGTCACACCGGCCACGTTGTCGTAGATCGTCAAGGTCCAGTCGCCATTCGATAGTTCCGTATCAAAGGCATTGGTCGGAATTGGGGTGCCCAACGTGATCGGAATCGTCGTCCCCTGTGGGCTCGTCAGTTCCGCAGTCAAAGCGCTCGCGCTGGTATGGGTGATCGTCGTATTGACCGTAACCCCGTTGATGTAGATGGCGTCGGGCACCGAGATCTGCGAGGTGGTCACGCCAGCCGTCGCGTCAGGTAATGCAAAACCGGTCGCGTTCGGATGGTTCGAGGTACTCGCAGTGGTCACAATCGTCAGGTCCCAAGAGATTAGGTTGCCCGTATCGCCCACCTCGTTGTCAAACAACGTCAAGGTCCAGTCGCCGTTGGGGTCCTCGCCATTGAACGCGTCCGTGGTAAAGCTGTAAAGGTTGCCCGTGACAGGCGTCAGAGTCAGCGTCACCGGCCCGCTGGTGGGGCTGGTCAACGTAGCCGTCACTTGCCCGGCCACATCAGGATGGTCGGTGACCACCACACCCGTCACGTAGTTGCCCGCCGGCGTCATCTCGATCGTTCCACCTTGCGTGACGGAGGTCGTCGAGGAATCTGAACCTGCCGTGGCGTCGGCCAAAGCGGCATTCGGGTCGGGGTCATTCTCGTAGTTCTCCGTCTGCAGTGTTCCACGAGGGCTGATGTTGCCGGCCAGGTCTTCCACCTCGCCGTCGCTCGCCTGACCCGTTGGCAGTAGATCGCCAGTGGTACTCAGACGGAACCGAGCGTAGGTCGACCCGCTGAGCGCCGAACTCGGTACGTCGAAAGTGATCGTGTTGTCCCCTTCCGTCACTTGGACACTGTCGGCGATCTGATCATCCGAGCCCCAAGTGCCGTCGCCGTTGAAGTCGATCCAGGCGTCTAGCTTCGCTCCGCTGGGTGCGTTCTGAACGTTCACCGTCACACTCGCGTCAAGTTGGCCCACTTGAATCGAGCCGAAGGTCACGCCGTTCTCGTCGTCGCCATCCGGATCAACGACCGTCAATAATCCGTCTGAGTAGATTGCTGAGATCCCAGTCGATGTGACCGCCAAGGCAAGTTCGCGTCCCAATTCCTGCTGGGTAGATTCATCGGTGTAAAGAACTGGTTCAGTTCCCACCCTGAATGTGCCGTTGCTGTCCAGCTCCAATTCGTAGACATCCACGCCGTTACTGACAATCAACGTCTCACCGTCGATCACGCTCGCGCCGCCTGCGATCGGGACTTTGAACGCCGCTGTCGATACCGGCGTGAAACTCGGAGCCCCCGTGGTGTCCACGGTGACGTTGGGTCCAGCCAAGTCGTCGCCGTCGGCAAGGGGCGTAGGCTGGCCATCGGCGTCGGCGTCAGGGGCGGTTCCAAAGAATGGACCGCCAGCGATGATCGCATGTTGGGCGCCGTTGTCGGCTGCCAACGTCGCGTAGGGAAAGGGTGCGTCGCCAAAGTCTTCATCCGCATTTGTTACATCGAGCGTGAACGTCTCTTCGTGCCACCGTCCGCTTGGGTCCGTCGTCCGCACCCGAATGCTGTAAGTGTTCTGTGTCTCGTAGTCGAAGATCGCGTTTGTCTTCAGTTGATCGCCGTCGATGACGAACGATCCGTTGCCACTACTGGCGGCACCCGATACCAGGCTGTAGACGAAAGAGTCCGTCAGGTCGTCTTGGTCGCTGGTAGTAAACGTCCCTACCAGACTGCCGGCCGGCAGGTTTTCCGGCACGCTGCTGCCGGACAACTGGATGTCGGTCGGAGCCGCCGGCTCGACGCCTTCCACGCGATAGGCCACGAAGTTGTTCGAGGTACCCAGCCATCTCCACGGCGGCTCTGGGAATTCGCCGTAGCCCGTGTCCTGGGCAAACAGACCGGAAACGCTCGGCGAGGCCGAGTGCCAGTCATATCTACTTGCAGCGGTCGAGGTCGGTTCGGTGAGGATCCAGTACCTGTTTCCGTCCTCGAGAAGTGGACGAGTTGGAGAGCTGATCGTCGTGGTGGTCTGTAAGGGATACTGCGACGGCCAGATGTCTTCATTTTCGCTGATCACTTCGATCACGGATCCGGGCTTCCCGCCGTCATCGGTCACCAACGAGACCCTCATGTTGTTCGCGCCCGAACGCTTGTTCATTGCCATTTCGATGGACGTCAAACGATAGCTGCCTCCGGAGACAGTGAATGCCGCAGCGGCTTGATCGATTGTCAGTTCACTAAAGAAGTCGTGGACCATGACGGCCCCCGAATACCACTCCGGATGATGCGGGAGGTTGTCGTAGACAGCGGTGGTTGCGGATGGGAGGATCGTCACCTGATAGTCCTCCACTTCGCCATCAGCAGCAAAACCGCCCGGATCAAGACCGCCGACCGTGCTCAAGCGAAAGCGGGCGTACGTCGCGCCGTCTATCGTCGAACTCGGCACATCAAACGTAACCGCGTTGTCACCGTCGTGCACGGTGACGCTATCGGCAATCTGCTCGAGCCGTCCGTCCCAGCTTCCGTCGCCGTCGAAGTCGATCCACGCGTCCAACTTCGCGCCATCAGGCGCGTTCTGCACGTTCACGGTCACATTGGCATCCAACTGCCCCACTTGGATCGAGCCGAACGTCACGCCGTCTTCGTCATCGGGTGTTCCGGTCACATCGTCGCCGTCGGCAGCCACGGTGGGCTGACCGTCGGATTCCCAGTCGCGGCTTACCCCCAACGTGGGGCCGAGGGCAACGTGATACGCACCGTCCGCGGCACGTGACGTTGAATATGGTGATGGCGCATCACCAGAGTCTGATAGCCGGTTGACCGTGATCGCGACCGTGGCCTCATTCTCTAGCGGTCCCGCCGGGTTACCCGTGTTGCCCAAATCGCTGATATGAACTTCGATCGAATAGGGCACAACAACATTGGCGGGACCGGAGTTGTAGTCTGGATTGGGCTCATAGACGATTCCGTCCAGCGTAGCGTTCAGATCGCCCAGACTGCCGCGGATGCTGACCGTCGAGTTCTGAATCCCATTGCCGTTTTCGAAGATCACTTGCGGCGAACCGTCCACACGCCCGTACAGACGGATTTCTGACAAGCCGACGTGACCGCCCGCGGTGGTGGTGCCCGTCATGTCTCCGAAGAACAGGTACCGGCCCTTGACCAATTCGTTCTGATGGTTCGTATCCGGACCGCCAGTCTCGTCTCCCAGTTCGAGAGGAATCACGTGAGTCGTCGCTCCGCTCAGCACGAATGTCTCGCCCAAGTAGCCATCGGTGGGATCGGCGGGATCGTTGGCCGCGTCCGACGAGCGAGGCAAGTTGACGTCGTCCAGGACCTGGGTCATCAAGCTCGTTTCCATTTGGTCGAAGGTCGGTGGCAACGGATCGGCCGGATCTGGTGTGTAGGTCCATAGGTCGAACGTCTGAGGGCCATAGTCGTACAGGAGCGGCACGTTGAAGTTCCAGATCTGCATGACGTCGATGGTGTAGACGTCGCCCAGATCGATCATCAGGCCGCCGTCCACTTGAGCGATGCTCCACTTGCTCGAATCGTTCAGGCCTTGGTTGTGCATTAGCATTCCGGCGGCGGTGGGCTGCAGCCCGTTGCCGTTAACCACGTGATCCTCGTCACGGGTCCCGTCGATATCGTTTTCCGGTATTGGTTCCAGTGTGATCGGATCGAAGGTGCCGTCGAGCTCGCGGCCATCGACAAACGACGGGCCGATGGGGATGACGATCTGGTCCGGACGCGAAGTGGCCGGCAGCGTGATCACGCCGTTGGCGACCGTCAGCGTCACCTGCCCTTCCCAGTTCGGGTCGTAGATCGTCCGACCATGGGCAACGGTCGACACCGAGGACGTGTCGCCCGCAGTGCTGCTCACTTCCAGTTGCGACACATTCGTACCGGCCAATGCGTTCCCAAACACGATGGTAAACGGTCCCCCATTGGCCCCGATCACCGTCACGTTTCCGATCAGTGCGCCAATCGTCTCAAGGTTGGTCTCAACCGCAGCCGCCGTCAGGCCCGCATACGGACCGTTAATCGCCGCTCCGGCAATGCCCTCGTACGACAGCGTGAAGCTGTCGCCCGCCCCGCCAACAGCCGTGAACCTCTGTACCTCGTTGTACGCCCCATCGCTGATCGTGGACGCCGTCACCGTAGGCGCCGTCCCTATCAGCAAGCTGCCGTCGGTCGTGATCTGCTGGAGATTGGCGTTCAAATTGCCCGTGAACGAAATCGTGTACTCGGTGGCCGACAGCGAAGCTACGACCGTATTGCCTCCACCGAAAGTCTGATCGAGCGCGGTCTGGATATTGTTCACCAGCGTGCTCGCAGTTGGACTCCAGGTAATCGCGGGACTAGGATTTCCGTCGTAATTGATCCTGAACCAACCGCCGGTGATCGTGCCGCCGAACGTCAACAGCTGGACCTCGGCACCACGACCGCTGTCCGCGTCCACATCCGAAACCACGATCGGGGCGAGGGTAACGCGATCATCCTCGTCCACCGTGGTCCCGAACGTCTGGCTCACGTCGACGCCGGGCCGATCCTGAATCGGCTCGACCGAAATCGGCACCACCACCTGGTCCGTCAGCGCGGCGGACGTGCCGGTGATATCGGTGTTGCCCAAGTCGTTGATGGTGATCGTGAGCGCCTCAGACGCATCCGTCTGATCCCAGTTGTTGTAGTGGGGATCGTTCAAGTAGCGGATTCGCTCGGCCGGTGTGCCCCCGGTAGCATCCATCAACTCGTTCAACGCATCCCTGGAACCTCGCACGGTGACCGACCTGTCGTCCACCCCCGTGCCGATTGCAATCCGCACATCCGGCGTGCTCGCCAGACGGCCGTACAATCGAATCTCCGACAGCCCCAGATGCCCGCCGTCGTTAGCAGTGCCTGTCATATTGCCCAGGAACAGGTATCGACCGGTAACCATCGACGGGTCGCCATTGTCGTCGACCACGGTCGTCACGCCGTCGTTTTCGTCGCCCAATTCCAGAGGGAGCAGATTCGCGCCGGCACCGCTCAGCAGGAACGTCTCGCCCAGATAGTCAGGATCGCCAAACGCAGCACGGTCCAGCGTGACGCCGGTCGCCACTTTGTTCATATTGGCCGGATCCGTCTCCGACACCCACAAGTCGAACGTGGTGGGGCCGTAGCTCGTCAAGTCTTCGCCGGCCGGGCCTTCGGCGTTGAAGTTCCAGATCTGCATCACGTCCACGAAGTACGCGTCGCCCAGATCGATCCACAGCCCGCCCGTTTCCTGATCCAACTGCCACGCCGGCGCGGCCGGCGACGAATCATGGATCAGCGTATCGCCGATCAAGTCCCCGTCCAGATCGGCCAGCGCCAAGCCGCCGCCGACGCCACTGAACACGTTGCCCGGGTTGCCGGCGTCCGGACCAGGGGGCACGGGCAAGTCGCTGCCGTTAAACTCGCGGCTCTGGGCGTCGAAGGCTGGCCCGCCGTCGCGCGGCAATAGCTGCATGACCACGCCATCGGGCATCGTGATCGTTCCGTGGTCCACCGACAAAGTCACTTCGCCGATCCAGTCCAGATCGTACGTCGCGTCCACGTCGTCGATCACGATCTCAGGAAGGAGTTCTACCTCGTCCTCGACCACGTCAATTGGATTCACGGCGGTATCCACCAGCGTACCGGCCACCGATACGATCTCCGGGGGATCCTGCCTCGGATGGACCGTAACCGTTACCGATTCGGTAACCTCCAAATCGCCGTCCACGACGACCAACTCCGTGTTGCCCAAATCGTTGATCGTCACATCGATCTGGTCCGGAACGGGTACGGGTGTACCCGAGTTCCAGTCCTGGTTCGACCGGTACTGCACCGCCGACAATGCCGCGTTCAGGGCCTCCACCGTACCTTCGATGACGATGGTCGAATCATCCAGACCGTTGCTCTGGACGTAGGTCACGCTCGGTGAGCCTTCGGGGCTGCCGTAGAACTGAATCTCCGACAACCCGACATGCCCACTGTCAAGGGCCGTGCCTGTCAGATCACCGAAGTACAGGAATCGGCCGGTCACGGTTACCGGATCGCCCGTCAGACTGTTGCCATCGGTCACGCCGTCACCGTCGTTGTCCAGCGGCGTGAACGGCCCATCTTCGTCGTCCAATTCCACGGGAACGGATTCCGGGGTCCCCGCACCGAACAGGAACGTCTCGCCAAAGTACTGCAAGGGATCGGCGGCCACCGTTGCACTGTTCAGCGGCGCGTCATCCACGATCTTTGTCATGGTGCTGGTATCGATGGGCATGTCCGTACCGTCCGACGAGACGTAGAGATCGAAGGTACCCGGCCCGTAGTGTTCCAGACCCGTGGCATTGAAGTTCCAGATCTGCATCACGTCGATGGTGTAAACGGCGCCCAAATCGATCATCAAACCACCGGTCTCGGACGGAATGCTCCACTTGGTCGAATCGTTGGGTCCTGTGGTGTGAATCAGTCGGCTGTCTCCCGTGGTCGCGGGATCGCCGTCCAGGTCGATCAGTTCCAGCCCTTCGAAGTTGACGGCAAAGTTCTCATCTCGGACGCCACCGTCGCCAAACTCCGGATCGATCTCGATACTGCCATCCGCGCCCGTGCGCCCGTCCACTTGCAGCGTCGTGCCTCCGCCAACGACAACGCCGCCGCTGAGGGCCGTGATCAACCCATCGCTGTCGGTAAAGATCTGCGCGTTCGGATCGATCCGCTGTAGACTCGCTATCGATGCGCCGGCTCCAGCCCCGAACGCTCGAATGTTGCTGGCCAAGGGTTGCAAGGTGAGCACCTCGTCGTCGTAGGGCCCGAAATCGGAGCCATCCGACATAAAGATGACGTTGGTCAATGCCGGATCCGTGTTCAGCGTCTGTAGTACGTTGATTGTCTCCTGGAGGGCGGCTTCGAAGTTTGTCCCGCCCGTGATCTGCAAACTCTTGAGAACTTCCTCGACATCTCGTTCGCCGGTTCCACCCGCGTCCACGTGAGCCTCAGTGGCAAGCTGTTTCCCGGCAGTCACGGGATCCATGTCCAGGCAGTCAGCCCAGGAATGAAACTCGACGACCGAAACGTTCGCATTGGTGCCAAACTGATTCACAAGCTGATTGTTCAACGCGAGGAAGCCGGCAATTTCGCCATCCAGAATCGTGTCCGCAGTACCGTCGTTGTTGGCATCTCCAACCGGCGTACCACCGAATGGAAGTGATGTACTTCCCGAAACATCGATCACGTACACGACGTGGGCCACGCTCTGCGTGGGCAAGCCCATCGCCTCGACCAGCGGCGCCGACCGGACTTCCTTCGGTAACGTCAGCAAACCATTGGCCGCGCTGAGCGTCACTTGCCCCCGCCACTCGGGATCGTTGGCTGCGTCGATGTCATCGATGACAATCGGCTCCAATACGACAGTTTCATCTTCCTCGGCCGTGTCGGTCACGACGGCGCTCGTGTCGATCGTCGGCACATCGTTCTTTGGATTGACGGTGACTGTGACGGTAGCCGTGTCCGTCTGGCCGTCGTTGTCTTCGATCTGGTACGTGAAGCTGTCACTGAAGTTCTCGGTATCGTTGTGCTCGTAAACGAATGTGCCGTCCGCATTCAGCGTGAACGACGCCGTCGCGTACAGTGGCGGGGTCATCAGGCTTACGGCGATCGGCACATCGGCCAGGCCCGTGTCGTTGCCCAGCACGCTGGGCAAGCTTCCGTTCACCGTCGTTGTCGTCTCCCCTTCGTTCACCGTGGCCAAGTCGTCCACCGCGTCCGGCGTCGTGTCGCTCACACGCGTGATCGCAATCGAAACCGTGGCCGTGTCCGTTTGGCCATCGTTGTCCTCGATCTGGTACGTGAAGCTGTCGCTGAAGTTCTCGCTACCGTTGTGCTCGTAAACGAACGTCCCGTCCGCATTCAGCGTGAACGGCCCCGTCGCGTACAAAGGCGGCGTCACAAGACTCGCCACAATCGGCACATCCGCCAAGCCCGTGTCGTTGCCAAGCACGCTCGCCGAACCACTATCTAGCGTGTCCCCCGCGACGCTGTTGAACACGCCGGCTTCGGATACCGTCGCCACGTCATCCACGGCGTCGGGCGTGGCGTCGCTGACCGGCGTGATCGTGATCGAGACGGTGGCGGTATCCGTGGCTCCCGTCACCACGTCCTGAATCGTGTACGTAAACGAATCGGGGGCCAAGACGCCCGAGGGCGTCGTGTACAGGATCGCGTCGTCCGTGTAGTCCATCGGCGTGTTCGCCCTGTCGATTGTGGCCGTCCCTGCGGTGCCCGCTAGGCCTACGGCGGTGATCGCCAGGTATGTGCGTCCCGAGGCACTGGGGATGTCGTTACCCAGCACGTCCAGTGGCGTGTCCTGGCTGTCTCGTATCACGTCGAATTCGTCATCCACCGCAATGGGGCTATGCGACAGGATAGCCACGTCGTAGTCCTCCACTTCGCCATCAGACGCGGGTCCGTGGTAGGACAGCCCGCCGTCAGAACTGATGCGGAAACGCGCGTATGTCTCGTTTGTGTATGGAGCACTGATCGGAACCTGGAACGACAGCGCATAGACTCCCGTCGGCAGCGATCGATTGACGAAGATCTGCTCGCCCGGATCCGCCCAATCCCCGTCGTCGTTGAAGTCGATCCACGCGTCCAGTTTCCCAGCATCCGACGCGGCTACCTCGACCGTAGTCATCTGGCCAGGGATCAGCACATTGGTGAAATCAACGCCGTCTTCGTCGTCGGGTATGCCGGTGTTGTCGTCAGCATCGGCGTCGGCCGAGTGCGTGCCATCGACTTCGGCGTCACGGTTTGCTCCCAACATGGGTCCCACTGCGCCGTGCCGCGCTCCATCCTCGCCACGCAACGTCGGATAGGGCGCCGGCGCATCGCCAAAGTCAGGCTGCCGCTGGTTAGCAAAGTCCTTGCCGATCACTCCCTCGTTGTCGACGATGCTCACCGTGTAGTAGTCCACGCCTCCAGCGAAGTCGTCTCCGCCACCCGTCTGAATCCATCCTGCGTTGGGCGTCTCGGTCACGAAGTAACGGCCTGGATCGAGACTACCGAACGAGTACGTTCCATCAACGTCAGGCACGCGGCTATCCAGCGGCGGGTTGTCGTCGCCGTGGGGCTCGAACCCTCCGTCGTCGTCCCGGTCCCTGTACAGCAGGATCGTCGAAGCGTTCGAGGGTATGTCATCGCCTCCGCCAAGACCATTGCCTTCGACATCTTCGTATTTCACCCCATGGATCGCGCGCGGCTCGACGATGTCGACAACCGCAGCCGCCGGAAAGACGACCTGATCCAATTGATCGGGGAAGAGGTTGCGCCAGTTGGACGTGTCATAAAACTCCGGAGGAGAGAGTGCGATCTCGTCAGGGTAGTAATTGTCGCCTTCGATTGGAGGTCCAACATCAAGAGTCACGGTTCCGACATTGGTCGCCATCAAGCGAACGGCAAGGAGCAGGTGCGTAGTGCTTGTGTCCGTGCCGGGAGGAAAATCCAGAACGAATGGCCACGGCCACGTCGGGAGTTGTTTCATTGTCGCAGCCGAGCCAAAATTCGACAGCTTGCCGGTCTCCGGCGGATTCATATTCCGATCGCCACTAGATGCGAATCGGTATAGTCGCTTCTCTTCGCCCTCGGTCACGTCCCCGTTGCCTGCAACTAAATTCGACGCGCTCCGCAGCGCGGAATTGAACGAGTCTACCTCATCCGGATTCGCAGCTACCCTCTCCGTCACCGTTACCGCATCGACCGGTAAAGGATCATCGTTGTAGTCTCGAAGGTCTACACTGGTCGGCACAAGTTCCGGAATACTTCTGTTGGCCAGATTGCCCGTAAAGACGACCATATATTCAAGGTAGCCGTCTTCCTTCACCTCGACATCGCCATGACTGATCCCGTCCAGCGATTCGATTGCTTGCCTGACGATGTCGGCCCGGTCTGCCCGGTCGTGGCTAAGCAGAACGCCAATATCGATTTCCGTCGAAGTGCTGTCGTCATACTGCAAACTGAAGGTGCCGCTCTCTGCAGTGGCATCGATTGTGAGCGTTTGCTCTTCCTGGAACGCCGTAGCGACCTTTGTGAAGTCGCCGCTGACGTCAAGGTAGGCCGACGCGACATGCCACTGATCGTTGGGCAGCGCGTCGGTCAGCTCGACCTGAAGGAGGAACTCTTCTCCAACGGCTACCTCTGGTTGCGCATCTCCATCCAGATTTGGCAGTGGATTCAGGTCCAAGCCTGTCAGGCGAGTGCTGATAATAAGCGCCTCACTGCCTTCCCCCTCCGCGCCGCTACTTGCATTCATGGCGCTGAAGATACCAGCGGGAGCGACCTGCGGGTCATCGCTGTCGACCTGATCGACGCTGATTGGTCCGGGCTCGAATGTCTCGTTCGGGTCAAACCCGTCGGGCGAGAACAGTAGAAGGCGATTTTCCAGTTGCTCGACCAACAAAGGACGAGCACAGCTCCACCGATACCAACGTTGACGTCGTCGTGAGTTACGTAGGCGTAGATTGCGTTCGCTACGTTTCATACGGGCCTCGACTGTTCCATGGGATGGAGTCAGAAATGCAAAGCGAAGGCCGTTGCGATCGCGTGGCAGGTCAAAGCCGACAATTGGCTACAATTCTAATTAGATCCAGTACTCCAAGCAACAAACGAAGGGGCCATATGGGCGATACGCTCATGAACGGGGTTGGGAAGTAAGGGGCGTTCGGTTTTGTGGCAGATTGTCTTGTGCGGATTCGTGTTGCGGTTGGTGCGAGTCACCAGCGGTCATGGAACGGCCATTCATGGCCGTTTTTCGCCGCAGGCGATCTTAGACCCGTCCGTTTACGGCGGGTGACGATGCACGTGGTCACGCACCCAGCCCCGTCCCTGCCGCCACCGAAGGCGGCGGCAGGGCCGGGGCTGGAAAACGTAGTGATTGGTGCGTTCGGATCGCGAACCCGTGCTGAAGCACGGGTCGAATATCG
Organism: uncultured Pirellulaceae bacterium; assembly: GCA_964617665.1. Lineage (GTDB taxonomy): Bacteria > Planctomycetota > Planctomycetia > Pirellulales > Pirellulaceae > JADHUC01. The sequence goes on from CAZUAH010000053.1 coordinate 42,996, forward strand.
CCTATGGCGAGAAGGGTCGTGAAC
>CAZUAH010000054.1:0-28053 GCA_964617665.1 uncultured Pirellulaceae bacterium
ATCTCCCTTGTATAAATGAAATACCTTTTGGTTGGAAACGTCCAGATACGCTTTTGGAGGAAATGCGGGAATGTGAAGAGGCGTGGCAAGATCAGCTAGAACGTTATAAGCGTTTATTACCCATTAAAAGCCCATTCCCTGTGTTCTTAGAAACGTCAAATCCAAACTTCGTATGGTTTAATTCTGAAAGTGATTCTTGCGAATATGATCTCGAAGCAATGGGCGACTGTGCTCACGATGAGGGTGCTACTCTACTTTTACTGTGGGAACGCGTAGAACAAGAAGGAGAAGAGTATTGGCTACCGCGTGTGCGATCTTCGTGGTTTGAAAATTCAGACGGTAAAATAGGTCAGATAAAGGGCGCTGCGAACAGTAAGCCTAAAGAGAAGTATTGGCCGTATATCTTAGAGATGTTATATGATGAGAGAATAAAGGGTGTAAAGAAGGGGACGTGGAACGTAGAAAATGACTTTTCGGTTACGTGGTTGACAGAAGAAGAGCAAGATGAAGTTGCAGTAACAAAATCTACACTGTTCTTGCTTCCTGACTACATACAAAAGTTCGGTATTACAGAAGAACTAAAATCTTTTTTAGTAGGGGCAGATCTTGTAGGGGCGAATCTTGCAGAGGCGGATCTTATAGGGGCGAATCTTAGCGAGGCGAATCTTAGCGAGGCGAATCTTGTAGGGGCGGATCTTAGTGGGGCGAGTCTTAGAGAGGCGAATCTTTACAGGGCGGATCTTAGAGAGGCGGATCTTGAAGGGGCGAATCTTAGATGGGCGAATCTTGAAGGAACAATTTTAGAGGAAGAGGAAGAAGATTAATGTCCGAATTTTGTCGAATCGTCCGTAAACGCGACGACAGTAGATATTGGAAAGCTATGTCTATTGGTTCCCCTTACTACGAGCCGCACGAACCTGTATTCTTTAATGACTGCTGGTTTATACTTGAACGCGCAGATATCAATGGCGATCTCGATCCTCGTTACACTTACGGTGTCGAGGACGATGCGGGTAATATCTCGCTGTATCCTACAGGCGAAAGCGTGTTTTTTGGGGCAACGGACTTCGGACCTGAACAAAATCCTGCAATTTACCCTGGGCCGCAGACGGGGGGAGGGGGCGGGGAAAGTATTCAAGAAAACCCTGACTACTCCGCAATGTTCTCTGACGCGTTACTCGATGAAATTGCGTTGGAATTGGAGACAAAGTAATGTGGAAGATACCTAAGACATTTACGCTCTCGTCTTTTCAGAAGATGGCGCTTTCTTTTAAGGACGATACGAAGCTTCCAATACGCGATACGCACTTCGTGGACGCGCAGGAGTTCTTGCTCTTTATGTTGGATGAGACGAAAGCAAGAGCACCAGAGGCGTATCAAGACCTTGACTATGCGTTAAGGGCTGTACCTGCGAATGAAAAGACAGGTATGGTTCTTAGCTTCTTTCAGATGTATAACTGGCTTGTCTATTCTATGCCTGCTTTCAAGTTGGAAAAGGGCGTTTTTTCCGGCTTTGCTCTGACAGACGCGAAAGACGTAACAGATATACAACTGCCGTTTCCTTCTTTTCTAATTGAAACGCCAAGAGACTTTTGGCTTGTTGAGGCTTTCCATACGGGACAGCAAGTACCGATGTCTCTCATTAAGGTGAATAGTTACGCCGTACCTGAGTGGGAGGCGCAACACGGCGAGACAAACGCTATACGCTATACCATTCTGTTTGAAGACGGAACAGAAATCTACAATGCAGTTCCGTACTCTGTTTTCCTTTCAGGGCAAGATAGCTACGACAGAAATATTATAGAAGAAGAACGCATTAAAATTGATGCAGCAAGAAATGTAATTTTAAATATGTGTGTGTTCCTTGACAGTAACAAGGACGACGTAAAGCGTGTAACAACACCGGCTGCGCTTCGACGTAAAGCAGCAAAGAAGCGTAGGCGTAAGAAACGCGGAAGAGCGCAAGCGAAACCGATTATACCGAAAACTTGGGCTGTTGGTAGAAAGGTTAAAGTTGGGAGAGAAACGGTAGAAGCTGCAATGTCGCTCGCGTCTCCGAGAACGTGGCAGTTAAAGAGCCAATTTACAGTACGCGGTCACTGGAGAAATCAGCCGTATGGACCAGGACGTAAGAAAACCAAGAAGCTTTGGATTAAACCGCATTGGAAGGGTCCAAAGGGCGCACAGCGACTTTCACATCTTTATGAAGTAGACGAGGACTAACATGAAATTTAGCTTCCCGTGTCTTTCAATGTTTGGAGGGATTCCTAATGGCGGTCCTTTCCGTAACAACGAAGCCGACTGGACAGAATACGGCGTCGGCTTCAGTCGCGTTGCTGAGTACACCGCTTGTGCAATGGGTGCGGTAGTAGGTGTGGTAGACGACTTAAATCGGGGTTTGCCTTTTAAAGAAGCGCTTCGTCGTCATATCGGTTATATGGAAGAAAAAGCAGAACGCGCTGCTGAGATGGTAGATGAGTATGGTCAACCTTTGTACGATAAACAGTTTTTGTCTCCACACTACTTTAATACGAAAACAGAGCCTAGCGATCCTTCATCTCCTACAAAGTCAGAAGCGTCTATGCTAGGAATTTTGAAAGGCGCGGCGATTACGGAACAGAAAATTCGAAATCTAACAAACTGCTGGTTGGCACTACAAATAGACCATGACTTATATAATTTTGGTAGTAGCTGTTACGCGTTTTTACTTATAATCTGCTCTCAAGCACCTAATGCCTTCATTCCTTTACCGAATCATTTAGATAACACGTTTCGAAATCCACATGTGCATACAATCAAAAGGCTTATGCTAGACAACTTCTATAAATTGCAAACTAGGGTACCATAATGGGACCGTGCGGTGACTGCTACCGTTATGCTGCTAACTTCGTAATTAATAATGGAGGCACGCTAATACATGGAAGTATTCTACACCCCCTGATCGAAGCGTACATGCCGCACGCGTGGGCTATTAAGGACGGACTTGTCTATGACTGGCAAATGAAAGAGGGCGTGTGGGAAAAACTTGGTATCGTACAAGGTCGCGGTCCTATCTCTGTTGAGCAGTACGACGAGATCTTCGCGCCTATGGTTTTGAAAGAGTGGGATGATGTAATGACCATTCTTAATACGTCATTACAGGCTAGGCATTGGGGTCCGTGGGTTACTGACTACGATATGATACCCAATGATGAATTAGATGATGGTGTAGAAGAAAATCCTAACAAGCAATGTCCAGTTTCTTGCGGCCTTTGCTGTGATCAAGAATGTGAGTACCTATCTGAACGCGGTTGTGTAATACCAAGAGAAGAAAGACACCGGGGTTGTAATATCTTCTTCTGTCAGTATGCAGATGCAGTTGAAGACGGCACAATGTCTATAAAAGAGGCGCGTCGTCGCGCTAGACGTGATTGGTTGAAAGCCGACGATCCCGAAGAAAATCCAAGATTTGAAATAATAGAAGAAGCGTCACCTTTAGAGTATAATACGGACTATCCCGTACGTCGTATATCTATTACAGAGCCTAACGCACCAGAACCGCGTGAAACTGAAACGTACTTTGCGTCACAAGAAGACTTACCAGGGGCAAGCAAGGACGTTGTTGCTTTTATTGATTACTTCTTAGTTGGTTCTGACTACTTGTATATTAATTATATGAAAACGCGCTCTGACTATACAAGACAAGGACTTATGCGTAAACTTATAGATTACCTATATGATAAATATAGTAGTATCGACTACTTTGATTGGGGTAAAATTATGTCAGAGCATGTATGGAAGCTGTATCTTGAACGAAGGCACGATAAACAAGGTCCGTACACAAGAGGGAAACACTACTTCTAATGTCTGATTTCATAAAAAGACGACAGGCACAGATTGAAGCAGAACGCGAAGAGCAAGAACGCGAAGAGGTACTAGAAGAGTTAAAAACTACCTCGCAACGTAAAAAAGCGTCGAGTCGTCCTGTACTGCCACGAAACTTAGCGACTGCTTACTATGAAGAAACGCAGTCTTGGATGCACCCCTTCAGTGAGGTGTATGAGGACGACGACGGTTACTTTATTACATTTGACGACAATCCTGATGCCTGGCGTATGCGCGTGGGCGACTTGATACAAGACGTTGCGCTAAATAAAACACCATACTGGCGCGTTTCAGAGACGAATCAAGATACGCAGCGCGTAGATTTAGAGCCAATCGCACCGAATCCTATTGTAACAGGTGTAGGTGCCGGTGGCGCTAAGATAACAAAAGAAGACCTCCGTGTCCTTTCAGGTGCCTACGAGGACGAACGCGTCGAGAGGACTAATGAGCGTATTTTACAAGGGGACTATCATTCTATAGACGACGTACAATATTTACTATTAGGTACGGTAGCTTTGCGTTTTGGTCCTAATGGACCTGAAGGTGGTTGGTATAACGCAAATGATACAATGTCTAATCGCGGTGGACGTGAACGTATGTCTGCCCGTGAGATTGTACAAGCAGACGCCAATACACTAAGGAAGCTGAATTTCGTAATTGCGCCTGACGTAGAAAATGAGATTGATATATATCAGTGGGACCGATTTGTAAGTGGCGGCTATCATCTATTCTCTGACTTCTGGGATATTGAACCTATCGACTTTACGATAGCAGATGAAACGCGAGAGCGTTATGCGGAGCACCGAAACCTAGATTTCTCTACGTGGTCTAACTTTGAAGAAACGTGGAATAAAACGAGATACCAAGAAAGGTGGGATCTCTGGCGACTTTTTGAAACAGAGCTAGAAGACTACAAAGACCTCCGCACTACAATTCCTTTACTTGATTACTGGCAGACAGACATTGTTATGCGTAGTGCTATGTGCTGTTTGTCTTTCATGGCTACTACGTCTTACGAAGAAGATTACCAGCTTGCACAAAAAGCGATACACCGTTTCCTTGAATCCGGTGAGGCGTACTGGTTTATTTACGAGAAAATAATTATTGCGCTTTCAGAGGTTTTCCAAGATGTAGACGGTTTACGTATAGCAGCAACGCTACCAGATCCCGAAAACCGACGTTACGCATACGCGGCACTAGGTACCTTTCAGGATGAGTATCTGAAAAAAGCCGTCTATACAGAAACAAACCCGCAATGCGTGTACAGTATTCTTCGTGCCCTATTAGAGAACGGTTATATGCCAGGGCGCGAGGTTACATACTTTATATTCGAACGGCTAAAAGACGCCATGTTAAATGGCGATACTATATATGATCGGTATGGAGCCCGCGACGGTTTAATTACAGTGGGCGATCTTGCACGAAAACAGCGCCTACCGTTCTACAACGAGGCGTATAAATTGGTACGAGACTACGACGAAGACGTAAGAAGAAATCCAACAGATAGCTTCTCCGATGAAGCGTGGTTGCGTCTTACGGTACAGCACATGCAGCAAGTAGTTAAGGAGCGCTAATATGGCTAGTCAAGCAATAAAACACGCAATAAAAACAACACTAGAAACACACGCAAGGTGGCCTCTGCCTTTAACTAGCTTTTTGGATCAGTACGAAGATCTTCTAACAACATTAGAAATCTTCTTAGCAGAACGCGACTCTTGGGACGATGTGGCAGTTTTAGATGAATTAGCGGCAGCGGTACGACAAGGAGACGAAAAGGCAAAATCGTTTGCCATTCGCGTATATGGCGATTTTCTGTGGTTAAAATATCATATGCCTGTATTTAAGCTAACACAGAATATATTAACGGGTTTTGCCCTGACTGATAGTAATATCACAGAAATACCGCAGCCCTTCCCTGTTTTCTATATTGAGTTCCCTCATCAGTTCTGGTCTATACAAGTGGGAGATAAGAAATACCTACAAACTATAGATGCACTCCGCGTTACAAAAATAAAACAAGCTTCGGGTAGATCTGGTTTGCATTTCGATCTGTTTGTAACTGGAGGTAGTGTAGGTTCTTGGAGTCGCACACCAGAAGAACTTGAAGCGGGGGATCTAGGAAAGAGGAAAGACACGTTAACAGAGGTTTTACCCGAGGAAACAATACAGCGTATCTTTATACTAGAAAACGTATATAGGAATCTGTGTCTCTTTCTAAGCGGAGATACACCCGACGTACAAAAGGAACGTAAACCTGTATTAAGCAAGAAAGCAAGGCGGAAGAAAGCAAAGAAAGGCAAAACCGGACGAACTACAAGCCCTGAAGTTTGGATCGTAGGTACAAATACAAAGATAGATAAAAACCTAGTTAAATACGCAAAAACAGCACTTTCCCCTACAAAGTGGACAATAGCAAAACGCCACGTAGTAATGGGACACAATAAAAGAGTCCGTTACGGTCCAGGTCGCAGTTTGGTACGCGTACAGTGGATTGAACCTTACATAAGAGGCGCACAGTACGCAGACAAGCTAATCCGTACTTATACGACGACGGACGAAGAACCAGAAGAAAATCCAATACAGGAGATGTCAATGGCAAAGTATAGAAATTGGCCTAATAGAAGAAGAGATATATTTAAGCCGAGACGAAATCCGTACAGTATGCAACACAATCCTAGTGACAATGTAAGACGTTACCTTGAAAGCCCCCGCGACTTCGAATTGTTTTTGGACGTTCTAAACGACTACGCAGGTGCAATGCTTGATATAGGAGAGCAAAGTACGGCTACTATAATTTGGGAGGCGAGAGACTTATTGGAGTTATTGTACAAAAAATCAGGACAATAAAGGAGAAGGAAGATGGCAAAGTATAGAAATTGGCCTAATAGGAGACGTAGGACATTTAGACCTCGTAGGAATCCGTGTGACGTTCGTGAGAATTATTGGTGGGGCGGCGCGCTAATTGCGCGTGCGTACAAAGAGGGAATAGACGCGGCTAAACGCGGGGACTCCGCTAGTAGCTGCCCTTATGATTACGACGATAAAGCCGAGCGCCAGCTACATGAAGCGTGGTTCAAGGGTTTTGACGACGGTAGTATGCCAGAGCGCAATCCGTGCGACGTTCGTGAAAATTGGCGTGGGGGCGGAGGTGGTGCTCATATAGGTGGTAGGTGGTTTAATGGTCCGAATTTTAGAACAGCAGACGACTTCTGCGATTACCTAGAAAGTACACTTATTCCAGATCTATTCGAATCTGGTAACGATGCAACCGCAGAAGATTTTCAAGAGGCTGTCTACTGGATTCGCGGTATTGCAGCTATCCACACAGCAAAGCGGGATTTTTCAAAGAATAGATAGAAAAAGCCGCCCTCACCATGTACACCGGAGAATCAGGGGGTAGGATTCACAGTGTACCCTGATGAGGGCGGCAGCAGAAGTCGCCGCGCTCCACCTGTGCGGCCTGTCTCACAGGAGGGTTGGACTACCCTACAGGCCAGATGAAGCGCGGCAGCGAGTCTAAAGCGTTTACTACAACTACTACTCCAGATTCAGGTCGCCGTCAGCCTTGGGGGCGTCAGCCTTCTTCCGGGGCTTACGCTTGGGAGGCTCAAAGCCGAGCGCTGCCATGATCTGCTTGGACAGCTTGGTGTAGTTGGTCGCGTCAACCATCTGACCGTTGACGACGGCAATGTTCCGGTCCTCGGACACGGCGACGGTGATCTCGCTGCTCAGGGGGATCTGAAGGACGTTCTCAGACATTAGGATTCGCTCCTTTCTACTGTGTTTCCAGGCTGTTAGACTGCTTCCGAGTTCTCCCCTATAGTAGCTCCACCGCAGCCAGTGTCAACCCTGCAAGGACACTTTTTTCGACTTTTTTCACTTTTCTTCTGCCGAATCCTTGAAATTCTACACCCCGTCGAGTACAGTATAGATAGGAGGTACAAGACGATGTGTAGATGCTGTCACGAATCTAGGGGGCTGCTGCCAGGCGACAAGGTTTCAGTCGTGGTGCCCGCTGGTGCCGACAGTTGCCTGCGCGAGCCCGCGCAAGCGCTCACAGGCGCGTCCTACCGGCTTCAGTCGAGGGTCATGTGGCGAGGCGGCGAGGCGGCGTGGTTCCTTTCTGACGCGCCAGGCGTCCTGGTCCCCGAGTCCTGGCTCCAACAGGTAGGTGCAGCTAACCTCGCTGCCTAATTGGCGTCTTCCGCCTCACCCTCAACCGCGCCGCCACCATTCTCACGTTCCGGCTCTTTTGGTTCCTCAGAAGTACACTTCTGAGGGGATTCCAGGGCAAGTTTCTGCTTTATAGAATCGCAGTATTCTTCGTGCTCATTGAGCTTGGTGTTGAAGTGTTTAATAAGCACATCTACCAAGCATACAGTACAAAAGCCCAACGGCATGTGCTTACAGTACTGTTGCGCTTCGTCACGTATCTGAAGGTGTAAATCGAGGGGAAGCTGTTCTAGCGGATTACGGTACTTTTTACCTGGAATGTCGTTCATTGTCACCTCAAGATATTTTCATCAAACTGCGTTTGTAGAATCGTACGATACACTAATCGGTTAGGAACATAAGGCGGCTTAAAGAAGGGCTCGTCCATTCCATTAAGAATACGGGACAGCGCCGCAGCGGTACCTGAACTACGCGAGATACCTGCGTCACAATGACAAGTAATCAAGTCGATCTGATCTTTCCACTTATTGACGAAGCGGAGGATCTCGCGTGCATACTCTTCGTTAAAGAGCACCGCACGTCCACCTAAAGCTAGAAGTGTGGCAGTACTAGGCTGACGATCTAAATCATCAAAACCCAACGTTAAGACATCTTTGGTAAAACGATTCTGTTTTACCAAAGGCGGCTCGTCGCCAGGCGTGTAAATGGAAATGATAACGTGCGGCGAGGAAGCGATATTAAAGCTTTCCGCCTCTCTTCTACTCTTAATGTCGAAGTACATTCCTTACCTTTCCCCGCCCCCTCCCCCATGTATAGCATTAGACTGCTTTTTTGATTTGTACGGTGGTGTCTTTAAAGATATCAGTACTAATGTGACTTACAGGAGAGAAGTGAGATGCGACTGTTTTAAAAAAGAGCCAACAGAGCCATTCTGAATAGCCCTCTTCGTCTTCTTCGATTTCTAAGTAATCCTCAAAGTCTGCTTGTATTGTTTCTGGTAGTTTTGTTCTACTTTCTTTGTGTTGTGCTCTAAAAATAGATTTTCCGTACTCTGTAAGTTTAACTCGAATCGTATCATTGAGATTGAACTCGCAGACTTCTTTAGTAGACATAGTTTTATACCTAAAGCAGTTTGAGATCGGAGGGGAACTTTTTGCCCTTGGGCGTGCAAACAACGTTAATACCAGAACCTACCCGAATTGGGAAGGGGTTTCTCGCTTTGGGATCGGGGATCAACTCCATACCCTTTACGCTACGAAAGCTGTAACCAAGCTCTTGTAAAATATCAACCGCTTCATTCAGGTCGTCACCGATAACAGCTTTACAAGGCCAACCAAACTCGATCATCATAAGCGGCTGGAAGTGCTCGATAGTCTTCTTGGCACCACGTAAGAACTTTACTTCGTGTCCATCAATATCTGCTTTGATAAAGTTGATACCGCCCTTTAAGTCCTTTTCGCCATCAATGTAAGGCCGAAAGACAGCATCAAGAGGTGCGAAGTCGATAGTAAAGGACGGCTTATTCTCACCGCCTTCTTCGTCTTCCGGCGCGATAAGCGTAAAACCGCGATTCCCTTGTACGATTACCTCTTTTACCTCTTGTTTGTCGCTAAGAGCAAGCTCTTTCGTAATTACAGAAGCGATATCGTAATCAAGCTCAAGTTGCTCTGCGACCTTCTCTAATCCTGCGTAGTGGTTAGGAAGCGGTTCAAAGGCAACAACGCGACCGTCCGGTCCTGTCAAAAAAGCAAACAGCGCAGTATACCAACCAGCTTTAGCGCCAATATCGAGGCAGAGATCGCCTGGCTTTACGACTTGTTTAACATACTGAGTTTCGTGGGGTTCCCACCAACGACGCTCTTTCGTGGGTCGTGTTCCTGGTGTTGCAGCTTCCTTAATAAGTTCTAAGTTGATCATCTTAACCTCGTTGGTTGATTAGCTCTTGGTGTCTTAATATATAATACCGGCAACCGTCGAGTTTTTACAGTTTTTTCTTCGGTGGGCACAGCAGGACTTGAACCTGCGACTTCTACCTTGTAAGAGTAGCACTCTCCCAACTGAGTTATGCGCCCAGGCCCGCCGCGCTACCGGAAGAGGTAATTGCTACAGGTGATCAAGCCCTTACAATTACTTAGGGGCAGTACCCCCTTGTACCAAATAGCGCAGCTATTTCTAAGTTACAGATAAATATACAAAGCGTGTTCGCTTTCTTCAAAGAAGGGTTTGTAACCTTTTAAAGCTAAGTACTTCTCCAAGAATACAAGAGCTTCCTTCTTCTTTAGTGTGTCGCGATACTCTTTATAAGTAACGTCTCTTGCTATTAAAGTAAAACAGCTACCACCTTTGGCTACTGTATCTCGCAAGTCGAAGTACAATAAGTCCCAAAAGTCTGTATCTAATTTAAAATAGGTAACAAGAGATTCAAGCAAATTTTCGTGTGTTCGCATTATAGCTCACATGGGGGAGGGGGCGGGGAAAGTTTACATTCCTTCCTTCTCTGGTCTTCGATCTCTTATCTCCCACCCGCGCTCGTTAAAAACTTGATAACCAGCTTTACAGTCGATACAGATCTCACCGCAAGGCGCAAGGTCTGTACGCAAACAACCGCACTCGCCGTTTGTATTGTACAAGCCGTCGTACTTATATATGACAAGGTAACTGCGTACCATGTCGATTACGTCTGGTGGTATCATTGAAAGTCATACCCCCGCTCTTCGCGCCACTTCTTTCTTTGTATGTAGTAGTACGGTTGCGTTTTCTTGTGTTTCTTAAAGCATTCGAATAGAAGCTGTAGTTCTGCATTCGACATACGGTGAACCACAGATCTCCAGTACGTATCTCGTATAAGATCGTCCTCTAGTGTGCAGCGGTAGAAGCGTGCGTGTTCGTCGCCTGGTGCTATTGGTATTTTAACAACAAGAACTTGCTTATCGTAGTAAAAGTCTGCAAGGTCGCCAGATTTCTCACGACGACCTTCAAGAACTTGACTAAATACGGAGAGCCAACTCACGTTCATTAGTCGCCTTCACAAGTAAAGATAGTACCGCAACGTACGCAGGCGTCCATTACTCTATTAAAATAGCGAAGGGCGTTGGGATAGCCCGACGCTAAAGACATGTTCTGCGGCATTCCTGTGATTCCCCAGATCCAACTATCGCAGTGTTCCGCCTCTTTTTCTAGGTCGTCAAGATCTACACATAAAAAATAGCTTTTTCGATTGCAAGCGGGGCATGTATAGTCCATGCGCGTTTTTAAGTGCTCTTTTATTTCCTCGATGGACTTGTCGTTCCATACTGCTCTTGAAATCTGATCTAATAGTGTCCAATCTTTTACCATTCGCAGTCTTCCTCTGATTTGTGCAATTCGGGTTTATGTGGGCCGAATGGCATACTAGAATTTCGGTCGCATTCGTCACAAATGTACTGCTTACAACCGTGACACATGTACTCGTCTTCTTCGCCTTCTGGGATTTTATCGCCACAAAGATAGCATTTTACACGTTCTGGCATTTAATTCACTGGGCTCCATGTACAATTAGCGTAGTGTAGCGTTTCTAGTTTTGTATAGCTCCCGTCGCCCCAAGCGACAATACCGCCGCCGCGTGTAGACCATTTACCCTCTCTGTTATATGGGGACGAGATATAGATGCGCTGTCCTTCTTCGGGTAAACGCTTCATTTTGCCGAATTTGAATGTATACTTTATCATTGGTTGTCCTTACAAACACTACACACCCAACCGTAACCGCTTTCTTTTTGCCAACCAAGAGTTTTTAGTAGTTCGATAAATTCCGGGAGGTCTAGTGTGTGCTTAACCATCATAGTCTTACACCGACCGCAGAAGAGCGAACGGTACATGGTTGTACAGATTTTACCGTATCTTATTACTTTCATTGTTCCAAGTGTTTTTTTAGTTCTTCTTTTGAAAGACGTACCGTCAAAGAGACTAATTGACAGAAACCTTGGTAGCCTGAAAACGCTATAAAGGCTACACCCTCTTTTTCGTGCTGACAGAAAATACCCTCTTCACCGGCTTTTGGTTGATACGTTTTGTAGTAATCAACACAAGGCGTTTTACCATCGTGTATAACCATACAACCTTTTTCGAATTTTTTCATATTTACTTGTGTGCCTCTATTTCAACGATTAGCTCTCTGAGTACAGAAACAACTTTATCGTTTGAAAACGCCTCGCGCATTGAACAGAGTTCTTGATCTGTATACTCGCCTATTGCCATTTCTATTAACGCTAAAACAAAGCCGCGCTCAAAATTTCTTCCGCGTTCGAACTGTTCTTTTGCGTATTCGTCAGGAGTCATTGTCTGTGTAGTCCTTGATCTCTACAATATTCACAAATCCAACCATGCAGCTTTGTCTTAGTCCAACCGTTACGCCTTAGCCATTCTCTAAAATGGTCCTTCTTTTCATCTTTTAAAGAAAATTCACGCTTACTACAAATAGCGCAAGGGACTTCGTATGCTGTTTTAATCTTATTCATTTTACCTCTTATTAAAATGGAACCAGGAATTGCTACCTTACTCCCGCAAGTTATCCGGTCCTTACGGTTTCAACCACCCTTCCCTTTTACTAGCGTAAGTCTCCAGTACCCGTCGCGTAGCGAACATGTACAACGTCTTATTGACCACATGCCAAATAAGGCGCTTTCGACCATGCTACCTCACAATCCCTGATTCCTGAGCAGGCCAGGCCAGGAGGCGGGCGAGCAAACCCGGAGCAGCCTGACATGCTCCCAGACAAGGTAGCAGTACAAGGAACTTTGTCAAGTACCTTGTGTAATTTTCATGTATTACCTTTCCCTACATGAAAAAAAGGTAACGATCACCTCTTGCCAAACACAGCTTGCAGCGTTACAATAGTTCCTAGAATGTACGTACTGGGAACGACCACTTGTAAGTACTTGAAATCATTGAGGTTTTTAGTACCTACTTTTAGAGCCTGTCCTCGTAAGCTCGCGGAATGGTTGAGCCTTTCGGGGGTGGCACTTTTCTGTCCCCCAGATCGCCTCAGAGGTGTGGTTCTGAGGGGCCGCGAGGGCATCGAGGGAGATTTCTAGGAATGGCGAATCCTGTGTCAGCTTGTTGTATCTGTTCTGGTGTAGAATTAGACGAAAACGGTAATTGCGCTCGCTGTTCGCTAGAAGCGCTAAGAGCTAACATTAAAAATACAGTTGATAGCTTGCGTCTACGTCTTAATGCAATACAAAAGTACTGCTCTGAGGTCGAAGCGGCGATCCACGATGTTAGTGCGTATACAGATGAGACGCTTGCTGCACTCGATACGTTACTGGAAAAACGGTAATGGCTAAATTCCAAATAGTCTCTGATCTGCACTTTGAGTTTCACTACCGCGATAATGGTAAGTGCTTACTTGAAGAGATCTCTGCGTGCGCTAAAGACATTGACGCGCTAATTGTAGCAGGCGACTTGTGTAGCTATGCCGGATTGAAGTACTCACTCGACCTGCTGTGTGAATACTACAAAGATGTGCCTGTCGTTTATGTTCCTGGCAACCACGAATACTACGGTGCAAACTTCGCACGCGTAGATACCTTGCTATCCTCAAAAGAGATGCCCGATAACCTTTGCGTGCTCCGCAACGGTGTAGCTACGATTAATGATGATACTACTGTTATCGGTACGACACTTTGGTTCGAAGATCGGCCCGGTAACTTGTTACATGAACGTCGCCTGTCTGATTTTAGTCTTATTGGAAACTTTAGGAATGAAGTTTACGATAAGAACGAAGACGCAACGTACTTCTTGCATCAAAAACTAGCAGAAGATACTATTGTTGTAACACACCACATGCCGAGTATGAAATGTGTTGCTCCTACTTGGAAGACTAGCGACCTTAACCGTTTCTTTGTTTGTGAAATGGACAGCCTGATTGCTACACGTACACCGCCTCTTTGGATCTGCGGCCATACGCATAGTAATATAGATATGATGATAGACGAGACGCGTGTAGTTTGTAATCCTTTTGGTTACGTTCAGCAGGGAGCAAATCCGAAGTTCAATCCTTGTCTGATCGTAGAGGTATAAAATGACAGATAAACAAAAAGAAGCTGTATTGTGGACTGTAAGTAGAGGTGCGATTGTAAGGTCGAACGATGCTACTGGAAGCTTCGAAGCGCGCATTACAATAGGCGGTCTTACAGAATATACAACACAATGTTCAACAGAGATTGCAGCACGCGTAGAACTTTATAAAAACGTCAAAGAGAACCGCCGCGCATTTTTGGACGCGCTATTACACAGAATAGAAAGGTGCGCACAAGAAATAATAGAAGATCTTGAAGGCGAAGACGAACTTCTATCTTTAATTATGGAAATGACAAACACGCATCTTATGAAAGAACTGCCGCCAGAAAACACGACAATTAAAGACCCGGAGCCGATGTTCTAATGGAAGAAAAAAAGAAAAACAAAGAGTGGACCTGCGTAGGTACTGATAGCGACTTCGACGTTGCACACGCAAGACGCGGTATTATCATGGATGCAGGTATCCATGCTAAAATCAGATTGCGTAACGACGGCTTTAGCGTCGTTGTGCCTGCGGACAAGGCTAAGGAAGCACGTAAGGCATTGAAGGGATGATATTCTACAGGTTAAATGTAGAACCGGCAGAGTGGGATGCTGAAGGTGAAGACCACGACGAGTGGTTTACGTCTCTTGCTGCTGCTGTAGCACAACGTAAAAGCTACATCAAGTTGGATCCTACACTAGACAGGCATCCTACGGGACGCGATTTTAGAATAGAGAAGGTGTGGTTTACGGACAAGCTAAGTGAAAAACAACTTATCTTACGTGTCCTGAACCGTCGTGCTTATATTGTGCGAACACAGAAAGTCGTTGACTGGTACCAGCCGGAAAAATGACACCTTATATCATAACAAACCACCCTGGTTACTACGCTGTACGTGATGCGAGACAACGTATGCCAGGTGCGAAGTTACCCTTGCTAGTTAGTGTGCATCTGTGCGAAGCAGATGCAGAGGCGGAAGTTGCACATTTGACGAAACTGCATAAAAAATCGGAGGAAAGGGAACCATGAGTAGTAGATCTCGCAGGCGGTGGCCAAGTGACCTGGCCGATGCTATTTACATTAACAGTCCGCACGTCGAAAAGCGTTTTAAAGAACGCAGTAACTCACAACAGCCGCTTGGTGTGTGCAAAGATCAAGTAGTCGCTCTTGTGAGTAAAGCAATTCGAGACAACGACGAACGATACCCCGCACACCGTAATGATTCTGTTACAGCGTTCGCGCTGCGCTTGATACCCTCCGATGCAGATCCCGTCTACGCAATCTGCGACTCTGTAGTAGGCGGGCGACACCTCTTTAAAGTTTTAACAGTACTAGATCCAGATCAGTTCACAGGTGATACCAGCGGTGCGTCCCTTGGTACGCTTGCAGACGTTGTAAACATTCAAGAGATACAGAATAAACCAGTACCAGTACAGGAGACTCCCGCTATGAGTAACGATCACAATTCCATGCCCGCTGCATTTACCCCTGTGATGGACGCGGACAACTTTATCGTCGCGTACGATACGAGCAAAGGTAAGAAGTACAGAAACGTCCACAAAGACCAAATGGAGTCTACTGTCCTTGACTTGATTCGTAATCAGATCGACACGACGACTATCAAGGTCTACCGTATTAAAGAGGTGCCGTTTAGCTTTAGCTTCAACCTTTCCTTTGGTGATGAGACGGCGAAACCTGTAGCTGCAACGCCTGTTGCAACTACAGGCTCCGTTTCCGCAAAGGGTACAATGCGTGCGAAGTACATTGAGATTCTGGAAACAAACGGCGGCTGGATGCGCCCCAAGGATATTGAGGCTGTTTTGCTTGGTGCGGGTTACGAGGTGAAGACGCCTGTTGCTACTGCACTCTATACCATGTACAACGCGAATACCTACCCGCTGGAGAAGAAGGGCAAGCGGGCGCACGTTCGTTACCGTTTTAAGAAAGAGGGAGAGTAAAATGTCTGATGAAAAGTATCACGGCGAAGGTACGCTTGTTTACATCAAAGACAAACCTTCTATGGGTTTGTATTCAGTTGTTCGTACATTCCATTTTTTTGACAGTAGACCAACGTACGAACTGCAAGCTGTAGGCGATCCTTACCAGAAGTACTACACGCCTACGAGTAACGTCTTGACTACTGATGAGATTGCAGATGCAAGTACACAGAAGTTTCGTATTGGAGACGCTGTTAAGATCGTAGACATTTTTAGTCGCGGCGAGCCGGTACAGGGTACGATTAAAAAGTACAACACAAGTACAAACGACGATGGTACAGAAACTATCAATTACCTTGTCGTAGGTAAAGAAGGCGAGCACTCTGCCTATTGGGTAAATGCAAACCAACTAAACCTGATTGCACGAAAGAAAAAGATCGGCGCGTCTACTTACAAATTCAAGGCGGGCGATAGTGTTACGTTCAACACTACTTCTCACGCCTCTCTTAACTGTACAGGGAAAGTCCAGCGGGTAAAAACACTCGAAACCGGTGTTACACGCTACGTTGTAAAAGCAGAAACAGGTAAGACGTACCTTCTACCTGCGGCAGATCTTACACTAATCAAAGACGAGAACAAGTCAAAAGAAGAAACGCCGCGTGCTAAGTTTAAGATTGGTAGCTACGTGATGTTCCGTAAAACGCTTGAAGACGGCTATCGTGTCGGTCAGGTCCGTTCTGCCCAGAAGTATGAAAGTCTGAAATACGGTACCACCTATAGCTACCTGATAGATGGTAACGCGATCCGTGAAGCTAACCTCACGCAAGTACCGCGTATGCCGAAGTTTAAAGCAGGCGACGATGTACGTCACATGAATACGTTCGGTTGTTGGTATCTCGTTAAAGTTGTACGCCTAGAAAATTTCACTGAATGGAATGAAAGCTATCAGTACCGTATTTTGTATGAAGGTTCGTGTTGTGTTGTGCCTGAGAGTGTTTTGTCTGAGATAAAACACGAATGCGAAGAAACTATCGCTGCTGTAGAAAACACACTACGCGGTATGCTAAAACGCAGTAAAGAAGAGGCGCAGCAAGAGGAACACCTTTCCCCGCCCCCTCCCCCAAAGGCGCGGGGTTGTCAGCATACGAAGCTGAAGTCACGGCGTTTAGGTGGCGGTTACATCTGCCTGGGGATGCTCCCCATGGCCAATGGCAAGCCTGGTGTGTTCGCTTGTGGTGCGGTACTTGAGGAATTGCCTACTGACGGCGTTATGCGTATTATTGACGGCGTAGCAGATCCTTGTATTGGACACGAAGCTAGAACGAAGAGTGATAGCAAGCAGCGTACTGCGGAAGCTAAGGCTGCGTGGACTACAATGCGCAAGAAGCGCGTCGGCGTTGGAAGTATGCGTAAAACAAAAACCTACAGCGTGCGAAAGCGTCGGTGGCCCAAGAAGCTGTAACATGAAAGTCACCTGGAACACAAAAAGCAAACACGGATTCGTACCGCTAGAAGATCGACGTGCGTGTCATTGCCTTTACTTTGTTAGAGATCCTGGTTTGACTAGAGAGTACAAGGACAGCTTTTTGTGTTCCGGTGGCGGCGTGTTTCCGCCTTGTAAGAACTACGAAGAATGTAGCGGTGAGCCTGCACCTCAGTTCTCTGATAGTGGCCGTGTGCCCCTATCAGAGATCCGTGCGGTCGTGGATACACAACGAGAGAATAAAGTACAAGTCGGTAATCATTCTTGGGGCAGCGCAAGAAGCTTACGCGAAGAAATACGCGACTTTCTTGATAGAGAGATTCCGAAGTCGGTATCTGAAATACGTGCAGCTTTTCCTGATTCACAATCTAGTGTTGTACGAAATGCGCTTGCACGTTTGAAGCTGCGGTTTGAAGCAACTAATGTACGTGTTGGTTGGTGGATAAGAATTGGAAGAGAGACGTAAAGCCCGGATGATGGAACTGGTAGACATCCGAGACTTAAAATCTTGTGTCCACTTGGACGTGCGGGTTCGACTCCCGCTCCGGGTATACTAAATAAAAGAGGCTAACATGAGTAACCGCGATAGAAGAAGAATAAGAGAAGCAACTTGTGCTGTAGCACGGGAAGTCAACGACCGACTGATGCAAACGCTATCAGATTTAGATGATGAAATGGTCGGCTCTTTCGTTGTTCTAGTAGCAGAAGGTCAAGACGGCTACATGACCTACTTTTCAGGTGTAAATGATAGTGAACGTATTACAGATTTTGATTTAGAGCGTATACTTACTGAGACAGTAGCATTACATACAAAGCAAAAAGAAGAGGCTGACATTAAACATTTGAATTAGAAGCAGGCCCCGTATCGGACTGGTCTTCTAAACCAGAGCACCGTAACTGGATCAATGCAGGTTCAAGTCCTGCCGGGGTCGCTATTTGTATACGGGCACATAGCTCAGATAGTTAGAGCATCCGGCTCATAACCGGACGGTCGCAGGGGCGGTACCTGCTGTGCCCACTAAGGAGCTAAACAATGGCAAAGAAAGTAGAACCAACAGAACGTTTTAGAGTTATGGTTATTGGCACCTGTGCAAAGTCGATAGGTCTTTTAGAAGACGAGACGAATATCGACGCGTGGGTGCCTAAGAGTCTTATTGAAGATTTGAGGTACGAAGAAAGAGAACAGATGTTAGGCTATAAGACAAAGTATGTACAGTGGGCGACTGTAGAAATTCCAATTTGGAAGGCTAAAGAACTTGGTTGGTTGGAGGATTCAAATGAGAGTTGAAATCTTTAAAGGTGAAAACGACCGTTGGTACTGGCGACTGGTAGCAGGTAATGGTGAGATTGTTGCTATGTGCGCTGGCGGTAAAGAGCGCGGGTATGTAAATGCAGACGCGGCAAAGAGGGCGTGGGAGAATATTGAAACTGCTATTCTTGAGTATGCGGGCGTTGAGGTAGAAAAAGACTAGATAACAAATAAGCACCCTTAGCTCAGTTGGAAAAGTAATGTCACACAGAGATCGCGAAACGTACAACGCGTACATGAATGAGTATATGAAAGCGCGGTACAAGAAGAGGCGGCAAGCTGCAATAACGCAGCTAGGTGGTAAGTGCGTAGAGTGTGGTAGTTACGACGATTTAGTAATACACCATAAGAACCCAGAGGATCGACAACATACAACTTCTGAATTATCCTCTGTTAATGAGGCATATTGGCAAGAAGAGCTTAAACTTTGTGTTCTACTCTGTGCTACATGTCATAGAAACGCGCACAGGTCGAAGGCTCCATGCGGTACACCGCAGCGGTACTGGCGCGGCTGTCGTTGTGATGCCTGCCGTAAAGCAAATAATGCACACGGTAAAGAGTACAAGAAACGTTGGCGTGCAGAGAAGAAAGCAGAAGAGGAAGCACGTAAGTTTTTAGCGTGGCGAAAAAAAAAGGAACAGGAGAATACACAGTGAAGTATAAAGTAAGTGACGGAAAGAATTTTGAGGTGGGTTATTATAATGAGGTTGATGCGTACTCTGTAGAACAAGCAGCAATTCGTGATGCAGAAGATTGTGATATCGACGCGGATTACTTCACTTCCTACGTGATGGATGAAAAAGGTGAAATACACGAAGTAACTTTGCGTCAAGTACCGCGTCATTTCGAAGTAGTCTAACGCTATACATGGGGGAGGGGGCGGGGAAAGGTCGTTTGAAAGAACTCAGTATAAAAATTATCCTCTGGAAACCAACAACGTTTCGTTTGCGAAAGAGAATCGTAAGTTTTCACTGGAAACGGCGACGGTATCTCGTTGCGATTCGTAAAGCGTTCACTGTGCTACCGCCGTGGGTGTATATTACAAGGAAGTGGAAATGAAAAAGTGCAAAAGTTGCGGTAAAGCGATTAAGGGTAGAGCTAAGAATGCTACTTACTGTTTAGATTGCAGCGATCACCGTACAACGTCTACGTCTGTTCGTATACCGAAGAGCATTTGGCAGGGGATTCAAGACTTCATGGATCGAACAGAGCCGCCTGTTGGTATGCGCTGGTCGTCTAGTGCAATCATGCAAGAGGCTTTTCGTTTGTATTTAGAGAAGTACGACAAGCCTAAGCCCAAGCGTAGGAGAAGAAAATGAAGTTTCTATACAAGATGTTAAAGAAAGTCCAAATGCCAGCAGCGAACCCGGCAGGTTCACTGAAGCCGTTTGACGCGTTCGTATCTACTACTGAACTCTATCCAGACATCATTCAAACATTAAAAGTTGTTGCCGTCTTCGACGGGAACAACTTTTTATCTTTGTCTGAACCTTTTTTGGTAACTGTCGATACTGAAGACATTGATTCCGTGGAGGATTACGACGATGGCGAATCCGTACAAGAAGGGAAAGAGTAAGCAACATGGGCGTAACAAGAGCGCGTCCGCTAAGAAGCGACAACTTACTGGAAGGAAAGTCTCCGTATTTATCGAGACGTTTGGTGTCTACTGCTCGTCTCCAGAAGAGGAAGGTACTGGTTGCGTATTTGCTGCATCCGGGGCAGATAAAGAGGGGAACGTCCAAAAGGTATGTATGCTCTTTCACGATCAGAGACAACCAGATCAGGACGATAAGAGGGGGCGAGCGTTCCGGTCGCAGCTTTGTTTATCCGTCTACAAATGAGCAAAAAGCCTGAAAAGAAAAAGAAGAAACGCACGCAACTAAAAGATGCGCCGGATGCGCCTCCGATCATCACGAAGCGCAATCTTCAGATTTACCTTACGGAAGAAGAGTGGACCCTTCTACTTACAGAAGCGCGGGAGTCTAAGAAGGCGCTACGCAATGAAACCCTAATTCTAGTAATGTATGAATTGGGGTTGAGACGTGCAGAACCAGGAGTATTGCGGCTGTCGTATGCTAACAAACTGGATGAGCGTTTGCTCTATGCCTGGCGTGGCAAGGGTAGCAAATCGGGGTATTCTGAGATCTCTGAGTACACAGCACGTTGCGTGCATCAATGGATTCTTGAATGCTACCCAGACCACCGTTATCGGGATCCCAAGGATTACATCTTCCCTGGGCGCTCTTACAACGGAGGGCTTACAGGTCGCGCTGTGTACAAGATTTTCAGCCAGCTTGCAGCCAAAGCAGGTCTGCCGAAAGAGGCGCGACACCCGCACATTCTAAAACGTACAAGATGCCAGCATATCTTGGAAGAGGCTGTTAGGCAAGGCTTGCCCGCAGATACAGTCTATCAGTCACTTGCCTTGATTGTTGGACACCAAACTGCAATGACCACATTGAAGCACTACACTACACAGACAGGTCAAGAAAAAGAGCTAGTAACGAATCTGACTAAGCGGCTTGTCGAGGGAGGCAATCTCTTAGATGTCTGAGGGCATTCGCTATTTTGGCAACTTTCAAGAAACAGGCGTAGGGTACGCTGCTCGCGGTTATATTCAAGTTCTAAAAGCACTCGGCTACGGCTCCGATCTAGTGCGGGCTGTAACGGTGTTTGGCGAGTTTACAGATATCCCTGCGCTTCGTCCTTATGTGAGCAATCCGCACCACGACGATGTTAAATGGACAACGCAGATTGTACACACCAATCCTATCGAAGCACACCGTTACGCCTCGACAGAAGACGACGACGTTAAGCGAAATATACTAATTACCTTTTGGGAGACTGATAGCCTGCCCAAGCTGCCTGTAGAACTCAAGCTGCCTATGGGTATGACGAAGAAGGTAGACGTTATAGAAAGCTTAAAAGTCTTCGATGAAATCTGGGTGCCTACGACGTTCGTGCAGCGCACGTTTGAGAAAGCAGGCTTAAAGGCTCGCGTGGTTCCTCACGTCATACCAGACGAATTTCTTGCTAACATCGAGGATATTAGTCAAAAGCCTATTATGAGCAAGACGTGTCGCTTCTACAACGTGGGTACGTGGGATGCACGGAAGAATCCCGCCGCGCTGATTCGTGCGTATGTAAATACTAAGTGGACGCACGCAGATAACGTGGGCCTCTTTATGCACTTGTTGCCTGCCGACCGCTCGCGTCTTGCTATCAACAACCACGCACGGGAGATTAGCAGGGCGCTTACGCACGTTTGTAAACAGGAAGAACTGCCGCCTTTCTCTATGAGTACGATTCCGCAGAGTATCAAGCGTATTGTTTCAATGCACAGGGGCGGTGACGTGTTTATCACGCCAAGTCGCGGCGAGGCGTTTTGCTATGACGCAGTTATCGCTGCTGCTTACGGAAACGTCGTTGTTGGTGGAGGTGGACCTGCTTTAGAAGATTTAAAGAAAGTCTCACCAGACAACGTGATGCTGCTTCCCTACGAAGTAAAACCTGTCGTAACAGACCCTACCTACCCCTGGTTTGACATCGACCAGAACTGGTATGCGACGAGTGTAAAGCAGCTTAAAGATGCTTTGATGGAAGCGAAGGCGTCCTTGCGTAGTTTGAAGTTAGAAACACATACGCCTGCTATGCGTTACTACACGGCGCGGAATATCGCTAAGACGTACTTGGAAGGCTGGACGATCTAAAGTCCGAGGCGCTTTTCTATCCGACGAATACGACGTACAAGTTTCTTTAAGGGTATGTCGTTGTCCTCTTCTTCGTAGAACCTTTGATACGCCGCCTCGTCTGGTACGAGTAGTTCACTTCCGTCTAAATCTAACGTGAAGACGTAATCACCTACCTCTGCTACAATTTCAGGCGGCGTTTCTTCTGGTGGACATGCTGGTTGTATAAGAAGACCTTTAATTTGCTTTTGTCTGATACTACCGTTTAAAGAAGGTGCGCCTACACCAAAAGCAGCGACGTGTCTACCTGTTTTCATTTTCTTTCTCTATTAGCTAAAGTTCAGTCCCGTAGAGTGTGTGTTGCCGCCTGAATTAAAGAAGTTGTTATTATCACAATCGCGGCTGGTGCCCCGGAATGTATTCCAGTCGTTAGATGCCTGATTGTCAATTCCGCGCCCATTGTTGGCGACTGTCGTAGTGATATTACGGATCAAAACAATGAAATCGTTGTAGCTCGCGCCTGCTGCATTAGATATCATAAGAAAACGATTTGCTGCACCTGTAACAGCGTCGAGGTTTTCGCCTCTTGCATATATTTTGTTGTATGACGATCCGCCTAAAAAGAAGACCCAACGTACCCACGCAGCAGCATCAAGTGTTAAAGCCTGGTTTACCGCAATGAGATTAGCTGTACAGTAATTTGCGCCCGTAAAGACTACAACGTCGAGGGTTGTTGCGTAACTCGCAGCACTTGGTTCTAGTTCGATTAAACAAGACTCCCCGAAAAAGTAGTCGCTTGTGCAGTGAAGTAAAGAGCCGGTACCTGCCGCTTTTAGCGTATCGCCTGTTAGTTTTACGCGACCAAAAAAACTGACGTTATCATTTGGAATAAGAATACCGCCACCTGTCGCAGCGAAATCTATCTCGCAACCACCAAAGTATACTTGCTGACCCGCAAGAAATGTAAGGTCGCCTGCGGGCGTATGTGTACCGGGCTGTATAAAGATTGTACCGTTGGCTCCTGCATTCGTAATTGCAGTTGCTATACTATCCGTCGTAGCAACAACTTCATCGAATGCGCCACCGCTTAGATTTGTAAAATTCGTCGCGTCGAGGACAGGTGCCGCCCCGTTCGTTACGTCCTGATCAATGAAGCCGTGATCGGAGCCATCCGATGTTATATGGTTTACAGCATCCTGGTTATTGCTCATACCAAGCCTCTATTCTAAATAACGTGCCACTCGCCGTTATCATCATCCCACAAATACGTTTTCGACTCGTACTGTGTGTCTACCGTATTTGTACCGCCACCGTCGATATTGTTACCTTGCCCGTCAACAGTAACAGTATCCGCAGTTATAAGTTTAACGAGAATACGATCCGCGTCATTAGGCGCAGCAGGCAGGTTGACAGTAAACGTACCATCACAGATCAACGCTTCACCAGCAGAGGCATTGTACGGACCTGCATTTACGTCTACAATGTTCCACTCATCAGCAACGCCAAGGTTCGCACGCGCCTGTGCCGCTGTAGTTGCACCTGTACCACCATTAGCGATAGATACGGGTGTCGGTACGTTCTGGTATGGCCAGAGATCTACATAAGCCATTATTTATTCCTCGCTGTCGTCTTCGTCCTCGTCCCAGGATAGCATCGAACCGTCAGAGATCGAACCACCTGGCAGATTGTCGTCCGACGTGTCGTAGGGAATCGGCGGAGCCTGCTCTACCGCAGTTTCGCTCGTATCGTGCGGCGGCTTGACGTACTCACCTAACTCGCCAGAAGTAGCAGCAGGCTTCGTGGCCCGGCCCGCGACCTTGATCCACCTCTCCCCCGCCGGTACGAAGTGATTAAACGCCTTATTAAGAACCAAGCCGGTAATCGCACCTGTAGTAACAGTAATAAACTCTTCGTGCTTTAACTTCAGCTTCTTCTGTGTACCAACGAGGTAGCCTGCGCCAGCGCCGCCAGCCATCCAAAGCAAGTAATGACGATACCAAGACATTTGTTTCGCTCCTATTTCTTTTCTCTTGTCAGCCAGAATGCAAGGCCAAAAAGACCGGAAAGTGCAATAAGAGACGCGAGAGGCGAACCTCCTGTGCCATACTCTCTTTTCCAGCCTGTATAGTACTTCAAAATCGGATCGACGTAGTTTTTCTTTACCGTTGAAGGCATGGCCTTACCCGCTGCAATATAGCTCTTTGCACGGGATGGTCCCATATTATAAGCAGCAAGCTGCCAAGCAAGCGACGACGGAATCGTCTTCCGAATCGTCACCATAAACGCAACGCCTTGCTTAATATTATTATCGACGTTAAACAGATCTCCCGAGAAGTACTTCGGGAGAAGCTGCATCAAGCCTCGCGCACCTACACGCGACACGGCTTTGGGGTTAAAACCAGACTCTTTTTGAATCACAGCAAGAACGAGCGGTATAGGTACGCCGTACTTTAGCGCGTACTTCTTTACTGTAGGCAATACCGCTTTTACTTTCGTGTCGCCTATTGCATAACCGCTAACAGTCATAATACCCTCATCTTGCTCCGTATAAAGCCTCGTCCAGACTGTAAGGAGTAAAGTCAGGAGAACCAGGGAGTCCAACGTCGAACGTGTTGTATATCGAAAGGTATTCTGCATCTGTATAGTGCCCGTGTAAATGCCCATGTAGACACACAACACCTTTACCGCTCTTTTCCCACCTAAATAACGGATAATGACACAACACAAGTCCAGGTCCATCGTCTAGCATAACTATCGAATCTAGCACAGTCAACCGCGAATTGAAACCGATAGCCGCTACAGGATCACTTAAACTTGGCACAAGGAACTTCCTACCATTTAGCTGATCGAGCAGGTATAGTATGTCATTAATATTTATATTTCTTTTTTTTGATAAGTCCCCTAAAATAAAAACGTCGGCATTTGAAGGAACTTTGCGGTTCCAGCGCGGAACTAATTTGCGCCATAACGCAGCGAACGAAGGAAGATCGTAATTCTCCCTCGCACGCTTGTTTTGGAACAAATGTAGATCCGCAGTAAAGAATTTCATTTTAGCATAATGGTCTTTATTGTAAAGCCCATAGCTGTAAGAATACCTGCAACTACCCACGCAGGCTTATCTTTGTGTTGTGTTTTAAGATACAACGTCAGCGGCAAACCAATCGCTGTACCAACAACAGCCATCTTCCAATACTTATGAAAGATGTCCTCTATTTCCTTTGAGAGCGTACCGTCCATCAATTTTCCTCTATAAAGGCGTTTGTAGTCAATACGAACTCTGCCAGGGCAGTACTTGCAAGCTGTTGTGCGCGACTCGCAGAAGCAACCCGCTTCTTAGAACGCGAAGGTAACTTACCAAGTCGATACAATTCGACGAGGCGTTCTTTCTCTTTTTCCGTCAGTAACCCCAAATCGACCAGACCGTCACAAAAACAGCCCCCGCCTTTTACGAGCACACAAGCCTCTGCACGCTTACGTTGTTCTGGTGTTAAATCAAGTTGTGTGTACGCAGGACAGTTTTCGCCTACACACGCACATACACCTCGGGGGAAGTCACACATCTTCGTCTCCAAATTGCTCGCCTAGCTTCGCCACCCGTCCTAGATCCTTGATTACGTCTCCTGACATATCTATAGCAGCCTGCTGCGTAGCGGGCTTGCTTAGAAACATTTCAAGCGCTTTTTGTAAATCCTCTGCTTTGAACACACCAGACTCAACTAGCGCAGTAGGAACTCCAACAGAGTGCGTCTTCGTGTAACCGAGTACCGCTTCGGCGGTGTCGATAGTAATAACACCGCTTGCAAAAAGAAACTGTAAGAAGTCGGGGAACCGTTGCATTTACTTGTCTATTTTATCCTTTAGTTCCTTCTGTACGCCCTCAACAGACTCAACCTTTGTTTTTACCTCTACCATATCCCTTTCAAGTCGTACTAACGCGTCTCTCGCTGTCTTCGACGTTTCCTCTATCTTCTTAAATGTAGTGCCTAGTCCTGCAATTGCAGTAGCTATATCAGCAGAGATTTTTATCAACTTCTCTGTCAGCGTCTTTACCATGCTGAAAGACTGGTACAGCAGCCACGCTAACAAGCCCGTAGCGCCTGTGTTGCCTATCTTCTCTGAGAAGTCTAACCAGTCCATTTACGTCCTTTGTCAAAGTTACCTCCCACACACTACCCTTTTTCTATCTAAAAGAACCTAAAAGCGCAGGACCGACAGCAAACAAAAGCACGCCTACAGCAGCTACTACAAGTACTGTATTCATAGAAGATCTTGGCGATCCTGTATCGCCAAGACCCTCCAACGTATTCAGAGGCGGATACCAGCCGCGACCGTGATTTACTGACTTCCCTTCTGGCATAGTACAGTAATGGACACAAGGCGTCGGTCCCTGAAAAGGCGTAGAGCCGCCAGGATTACGACAATGCCCACTATAACGCCCGTCCATAGCCTCACAGCTACGCTTAACCGCGCTTTGCGGGTCCGTGTGTACCACGTTGGAAACGAGGTGCTTCGGTGGTCCTATTGCCGGTCCTGTCTGAAGTGGAATCATTCCTATGGCTCCTTACCTTTCCCCGCCCCCTCCCCCATGTTAGTCTAAACCTTCACGTTCTACCATATTCCAGAAGCTAGGCGGCAGTTCATCTCTAGCTGCGGTATCCATAGACCATGCTTTATTTGCAGCTTTCTTTACTTGCCCTTCTACTAGATAGTGCGAAACTCTCACCATATCTTTTGCGTCATCTAAAAATATGTGTAACATATCTAGTTCGTCGTAATCATTAAAGGCGTTTCTAACTACCGTTAAAGCAGATCTACGTACTGTAGCTGCAATTCGATTAAGCTGCTCTTGTGATGTCTTCCCTTTCCAGATAACTTTTGGCTTATGTACTTTCTTCTTTCGGACAACTACTGACTTATGTACTTTTTTCCTTGTCATTTCAAGACTCCTAGCTAGGCGCGTCTTGTAACCGCGTCAATCTTGATTTTATGTCCCTTGTGCGTAATTATACGGTCTGACTGTTTTGATGGCGGCTCGACGCCAACACACCAACTACACATGCCACCAAACTCAGCAGGGTGCGTACAACGAACCGTGCCATCTATATGTAATCCTTTCTCATCAACGAGAATCTTCTTGTTTTCAGTTCTAAGCGTTAAGTCGCCTTCGCAACGAGGACAGCGGATTAAAAGCATCCAATGCTCTTTGCCGTCCTTTTCCTTACGAAAGTAACCATCCCACTCCATTACCATACCATCGTTGTCGATTACGTAAAACAGACGGTCAGCCTGACCGATCTGATTATTACCCATATGACGTACATGTTCCGGCGAAACGATACTAGACACTATTACTCTCCATTTTCAAAGATTTTGTCCCTTCGTTCTTTTCCTTCAGTTTTCTCGCTCGCTCGCTTAACGGCGTACTCTTTCGCCCTTTCTGCAAGCTCATCTGCCTTGATTTCAACACCATAACGCTTTGCCACTATTATAGCGCCACCGATCAATTCTGCAAGGATTTCAAGGATCATAGCTTTCATTTTCTCACCTATTTTCCAG
>CAZUAH010000054.1:28153-42670 GCA_964617665.1 uncultured Pirellulaceae bacterium
AGTACCTTCAGGGTTGTTGGGTTACAACCCACGACACTAAAAAGCGTTGCGATAATTAGAAATTTACGCATAGCTAATTCCTTCCTCTATTAGTGGTGTAATAGTACGATGCGGAGAGAGCTTACTACCTTGTCTCCCTCCGAGATCAAATATGATTACAGTTCCTTTTGGTCTGTACTTACGTATCTTATCAGACCAGTCTACAACGCTACGACCTACATTTTCTGCGTGTATATCTGTAAGAAGAACGCCGTAGTCTGTAGCAAGTTCTATTAGCGTACGGCGAAGATAGGGCAGCTTCTTAATAGCTTCTGCTGCTTCTATGTACCGTACGTATAATTCCCGCTTCTTACGCGTGCTTTGTGCGAAAAGACGCCGCTGTGCTGTCCTCATTATATCTGCAAGTAGCTTTAGGTTCAGCATTGACTCGCGTATAGATATCCGAGGTACAAGCCACTTCAATGAATGCGTACTTTCCCAGTCTATAGGCTCGATTTTCTCACGAACGATAACGTAGACAGTATAAAGTTGTCTAAAGGCTTCGACAGTACCTCCATCGTAAAGACCTTTATAAAATACAATACCATCAAGCACTTGTGAAGGACCAGTACCGTCGCCCCCTTCAAGCTCTTCTCGCGTTTCAAGAGTCGCTTGTACAAGTGCGCCCTCTGTTGGATCTACTGTGATTTTTACAGCCCAACGAGGATCGTCCGTGTCAAAGACACAACCCCAATGACCACAACCAAGTAACGTATCGGTACGCGCACCTGTTACATCTACGAGTGCTTGCTCGTTTTTGGACAACCAGCCTTTTAACCACTTAGGAGTAATAAGAGGATTGCGACGTAAAGAACGTGCTACATGGGGGAGGGGGCGGGGAAAGTGGTCCCTTGTGTGTTGAAGCCTTTCCATGTATCGTACATTTCTCGACACGACATACTTGGTCTAGGATCTAAAAAAGGCGTAGTAAAGTACGCCAAGCAGTACTGCACTTCCAATTACACTTATACCAAAGCTACTACCTTCGCACTTCTTTCTTTCAGATTGAGTTAAGCTAAGAAGTTCCTTATCAGTGTACCGCTGGCCTGTCTTTGGATTCAAAGGTAAACAGAGTACACCGTTTTTATCTTTCCACTGATTTATAGTTCCACCAGTAGGTAGACGCGTCTTGACGCAACTGAGCTTGCAGTCGGTCTTAAACGGCATACCTATGGCAGCTTTACTCATTTAAGTACCAAGTACCAAAAAGCCAGGGCGACAACGCCAATGCCTACGACAGTAGTAAGTGGCGTTCCGGTCTTTTCTACGTTCCCCGTGGGCGCAGTAGGCGGATTCGGATTGACGTACTTACCTAAGTCGTCGCCTAGACAGCTACAGCCTTGCATCTGTGTCATTTGTTCTTTCCGTATAGATAGTACACACCATACGCAAGAAGTCCTGCACCAACTAGGTATACTAGCATCTCTTTTGCCGTTTCTCGTTTGGCAGGCCCACCAGGGTCAATCCTGCCGGGGACAGGTCCGCCGGGGACAGGTCCGCCTGGTGTTGTTATTCCTTGCTGTTTTTTGTATGCAGCAATATCGTGCGGCGTAATCATAGGTGAGCACATACTGCCGCCAATACCGCTTTTGTGCTTCCAAGAGCCGTCTTTCATCTTGACGCAGCCAGCAGCCTTTAACTTCTGCGCTCCGATGATCTCTGCAATTTGCGTGTCTGTTAGTGGCTGAGTAGCGGCTGCGCCTAGAGGCTCGATGTACTCACCAAGATCGTCGCCAAGGCAACTACAGCCTTGCAGGTTGTAGTTCCTACGGTAGACTTCCGAGTTGACGGGTCCACCTGGCGGTCTGTGGTAAACGTGTTGCATATCTACCCTTGCATGTTGTGCGTTGTCCAAATCTTGTCGAACGCTGTAGTCGATACGGTAAGACCTGAAAGGCTAATGCCGAACTTAGTAAGCGCAAACTGTGGAATCTGCGTATTGTGTGTTAGCGTAATCCTCGCAGATATTTCTTGCGCTTCTTCTCCGTATAGCGCAAAAGGCGCAGTACGGGTTGCGCCGAAGTTCTGGTTGAGTGTAGACCAACCAGACATACGCGGCATTTGTAGTGGTACTGGACCTGTTGCATTGATTTCTACCGGATCTGTCTCAAGTTGCATACGTGCTACACCAGAGAAAATCAGGTCGAAAGTAAACGCACCTGCAAGTTGGTAGTCCTCTAGTGCAATTAGAGGCGCGGCGGGATCTATACCGGCACGAAGCGCGTAAAAGACCGCATCCGTAATAACGTAGTTTACACCATTGGGTACAGTGAGAATCGTATAGTCTCGTACCTGTAGTGAGTCTGTCCAGTTATTAGGATCGTAAGGGATTTCCCTCGTTACACCAAACTGTTGAAGGTCTGGATTAGGTAGATTCTGAAGTACAGTGTTGATAACCTGTACAGGAATTACCTTTGGAGGCTTTACCTCTTTTCGAAGTACACTTGTACTTTTCGGCAAAGCCTTCTTTTTTGAGGGAGCCGCTATCGGTACGCGTTCGCTAGGATACGTACGATATTTATGTGGCTTAGACATTTAATTAGGGCTGGTAGCTCGCGCCCTGGACGATCTTGTATCCGGCCAGAACAACGGATAACTGTCCAGCGTAGTCCTGTGCAATCTTGGGAGTCGCGTAGACGCGTACAATCGTATTTGCGTCTGCTAAGTACGAAACCGGCAGCATGTACATGTAGCCAATCGACTCTGCACAAAGGGCGCTAGGAAAGCCGATGTTCTGCCAGTTGCGATCACTAGCGGTATCTGCGATCTCAATATCAAAGTCGATACCAATAGGATTATTGAAGATAAACTGGTTGCCAAGCTGCATAGCCTGGTCGGCCATCTTCTGATCTACGGTAGTCGCCGGTTTGTACGCATTCGCGTAGGGGCCAGCAGTACGCTCAAAAAAGAGCGCAATCGCCTGAATGACGAAAGGACCGTCCTGAGAGATCGAAGCGCGACCTTGGAGTCGTGCAGTCGAGTGCGCAGGAACAGCAATCTCTACCGTTTCAAGGTATGGTACGCGGCGACCGGGGATCTGGTCGATGAAAGCAGGCGCATCCTGATTCTGCTGGATGATATCCTGCAAGCGGTCAATGAGCGCACCTTGATCGGCAAGCTGCATTTCTTGCTTGCGTGCTTTCGCAGCGAGACTATTAAGGAATTTCTTCTCTTCGGCGTTGAAAGGCATGAATGTACCTCTCCTAAAGGTAAAGGAGGAACACTCCCCCGGAAACGTCTCGTCGCGCTCCGGGGGAGGTCACACTTGCTTTTTTACTACTACCGCTAGTTGCGAAGCTTACGCAACGTCGCGGGTGAACAGACCGTCGAGGTAAACAGCGATCTCGCGCTGACCCGAAGTGTTAACCGGGTTAAGGAACTGCGTACGCAGCGAAGTCGCGCCTACGTCGAACAGATCGACCAGAACGGTAAAACCCTGGCGAGCCGGGATACTGATCGGTTTTCCCAGCTTCATAGTGGCAGTCTGTTCAGGTGTGCCGTTATTTACTAACGGCGTAGTAGAGTCAAAACCCCACACACCGCCGCCAGCGGGCGTGTACCACGCAGGACACTGGAAGTAAACCTTCTCGCCAATACGCAGCGTAAGGTACATCTGGTTGCCTACGAGGTGGTACATGGCGAGAGCGTTCGTACCACGGAAATGCGTCCAAGTACGAATCGCGAGGATTACGTAAGTGGAGTCCGAGGAAAACGAACCCGCCTGCGGCATATTGGTCCAGTTAAGCTGACCGAGGTTAGTTCCGGTGAACAGACGAGTCTGCGCAGCTACCTGCGGGGCAGCAGCAGCCTGGTCGTCGGCCAGAATGAGGTGGTCCCAGTACGGCTGATGAATCTTCTCACGAATACCAAGCAGTTTAGGCATTTCCTTCTCCTTGTTAGCCTTGTCCTGTACTACGTCTCTTAGGGGGACGAGAACCCGCTAACGAAACTTCTTACGACGTAAAGACGGTGCCCTTGTGGACGCCGCCGCCATAACCAAACTGAAGCGCCGAGCCTTCGTCGTCGGCCAGAGCCTCTTCGATCTCAAAGTCACTCATGCCGCCACCCGTAACAAGCTCGCTGCCGGGATCGGACACGTACTCAGCCAGCGCGGGCTGCACGTCAAGTTCGCCAACCGGGATGGGCTGGTTAAAAGGCTCAACATACTCGCCCATGCCGTACTCGCTGACCGGCGCGACTAAAGTAGAAAGCACGGAGGGCTTGGCAGTAGCATTTGCCGCCTTCGCCTTAGCATCTGCGATCTTGGTGAAACCAGCAACCAGCGTCTCCATCATACAAATACCGGCACCGACCTGTACGCTGTCAAGGACGCGGACCTGACCAGGCATCTTACCTTTCGCCAGAGAGGCAGCGACGAAACCGAGGAAAGGCACAGCCGCCTTCTTCAGAACGTCCATGTTGTCAAAGCTGGTTCCGCTGCTAATCTTGGTGCCTGCGTAGCGGAAAGCCAGAATGGAGCCAAAGCTGATCGCGGAGTCAGTCAGACCGCTAATAAGCGCCTGGCCGGGATTTACGCGAACGAACCCATAACGAAAGCCGCCCTTCTTATTCATATAACGGCGCTTCTCGTACAGACCCTTCTTCTTGGAAGCACGCTTTACCGGAAGCTTACTGCGGCGACCGAAAGCGGCGCCCTTGCCCTTCTTACGCGGCTTACCGGCTGCGGCTCTACGGATACCCGCCTTTACTGCCCTACCGTGATCTTTACGTGCTTTACTGCCGGGCTCGCCCCACTTCTTTCCGCCTCTCTTCTTGGCCACAGGCTTTCTCCTGGTCGTAGTCTTCTTTTTAGGTGCAGCTTTCTTTTTAGGCGCAGCTTTCTTTCCGCCCGCCTTCTTTGCAGTCTTTTTGCGCTTCATAGCCGCATCGTAGCGCTCTTTGGCTACACGCTTACGATTGTAGTAGTACTGCCATACGTCGTGTTTGTTCTTACGCTTGTGCCAACCCATCGGCAGCGGCGTTCCCGGCTTACGGGCGGCTTTCTTTGCAGCTTTAGCAGTCGCCTTCTTTCTTTGCTTCTTGGTGGGGCGGGCTGCACGCGAGGCTACGGCGCTGTCATATACATCTTTACTTACACGCGTACCGTCAATAGTATAAAACGTGCGACCAAGCGAGTCCTTGCCTTTTTTAACCTGAGAAGAAAAAGCGGCCTTCTTCTTCTTGCCTTTCTTCTTACCCTTCTTCTTGCCTTTCGGGTTTCGACTAAGCGGACTTCCCACTTTCCGCCGCATCGTACGCCGTGCAGGCTTACGACGAGTTTTTCGTCTTACCATGTTATCATCCTCACTGGTTGATTTTCTGCGTCTCTTGGCCCTCTTTGGCCGGTCTTTCTCTACATAGCTGTAGCTAGGAAACGGCCCAGAGGAACCACGTTCGCCGTGTCTAGGTGGCGGGTTGACTAGCTGAAGTCCGAGTAGCTGTGACATGGTTGTCTATCTTCCTGCCCTGATATATAATACTGTCGAACGGGTCAAATACCAAGAATTTACGAGTGGTTGACTCGATTTTTTTACTCGTCGTGGAGGGCTGCGTGCTTCTTTGATAGTCAAAATAGTCGATTCTCCTTTGATTCCCGTTATTTACGCGTGAAACGATAGAATAGAAAGGCGAGCGCAGCCGCGCCGATGCTACCATAAAGGTACGCGCTACTTTTTGCCTTATCGTGTTCTTTTTGTAGGTTTGTGCTGTTACAGTTACTACACGACATCGTACACCTCTTCGTATTCCTCTTCGTATTCCTCTTCGTCTCTAAGATCTTCAAGACTCTCTACATCTTCCATCTCTTCTGGCAGATGTAGAGGGGCGCGTGCAGGTCTTAATGGTACGAAGGAGCTTTCTTCTTCGTGTTCTCTATAATCCCTTGGAAGACCGGCGACACCGCTTCTTTCCTCTTCTGCGAGTTCGGGATCTGTAATCAAGTAGACTAATAAGCGCATCTTTTTGGCAATCGTAATCGGCATCTGTTTCAGTTGACGCTTGCCGAGATACTGTTTAATTTCGCCTTCTACGAGGTGGATGGTAAAATCGGGTAGAAACGTATCACCATCGAAAACAAGCATTACAACAGTATCGTACGCTTTATCAATAATCAAAAGAAATGTGAAGTTTTGATCTCTATAAAGATGTCGTGTACCGCCCTCTCCCATATCCAGATCGTGTATGTGTTTACCTTTTACATCTCTGAACTTCAAACGAAACAAGCCACTGGCCAATCTACGCATCGTCCATTTTGTACGTTGTACTGTTCTCATACTATTTAGCGTCCCTTATCGTATCTGTTAGAAAGACAAATGCCGCTATGCCTAAGAGGCCAAGCGACACGCACTTAATCGTCTTGTACTTTGCAGTTTCTTCTTGTAGTTGTTTTGTCGTCTTTGGTGGCGCAGTTGTACCCATGAGCGCCCAGGTTTGACCCCTTGCCCGCGCATACGTGTAGTGCGGATATTGATTAACGAGCGGAAACTTGCTGAGAAGCAAGTTTTCCCTCGCTGTCATGTTTGCATCTCCTGGCTCATAGATGATATTACCAGGAAGCGTACTTGGATTTCTCTTCAGCTTGATAGCCATGTACTTGCCTTTTAGTATTGAACAGGTACAGAGTCTACAGTCTCTACGTGCTGTCCGTATGTAGTCGCAGCGTCAATCAGATCGAAGAAACCTTGCTCTATTACCTTCGTGTCGGCTCTAACGTACTCTGAATTTTTAATAGCGACTTGTTGTAGCTCATAGATACCAGGACGTACGTTTTCTTGCAAGAACGCTTTCCGTGACTTCTTATCGCTTGAGTTATAAGAGCCTCCGGTTACTTTCAGCTTTCCAGTAAGCGTACCTACGGGATCTGCACTATCTCTTTGTCCCGTGAAAATGTCTTTTTCATACAGGTTGACAGAGAACGTAACAATTCCTGTTGGCGATACGTCAATTCGTATCGGCTTGTATGTAAATATAAGTGAGGACACGTAACGAATACGAAGCTTATGGAAGATCTTTACGAGAAATTCCGTAATCCCTGTATACTCGATAGTATCTCCAAACAGGATATCTGGCATTTACTTATTACCCATACTACGCGCCAGCAAGAACAAGCCGATGCCAACACCACCAAGAAGCAGAATCTTCGTGTTGGTTGACATGCCTTTCGCTTTTGCTGCATCTGCATCTGCTTTCTTCTTCTGTGCGGCTAAAAGCGCAGCGAGATCTGTGTAGTTAGAGCCCGGTTTCGTCCCCGCACCTTCCCCCTTTCACCTTTCCCCGCCCCCTCCCCCGTCCCTGTTCCCGTAGAAGAAGAGCCAGAGCCAGAGCCGGAACTAGAACTAGAACCTGGAAAGGTACTTGAAGGCGGCGTACTTCCACCGCCAGGACCACCCGTAGCGATATTCACGGTAAGGTCTGAAGTTGAATGCGAAGCTGTACCCGGCGCACTAATTTTTATGTATGTGTTGTTTTCGCAGGCTTTATCTGCAATAGCCAAGATCTTTTTTAGCGCGGCGACAGATTTGGCGTCTGTTTTACCTTTTGCTTTGTAATCTAAGATGATGGCAGCAGCCTGTCCGTAAGAAGGCGCGGCGTTTTTACAGGGTGCATCAGGAAACGCAAACGTATAAATCGCATCACTTACGTACTTCTCAAGTTGCGGAAGGCTCGTCAGCAAAGACAATTTTGGCATTTGCTTTATCCTCTATTTAATCAGTTTAGCAAGAGCGACACCAGCAACAACAACGCCTGCTGCCATAGCCCATGTAGGGATTTTGCTGATTGATGCGTCAAGAGCAGAAGGATCTAACGCGCCTGGAGTCTTCTGTGCGACATTACCACCCGAGCTAGGACGCGGTTTCTTGTACTTGTCGCAGGTAGTATCGGCTGCGCTGAACCAGCTTTGAATCTTACCGACTTGTGCTGTCTCGAATGTTGATCCGATCATACCCGGCGTATTTGCGATCTTTACCGTATCCGCAAGCGCTTTGGTGTACGCAGTTGTAGCAGGAGAACACACCTTCTTCGAAGCAGCAACAGCCGCCTTGCCGTAGTTGATACCCTCGACAATGGATGTGATGTGCATACCGCTCTTCGGAATCTTTGTGCTTGCCATTTCTCTTTCCTTTAGTTATAGATCCAGTCTTTCACGTACATACCGCCGCCGCAAAAGACATGTTTAACGCCTTTGCCATCAACAACAACGAGAATCCGCCCTGTATTGAAGTCGGTACAAAGTCGCCAAGAAACGGGCGCTTCGACTTCTTTCTTTTCTCCATTGTTGTCAAACGTGTAACCTAAACAGTAGCCGAGTACCATTAACTTCTGCGGAAACGTAGCGAATGGGTATTCTGGTACTGTTAAGATATCTTCTCCACCACGGGATGCGCGTTCAAGGCACACAACGCCGCCTTTGAACGTGTGTACGTATCGTGCATCTTTGCTTGTGTTCTCTGTCGCACGGACATAGCCGATATCAATAGCAGGACCAAGGAGCTTTACACGCCCAGGAACCCACGCACGCGGTCTTTCATCGACGTGATCGGGATCGTCGTTATGAAACTTGCGATACTTCTCAAGTGCCGTGTAGTCTAATTCTTTCATTTGATCTTCGTCGCTACGAAAACACCAACGCCGATGAAAAGCAAGCCTGTCAGCAACATGCGTATAGAAGAAGAACTGTTTGCAACTCCTGATAAAGAGTTACAAACATGTTTTGTAACAGCGATACGACCGACAGGTGAACACCCCTCTCCTATTTTCTTCGCGCCTGCTGGAAGAACCGGAAGTACGCACTCCGGGTTTACGACACTACCCTGCGGGACGCGATTCCCT
Source organism: uncultured Pirellulaceae bacterium (assembly GCA_964617665.1). Taxonomy (GTDB): domain Bacteria; phylum Planctomycetota; class Planctomycetia; order Pirellulales; family Pirellulaceae; genus JADHUC01. The sequence goes on from CAZUAH010000054.1 coordinate 37,022, forward strand.
TTAGGAATAACGTCTCCCAGGTTTGGGCCAGGACCGTCGAAGTAGTGGTACTTCCGGCTGTTCCAGTCGAAGACGCTGTATCTCATTTACACACCGCTATCAGGTACCAACAGAATCTTATAAACAGAACCCGCACCGGACGGAATAATCGGTGGCCGCTGCATTTGCGGCAGATCCGGCGGCGGCATGACTGTTGGACCCGGTGTAGGTTCCACAGGCGGGGCAGCAGCGCGACCGCTGCCGCTAGAAGGCAGACCCGACGTCACGTTAATACCTGCTACCGACGACACCTTCTTCTTATCTGTAACCTTAATGGTAGAACCTGCGCCGCTCGCAACAGTCGCGGTGGTCTTTGTTCCTGTTGCTTTCTGCGTCTGTGCGATCTTAGCAGCAGCGCCAGCAATAAGCGCACCATCAAGTACGCTGCCAATAAAACTTCCTAGCAACGCGTAACCCGCAGCACGTTCCGCGCTAACCTTCGCACCTCTGTAGGCACCATAGCCCGTTCCGATTGCACTAAAAATCATTGTCCTCTCCTGATACGAATCCTCTGGTTAAGCCAAGCGGCACGTTTCTTACACGGAGTACAAGGCTGAATGCCCATATGGCCTGTTGCCTTTGCAATCAAGTCCCCAAGTCCGACAGTCTCATCTATTTCTTGTTGCGTGTACGCCTGTCCCTGCTTAGGAACACGTCTAATACGTAGCTTTGTCATTTACGTTTCCTCAAAATGAAGTAAGCGCCTGCACCCAAACCGGCTGCAATTAATACCATCGTCGTTGTTGACACGCCTTTAGACGTTACCGGAGGCACTACCGGAGGCACTACCGGAGGCACTACCGGAGGCACTACCGGAGGTATCTTAGGCGGTTTCGTTGTAGTTATCCTTGTGTACGTCGTGTCCGTTGTCGGAAGCAACGCTTGGGACATTAGATTTATAAGAGACTGTTGCTGTTGTCCTTGCTGTTGCTGTGCATTGGAAACTGCTTTACTGTAACCAAGCTGCGTGTATAACGCGTTCTTCTCTTGATTCAGCGTACTAATTATCGAGCTTGTCCCTGGTATTAGTTGGAGAAGCTTAACAATCTTGTCTACTTCTTTAATCAGAAAGTGCGCGTTATCATTTACAACTCTTCGTGCCTGTGGACTAAGATTTTTATTCTGCAACTGCTTATAGACCGTCTTCATAGACGTTAATGTCTGATGCGCTCTAAGAACTGAAGTCGCAGATGCTACAAGAGAATCGAGTTCTTTTTTATACCCCGTTACGGTTGTATGTGCGCTTGCTACTGTACTACTTATATTCTTAAATGGATTTAGCGCTTTCAATACAGCGTCTACTACAGAGAGTGCGCCGTTAGCGTAGCCAATTCCTTCTTGCAATTTATTGCTGGACAAATCGACGTAGCCAGTAAGCTTGGCTTTTACGTAGTCTACCGTACTTTTGGTTTTACCGACTTCCGTATTAACCAGCTTCGTAAAATCCATCGTTTCCTCTCAGAGAATATGAGACAGTAAAAATAAACCTGCCGCAGTAGCAACAATAGCCGGTACCGCGCTCTTCTTCGTCACGGGTTTCACCGTAGGCGGTATAATCGGCGGTATTACCGTATCAGGAAGAATAGGCGGCACAGGCGGCACAGGCGGTGCAGGCTTTGCTGGTTTCTTATCCTCTTTCGACGACGGCGGGCTAAACGGCGTCTTTCCCGTACCTGTATTACTCGGACGTGAACCATCAGAAGGACGCGAAATTTTTATACCTGCGCCCGCACTCGTATCGAATTTTATTTCAGCCTCTTGTGCCGTACCCGCACCAGGCCGCGTTTTTTCGTGGTCGTAACGCGAGGTCGTACGAATACCCTGCGTTCGATTGTAACGAAGTACGCGACCGTCACCCCAAAGCTCGTAGAGGTACTTAGTCGTCACACACTTACGACGCGGTGGCGTATCTGAATAACTACCCTGTTGCTCATTAAGACACCAGTAACGAAACCTTAGCGTCTTAAATGTGCCAGGGGCTGCATATTGAATAGGATCACTACTTGAAGCCTGTGCCGACAACCTACCGAGCGCTCCGTAGCTTCCGAGGCGAGATCTGAGAATCATTTTCCGCTCCTGTTATATAATACCCACCCGAGGGCACCAATTCCAACAATTAATCCACCTATAACTAGAGGATTTGTCTGACCTTTTGCCGTGGCGGCATCCTTCTCTGCTGCCTTCTTCGCCTGCTGAAGTTTCGTCGGATCCAAGAGTAGCTTTTTCTGATACTCCTGCCACGACATGAAACGCAACCCGCTAATATTACTAAGGTCTTGCGTACCCGTCCCGCTCAAAGCGAACGAATGCGTAATCTTCAAAGGTCGTCCATCTGGACCTACAAACCGTCCTTTTTCGACCTGTGCTTGCTGTCCGACCACAGTAGTCGGCGGTTGAAGTGCAGGCGCTAGTGTTGCTTCGCCCCCAATATATTTATAAATGTCTGTACAGCCCGCATGACACGGCATCTTATTTTTACCGCAAAGGGCGCGGTTTTGTGCTAAATACAAACTCGGACAGCATTGCACAGAACCGTCTGTCGCAACACCAACAACGCCGGGGTACTTTTTACCTTGATAAGTAACAGATGCAGCCTCACACGCCTTTGCTACTCGTGCTAGCGTAGTAATCGCACTAATACACTTTTGCTGCCCCGTCGTAGGATCTGTTACACAATCTATGTGCGTAAGGTGCTTAAAAGCACCGCTTGGTCCTGCCAGTTGTATCATACTACCAACAATAGAACGGTCTATCTTTAAAGAATCTGCTAATCGCACACATGTATGCTTCTTACGATCCTCTGCTATTGCAGCCATAACGGCTTTCTTTACTGCGTAGTCTACCGCCCTTCGCGCTTCAATCTCTCTAAACAAGTCGGAATACGTCGGATCTTTAATCTTCCCGTTTTCAATACGGTAGCGCGGATTCACCGGAGTAGCAAAAGGCGCAAGCGGGTCGGTTTCCTTTATAGCAAGATCCGCTATAGGATCAGGTCTTGTAAAAACAGAGCGCGTAGAACTTACTGCAACTTTGCTAATCTTACGCGTCTCTGTGCTGCCGCCCGGCGCTCTTACGTAATAATACTGCAAATAGCTGAACGCAGAGAGCAGACGTATAAACGCCATCTCACGCACCGCAAAGTAATCAGGCTGTAATCTTGTAGGATTCTTAGGATCTTTAATGAGATACTTTTCTAGGTACTGACACTGGCCTGTTCCTACAGGACCACGATGAAAGTTCGTCCAACAAAACTCACTGGAGCGATCAGATGATGCGAGATCGGGGTTATCTTCATTAAAGTCTTCGTCCAATACATAGTTTCGATGCGCCGTGCCTACTGTAAAGAGTCGCACAGGCAAACCTTGTCCTATACCCAGATTACCTGTAAGAAACACTTTGATGTCGTCGTGATTGTGCTTCAAATCGTACAACGTCATTGCCATAAAAAGCTCAATCAGAGAATTTGCGTACAAAATACACTGACGAAACTCAAAACCTGCAAACTTCGATACACTTATCGGATCAATCAACGTGTGGTGCGTAGCAGACGAACCCCTTGCTTCGCTCTTAAAATACGACTTTACTACAGAGGCCGCACATTGTATCATGTGGGCACTAATATCTCCTTGCAAGTACGCAAGGTTCATAGGATTGTCGTGATCTGTCGGATTCGTACCCTTCTTACTTTTACCTGAAGCACAAGTATCTGTAATAAACTTTGCGAGCCCCCGCGCCGCAGAATGTTCTACTTCAGGACTACTCGCAATATTTTCGCCCGTCATTCTTTCTGACGCACGAATATCTAACGCAACCAAAATGTGAAGCATCGTAAGCCCTGGAAGATTGGACTTACCTGAACCTTCAGAGCGAGGATACTTCGCATGTGAGATGCTTAACGTATTCATCCAAGGATCGAACTTAATAAGTCGATCATAGACCTCCTTGTAGCTCTTAATATTAAAATGGTACCGAAGTATTTGCGCGAGGCGATCTGCATCCGTGGCGATAACCTTCATCTGCTTCTTATGCGGCACAAAGATCGCACGCGGTTGTTTGCCTGATTCTTTCGCATAATCAGGTTTGTCTGTAATTGCAGTAATAACATCGAGGGCGCACATTGCTGCGCCAACAGCCGCACCTGCCATACCAGCAGGACCGCCTGCCGCAGCACCAGACGCAATAGACGTTACACAACCCGCAGCAATATTTGTCCACTGTACAACGTCGTTGATCGTACTTTGATCTCCCCCGAACTGCGAGGCAAGCTGACAAGCAGAATTGATAATCCGCTGTGCAGATTGTACACACGCAACCGTCGTACCACAAGCATCTGACAGTGTAGGTTTAGATGTTTGAATCGCCTTTGCTATATCACCCACACCTGTTACAGCAACGCGAGCAAAGCCGCTAGTCACCGCAAAGTCTTTCGCCGCTTTCTGATTAGGATCTAAATTCGATAGTACAAGCGTGTCTAAGGACTTCCACGCCTCCATATAATGACCTGCCGCCATACTTGCAATAATACTTTGCGACTTCTTAATTGACCCGCCTGCGTTACCAAGAAGTCTTTGTATCGTAGGATCCTTCGAAAGTTTAGCACCGACACGGGATGCAAGAACTACTGCCGTTTCTGGATTTTGTACACCCGCGAGTGTCTGTTTTATGTAGCCGCTATTACCCAAGAGGCCCGCAAGCTCTACCGCTTCGCTTGGTACTCCTGTCTTCTTTGCAAGCGCTCTCATATTACTTGGAGTGATATACTTCTCTAATAGCTTCTGATAGTCTTCGATACCTTTAGACTCAAGATCAGGCACACCCTGCGCTATACCTTTTGCAATATTACCAAAAGCCTTTGCATAGACACCATTGCCAGAAAATACCTTACCGAGAATTTTCTGGTAATCCATCGGATCTAAACCCAACGCGCCCGACTTATAAATAGCTGCGAGTTTCTGTAAGTCCTTCGGATTTATCCCTGTAGAAAGAGACGCTACTAACTCGTTGAGTTCTTTTTTTGTCATTTCCTATCTCTCAGTAGGACGAAATTTACCTTTCGTCGCATAATCAGGAAACATCGGCGGTAGAAAAACGTCCTTAGCTACCCAGATGATAGCAACAGCCGCAATAGCACCACCAAGAAGTTTGTGACCAAGACTGACCCCTTTTCCCTTCTCGTCAGTAACACCGCGCATCGAAGAGAAGGTCACTTCTGGTACGTATTCGTATCCAACCTTGCGCTCTTTCTCTCCTAACTGCTTAGAAAGCGCATCGTACTTGTCCTGCCGCGCAGAAGCCGCTTTTCTTGCTTTCTCTGCCCTCTGTACACACAACGCAAGCGTAGGTACATTGCTGGCAGGTGCGTAGATCTCGTAACCAGCGTCGAGGTACGCCATGATTGCAGTAAGTCCCTCGTTGATACAGTACTGGACAGACCGCACATCTCGTTGTACGTCCGAAGAGATACCTTCATACGTCTTGAGCGCAGACTGAAGAATACCGTAGGCATAGTTCAGCTTTTGCTTGACCTCACGGACACTTTGCGTTTTCAGGTCAATCTTTGGAAGCTGATTAAAGAAGTTCGACATCTTAATACCTCTCTATGAAACCAGC
>CAZUAH010000055.1:0-42571 GCA_964617665.1 uncultured Pirellulaceae bacterium
AAGGCTGCGGGCAAGCCCGCTGATGGAAAGCGATTTGTTTACCAAATATCAAATTGCCGCGCTACTCCAGGTTGCCCAGAGTGCGCGTCGGCCGTGACGCCCCAGGCTACATGCTGCCGTCCCTTCGGGACTCAAAACATGCGCAACTTCAAAACTTACGCTTCGGGTCTTGATGCCGTTACGGACGGTGTACCTTAAACAAATCCAAAGCCATGATAGATCTCTTGCTCTATGACACTACGCACTTCATACAACGATACTGCCGATGTCGATCAAGTGAAGCTGCCGGCCTTCGTCTTCGTGGGGCGCGTCGATGCAGACGAGGCGACCGTCGCGGCTGAATCGTGGGTGCGTGTCAACTCGCCACTCGCCGCTGTAGGCTTTGGGTAGATGGAAATGTCCCAAATCGACCCGTCGTCCGCTCTTGACGTGATACAAGTGAGGCGTCTGCATCCTCGCCTTACCTTGCGGATAGGTGTCATTCAAGATCCATTCGTTGCCCGGCAGGTAGCTGATGTGCCCACCGCCGTTCAGTACACCTCGACCGATTTCTTCGGGTGTACCACCTTCCTTGTCCTCGAACAAGAAATTGCTCCAGCTCGAGTTTCCCAGCCAGTCTTTCGACTGGACGAGAATGTGTTTTGGATCGCGCCAGATGAAGTGAGATGCGTAGCCGTTGGGTACGACGATCCGAATGTCGCTGCCGTCCGGTTTGGCTGTGATCATTCGCGTCAGCCGGCTTCCGTTTGGATATCGCCATCGGTGCAGGGCAATGAATCGAGAGCCATCCGGGTTGAACAGCAAGTGATTGAAATAGTGCTTTATCCCAGGTTGCTGGTTCGGAATGACGCCCAGTTTCGCGATATCTGCCAACGATATGGTCAGCTTAGATTCGCCGGTTTCAAGATCGATATGAAAGACTCCCGTGTCGTTCGGTGCCAAATCGTCAGCATGCGGGTCTCCCAGACCGGCGTAGCCGTAACCCGGGCGGACATCGTGAATCCGGCGGAAATCCGGGGTCACCGCTGATTTCCCATCCGGACTGACTGAGTAAACCGGATGTGGAACTGTCCGGCTCTCCATCGTTTGAGTGTCAAGTATGTGGCAAACGAAACGGTCACCCTGTAAGTCATTCCACAGGATCCGTGTTTGCCAACCCGGAATCCACTGCAGCATACAGCCTTGCTGCCAGTTCCAAGCGGTGGTTCGGCCCAGTTCGGTCCAGCGATCGCCACCGTGTAAATCGACCATGCCGATCTTGATCACGTCGTCCGGTCGCGGCGTTCGGTGTTCGAAGTCGACCTCCATCGCCAGAACGTAGCGATCCGACGGATCGAACTGGAACTTGTCGTAGTATGCAAACCAGTGATGCTTCGGCCCGCGCGTGATGCGGCGGATCGGAATCTCAGCGGATGCCTCCGCACCGTTTGACCGGCGGGGCAACCTGGAATTCAAAATCGCGCCAGCCGCGGTCAGTGCGGTCGTACTAAGGAAATGGCGGCGTGTCGGGTCCATGATCGTTGGGCTCCTCATGTATTCTTGACGCGGGTTGGTCGTCGAAGGTCCAAGTGGCCGTAACGCTACCGATTCGGGAGGGCGAAGCTCCTGCTGAGCCGCTCCTTGTGACCGATTGATGGCTCGGCAGGAGCCTCGCCCTCCCTTTCATCTACGAGACTAGATCTCCGTCCACAGCCCAGGAACGGGCGCTGGATAACGACCTTCTTCGTCGGCCTGTACCGGTGCAGGGCTGTCGTAGTCCAAGTCGTCGATGTTCTCGACAAACTCGAAATCCGAAGCAGTCGCTTCTTCCCAAGTGATAATCTTGCCCATGTGCACGGCTGCTCGTCCCATCACGGCGGCTAGGTTGGCGTAGATTGACCGCTCGGTCTCGTTGTGCGGGGTGTCGTTTTGGATCGCATCCAGCAACACTTCCCATTCGTACTGGTGCAAGGGTTTCTTCTCGGGTTCGGCCTTCCAGACAATGTTGTCTTTGGCCAAGCGTTGGTCTTTGTAGACGTGTACATCGCTGCGGTGGACTTGGCCAGAGAACTGCGCCGCGCATTTGGTGGCGTGAAGGTAGGTGACAAAATCGCCGTGGCAACGGGGGATGTTGCGGTTGTCGATTCGTGCGACGGCCCCGTCGGGAAAAGTAAACTCCATCGCGTACGAGTGATGGTTCTGGCCGCAGTCCTTCTTCTCCGGCACTCGGCCGCCCAAGCCGTGGACCGAGACGGGCCATGCGTCCTTCAGCCAGCAGCACTCGTCGACTTGGTGGATCAACAACTCGATCATCAGGCCCGAGGCAGCCCACAGCAGGTGGCTGGACCCAGGCCGTGCAGCTTGCCAGATCAGTTCGTTCTTGCCTTCCGGACGCGGCGACAATACACCTCCACCGCCCATGCGATAAGCTTGAACGAATAGAACCTCGCCCAATTCGCCGTCACGGATCTTGTTGATCAGCGCCTGGCGGTTCGGCGAATGGCGGCACATCAGCCCGGATGCGATCTTCAGGCTCTTCTTCTCTGCCCGTTTGCCCGCCCGCAGCATCCGCTTCAATCCACCCGGGTCCGGTGCGAACGACTTTTCCATGAACACGTGCATGCCCTTGTCCACGGCATAATCGAGATGGACTCGCCGGAAGCCGGCGTGCGCGGTAAGCATGGCGATATCGCCGGGCTGCAGGCAGTCGATGGCCTTGCGGTGGGCATCGAATCCGACGAATTGCCGCTCGGCCGGTACGTCGACCTTGTCGCCAAACCGTTCCGACAACGCCTTGTGTGACACCTTCAAGCGGTTCTCCAGGATGTCGGCCATGGCCACCAGTTTGATCGGCCGATCTCCGGCGGCCGCGATTGCGTTGCCCACCGCACCACTGCCGCGATTGCCGCTGCCGATCAACGCTAAGCGGAACGTGTTATCTTCAGCCGCGTGTACTGATGGGACGGCCATGCCAACCAGCGCGGAAGCGGCGGCGGCGGTTCCCCCGGCTTTCAGTGCATCGCGACGTGTACATCCCTGTGACTGGTGCAGTTTCGTTTGTTTGCCGTGTTTCATCGTCAAGTTCTCCTTGTTTTCGTTCAGCAAGCAGCAATGGGCTCCATAGGGTGCTGTTAACCGTAGCGTCAGACCGTTCTCGCTGCAACCGTTGCCTCTCTGGCGCAGGACGTTTCGGCCGTCTTGGCGTACGCGATCAATCGAAACCGCCGAGTTGGGGACAAAGCTGACAGGTCGCCAATTGTTTCAGATAGGGACCGAAGCGGGCGGTTGGTCTGACAGGATTGGAGGTGTGAGAGGGGGACACTTCTCAACTGCGGCAACGGAATGGAAATTCGCTGAAATCGATTCCAGTGTCGCGAATAGCTCGTCGGGTTGGATCGGTTTGGCGATGTACCCGTCCATACCGGCCTTGATACATCGTTCTCGGAATCCTCGGATAGCGTGGGCCGTCATTGCGATGATCGGGACGTGAGTCTAGCGATCCTTCTCAATTTCGCGGATGACCGCGGTCGCGCGGAGACCGTCCATTTCCGGCATCTCGATGTCCATGAGCACGACATCGAATTCTCGGTGCTTGACCGCCTCGACCGCCTCCAGACCATTGTCTGCAACCTCTACCTCATGTCCCTTGAATTCGAGCAACCCGGCGGCTACCTCCTGGTTCACGGGCGTATCTTCGGCCAGGAGGATCCGCAGCGGACGTTGATCTTCGGCTTCCGTTTCCGTGTCACTGGCAGGCGCTGGAGACTCGTCGGCGGCCAGGGCTTTGCCCACGGCGTCCATCAAGTCGGACGTCTTTGCCGGCTTTGTCACGCACAGATCGACGCCCAAATCACGGCAACGCGCGGCCAAGTCCTGCGGTCCGACTGGAAGCAGGAGAATGAAACGGCAATCTCGCAGTTCCGCGTCGCGCTGAGAGGATTGGACCACCTCGAGAGCTCCCGACTTGGGCAAACCGGCATCGAGAAGCACCAGGTCGAATTTCATTCCCTCCGATAATGCTTGCTTGATCTGTATCTGCGCCGCAGCGGCGCTATCGGCCGTTTTCACCGTCGCTCCATAGTTGGCCAACAGCTCCGCGTAGACACGGCGACAGGTCGAATTGTCATCGACAATCAACGCACGTGTCCCCTGAGGCACGATTTCGGCCGACAGTGGTTCGCTCGATGTAGTCGCCCCGAGTTGCACCGTGAAATGGAAGGTGCTGCCCCGGCCCGGGATGCTATCCACCCAGATTCTCCCGCCCATCATCGCGACAAGTTGGGTCGAAATGGCCAAGCCAAGTCCGGTGCCACCGTAGCAGCGTGTGGTCGAACTGTCGGCCTGGGAGAATGACTCGAATACTTTCTTCTGCTTCTCTTTGGGAATGCCAATTCCCGTGTCCTTCACCGCGAAGTGCAGGATTACGTCGTCCTCTACTTGGTCCTCGACCCAAACATCCACGTATACCTCGCCTTGTTCAGTGAACTTGATGGCATTTCCTATCAAGTTGACTATGATCTGTCGCAGGCGTCCGGGGTCACCGAGGGTCTCGCGAGGAACGTCGGGCGCGGTTCGGCAGACCAGTTCCAGGCCCTTTTCCGAAGCGGGTAGTGCCGACACCTGGGCCGAATCGCCGACGAGTTCGTGCAGCTCGAAAGGAATCCGCTCGAGTTCCATTCTGCCTGCTTCGATCTTGGACAAATCGAGGATATCGTTCAACAATCGCAACAGGGCATCGGCGGATTGCTTGACGATGTTCAAGTGCCCGCGTTGTTCGGACGTGAGCGACGTACGGAGAGCCAATTCGGTCATTCCGGTGATGCCGTTCATGGGCGTGCGAATCTCGTGGCTCATCGCCGCAAGGAATTCACTCTTGGCCCTACTGGCTGCCTCGGCCGTCTGGCTCGCCAAGCGTAGTTGTTCCTCGGTCCGCTTGAGCTCGTTTGCAGTTCGCTTCAATTTGCGATTCGAGCGAGCCAGCTCCTCCGCTCGCGTTTCGGCGGCAGCCGTCCGCTCGGCAACTCTTTTCTCCAGCGTTTCGTTGACGCTTTGCAGCTGTTCGAAGCCGTCAGCATTCTCCAGGGCGGCCCCGGCGACGGTGGCGATGAAATCAGCCAACCGCTCCTCGTCCGGGCCGAAGAGATTTCGCACTTGGCTGTGCGTGACGTAAAGACAAGCGACTGCACGCCCGCGTACAAACACGGGCACACATAGCGTGGATCGATCTTCGGAAAGGGTATCCTCGTCCGTTTCGTTTTCTGCGACCTCGTCGGCAAATGTCATGGCACGACCGGCCATCAGCGCTCGACGTGCCATCAACTCACTGAAGCCTTTGTTTGTCTGACCGCTCGACGGAACTATGCGTTGTGTCCCCGCCTCTTCAACCACGCATAGTAGAAGGCAGTTCTCGCCACGTAGCAGCCGTAGAGCAGCGGCGCGGGCCTCGGAATAGATCGTCTTCTCGTTGAGTGCCGAGACGATTTGGCGCCCCGATTCAAGTACCCGATCGAACCGATCGGCAAGCGACAGAGTTACCGAGCCTGCCATTGTGTCGCCGTACCGATGTCCACCGTTCTGGGGCGACACGTCCAGCACTCGCAGCGACGCTTCGGCGTCAGCTATGTCTCGCTCGGCATTGGGCCAACCAGCTTCGATGCCGACCCGGCCTCTCGCCAGCAGTGTTTGTGCGTGCGCGTAGTGGGCATCTTGTCGTTTGGCGACGACAAGGCTCTTGTCAAACGAACGGCGAGCCCGGCGAAGCCTGCCGCGCATCGCCTGGATCAAGCCGCGTTCCCGCAACGCTTGCGGCAGATCGTTTTGGCAGATCCACGCAGCACGCACGGCACGACGCACCGCCACCTCGGCGCGTTTCAAGGCGGTGCAGCGATGCTTGGGGGTGTATCCCACCCGTTCTTCGGCCTGCCTCCGGCGGGCTGTGGCAAGCCAAGTCAAGTTCGGCAATGTGTAGGCGTTGTTGACCCCCGCCTTGTCAGCGATGGATATGGCCTTTTCAAACACGGTAGCGGCTTGTTCCGTATCTCCGCACCCGAGCAGCCCAACGCCCTGGGCGAGCAGAACCTGAGCGAAGCCTTGGGCGTCCGGGCGTTTCCGTTCAACCTCCGTCTGGAGGATATCTTGGGGGATCGATCCGCCGGAGGCGCGCGACCAGACGTCCAACCCAATGCCCGAAGCCTGCTCGTCCCCCAGTTCCAGGCCGGACTTGTGATTATTCTGAGCTTCCTCGATCGCGCTCCGGAGATCTCCCATGTGGTAGAAGGACGCCGCGACTTGGTATCGAGCTATGTGGACTTCCCAGAAATCCCCCGTCCTTTCCAGCAGTCGGACTGCTTCTCGGCCCTTTTCAACACACTCGGCGAATCGCGATGCGGCGTATAGCAAGATGCCGTAGTAGCTGAGCGATTGACCTTGCCCCCATACATCACCCAAGGATGTGCGAATCTCAAGCGACTTCTGCGCGTAGGCGATTCCTCGACGGAAATACGCTACGAGTGTCATTCCGGGCGCGTGTTCCGAGTAGGCCTGCGCAAGTTCCAGGGTCGGGCGATAGCGTTCGGCCAGGTTCATGCCCCGCAGGTGAGCCCAGAGCGCCACGACCTTGCTTCGAGTGAACCAGTAGCCGTGAGCCAACCGGCTGAATAGCCGGATTCCCAGCAACTGGTCTTCCGGCGGCTTCTCCTTGCGGCGGTGCACGAAGATTCGGGGCAAAAGCGTGTGCGCGATCTGCACCACAGCTTCCCATGCGAGCAAAGCGAGGTGGAACGCGGCTTTGCGCGGCACCGTCCTTCCCAGCATCCGCAGCGCTTCCTCGAAACACTCGGTGGCGGATACCATGTCTCCTCGCTTGAGGTCCAACTCGCCCAGCTTGCCTCGGATCTGGGCTCTGGAGTAGCTCCCCTCAGCCAGCACCGCTGCCCGTTTGAACCACCTCTCCGCGTCGTCGTAGCGGCCTCGCAGCATCAGTACATCGCCTAGCCCCTCGGCAATTCGATAGCGAAGAGCCCTCGAAGCCTCTTTGGCCGCGCGGTGGGCGATTCGGTATTGCTGTTCGGCGATTTCCAGCGAGTGTTGCGAACGTGCCTGTTCGGCAGCCTCCAATGCGTAGTTCAACGCCCAGTCACCCTCGCCCGCCGCGTCGAAGTGATACGCCAAATCAAAGACGCTTTCGGGGGCGTGATCGCGAAGATAGACCGCCGCCCGGAGATGAACGTCCCTCAGATCTTCATCTGACAGGCGCTCGAGCAACGCAGCTCGGATCTTGTCATGAACGAAGGCACAACGGGCTATCTCGGGTTGAAGCCAAACGAAATGCCGCTTTCGAGCTTCTTCCAGCGAAGCCGTAATCTGTTCAACAGGATGCTCGGTCAGCTGAGCGGCGATATTGAGATCGAATTCCTTTCCCAGCACAGCGCCAACAGACAAAACCTCAACTGCCTGTTTGGGTAGCAGATCGATGCGGCGCGACAGGAGGGTCCCCGCGTACTCAGAAGACTGAGAGCCTTCCACGGCCAAAGGCTCGAATCGCCATCCCGGCGAGTCCGCTACCATGGCTCCTGATTCGACAAGCCCCCTGAGCACGGCCGAAGCCATAAAAGGGCTTCCTTCCGACAATCGGCACACCGTGTCAACGACCTCGGGCGGCAGTGGCCCAGCCATCGATTCCGCAAGACGCTGTATCTTCTCGGGCTCAAGGCGTGACAGCGTCAGATGCGCCGATGGCTTAGTGTTCCGCAGCCTGTGCTGGTCGCCCACGTCTTCCGAACGGAACGCAACTACCAGAAGCACATGGCCATCGTTCTTCTTCCGTCGCCCTTTCTTGGATGCGCACCATCGTTCGATCAGCTTTATCGTCAGTTCGTCGGCCCACTGACAATCATCGAGGATGATCACCGCCGGCCGCTGTTCGTTTCCCAAAGCGTTCAGTAAATCGGACAGTGCCTGAATGCTCCTGGCCTCGCCAAACGCTTCATGCGCGGGCAAATCCGTTCGTTGCCACCCAAACGCCTCACCAAGCGCGGGAAGTGCCGCGCCGAGAGTTTCGCGATGAACATCAAGACGTTGCCTCAGCGACTCGGCTCGGTTCGGATCTTCTGCCGCGACAGCCAGAAACTCGTCGACTATTCCATCGAGCAACTGAAACGGTCGCTGGCCAACGTCGTTCGAGCCATGTCCATGGAGTATCCAGAGTCCGCGACTCAGACCGCACTGGGTCACCTCGTCCAGGAGTCGTGATTTGCCGGTTCCCGATTCTCCTTCCAACAACATCAAGCTCGCTTGGCCCGCCATTGTCCGTTCGATTTGCTCGCTCACCTGTCGCAGTTCGTCGCTCCGGGCAACGAGGGAGGGCTCGGCCAAGTTAGATCGTCTGTCGAGTCTACCGACGGTCAACGATGGGTCACTGTTGCCACGATCGACGGCATCGGCAATGGCCGTCATGTCTTTCAATACCGCTTCGGCCGATTGGTATCGATCAAGTGGATCCTTTCGCAAAAGCCGCTGGACGCATTCGTCCAAGGCTCGCGGCACTACCAACCCAAGGCTTCGCAGGGATGGCACGGGAGCCGTCATCTGTTCGAACAGGATCTCGCTGACGTTCTGCCCACTGAACGGTGTGCGGCCCGCCAAACACTCGAACAGAACGACACCGGCGGAATAGAGATCCGATGGTTCACCCAAATCACAATCGATCGAGCCAGCTTGCTCCGGGGAGAAGTACAGAGCCGGATTCAGCGGCTGGTCTGCCAGGACCTCTTCCATATGGAGGGTTTCGCCGAGGCCCAAGTCCAGCAGAGTCGCTCGCTTGAGAGGAGGATGTGCATCGGCTATTGCGTTCGACGGGTTGATGTTCAGATGCAGCGTTCGATGCTCGTGAAGGTCTTTCAACGCCGAAAAGAGACAGCAACCGATGGCCAGGGCTTCTCGGAGTTCCAGCGGACCTTCCTTCAGCCGCAAGTCCAGAAAGTCACCTGTGATTTGGGGCAGGACGAAGTACAAAGTATCGTCCTTTTGCCCAAAGTCGATGGGCGTTGTGAGCCAGGCACTTCCGATCTGGCGCAGCAATTCAAGCTGTTGCTCAAGGCGAGGCTTGCCGTCGACGGAAAGAAGTCTGGCCGGCACCAGCCTTACGGCAACGGTTCCGTCGTTCGCCAAGTCGATCGCCGACAGCGCCTCCGCGTTTCTTGCCTTTCGCAGTGCTTCCGTGACGCGGTAACGCCCGCCGAAAACGATGTCGACAAAGACGCCCGAATCTGGCTCAGCGGTGGGGCTACTAGCGTCCGCATGTTGTTGTGTCTCGTTCATGAAACACCGTTGGGAATTGGTGACGCGAAAGGCAATGCTGGTCAAACCTTACGGAAGTCTAGCTTTCGCAAATCCCCATCTAGTGGCCGTACAGGAGGTTCCCCTGATGATTCGTTGTGGATGCGCCACAGATATCATCTAGACGGGTTGTGCGGCCTCAGTTGCAGGTTGCTGGACGGCCGCCACGGCAGATGGCTCTTCCTGCTTGGACAGAACGCCATTCTCGCGGAATTGGCGGTAGACTGTGCGGAAGTCTTCCTCGCGTTTCAGAAAGGCCTCAACAACGTCGGGATCGAGGTGGGTGCCTTTGCTATCCAATATGATCGAACGAGCTGTTTCGTGGCTGAAAGCGGGTTTGTAGATGCGTTTTGTGGTCAGGGCGTCATAAATGTCGGCCAACGCCGTGATGCGGCCACAGAGCGGTATTTCCGTCCCAGCCAATCCCTTAGGATAGCCGGTTCCGTCGAAGTGCTCATGGTGTGTCCAAGCGATGTCCCGGGCCATATGCAAGAAATGGGCCTCTGGGTGGACTTGTGCCGCGGTGTCAAGCGTCTGTCCGCCGATCGCGGCGTGCTGCTTCATCGTCTCGAACTCGTCCGCATCCAATCGCCCCGGCTTCAGCAACACGGCGTCGGGTACTCCCACTTTGCCAATGTCGTGCAGCGGGCTCGTCAAATAGATCATCTGGACGAAATCGCCATCGATCTGGTCGCTTAGTTTCTCCCAGGTCGAAAGTTCGTCGGCCAAGACGCGGCAATACTCTCTCATTCGCTCCAGGTGCATACCCGTTTCCGGATCGCGGCACTCGGCCAGTTTGGCCAGAGCGAATATGGTGACGTCACGGCTTTCCAACGACAAAATGCGTTCGCCAACTTTCAAGCGGACAGCCAACTCGTGAGGCTGGAAAGGTTTGGTGATGAAATCGTCCGCACCGGCGTCATATCCTTCAACGACGTTTCCAGTGCCGCTGCGAGACGTCAAAAGGACGATGTAGACGTAGCCACTGAGCCGGCGTTCACGGATGGAGCGACACAGCTCGATGCCGCTCATCTCTGGCATTTCCCAATCAGAAATGACAAGCCGATAAAGGCCGGTACGGATTAGCTTCAATGCCTCGAATCCGTTGCTCGACGTAGTCGGCTCATATCCCAGCTCTACGAGAGAGTGGCGCAGCATGTCGGCGACCAGTTCGTCATCTTCAACGACTAAGACACGCACGCGTTATCCCCCGAATACCAAATAAATGCGCCCTGGCTAAGGCCCGTTAACACTCGACGATACGCCCGACGACACGTGGTCCAGAAATCGCGACCATTCGCGGCGCAGGTGTAGCGCGGGTTGTTCGATCTCGCCGAGGCGATCGGCTCGCCCCAGTTCTTCGATCTCGGCTGCGTATTGGTTGAGTCCCGGCGCGCCAACACTTGCCGACGAACCCTTCAAGCGATGAGCGACCGAGGCGACTGTCTCGGCGTTCTCCGATTTCAGTTCCGTTTCCAGGCTCTCCAAGTCCTGCCCAAAGCTATCCTGGAACTTCGCAAGAACACGTTCAGCGAACTCGATGTTTCCCATGCAACGGGCCAGCAACTCCTCGTGATTCAGAGCCGCCGGGTCTTGATCATTCGATGTTTCGTACATAAATCCGATGCTTCATTTCATAGGGTGCTGCATCTTATATCTAGCGGCCGCTATGCAGCTATTTCGGCGGGGAAGCGTTCCGTTGAGACAGGGGCGAATCCTCCGCAAAACAGAAAAATCCCTGGCACTCACGGCCGCTACCAACCACGGGAACTGTAGCTCACAAGTTATGGACCGGCAAAATACTTACGGGTTGGACTTCAAGAATTCGTACGATGGCCGACGATGCCTCGGCCGGATGGCCAGTGTCCAAAGCCTGAAGTGCGGCGTCGATTGCGACGGCTTGGCGATCGGTAAAAGGAATGGCAGCATCAGGCGTCGGTGGATCCGAGACGAGATTCGAACCCAATGCCTTGACTAGTTCCTCAATGCCTTGACCGGTTATCGCACTTGTACGGATGCCTGTGGGCAGATCGCTGGGGGGCTTCGGGACAAGATCGCATTTATTGTGGGCCACCAGTGCATTGGGCCAAGCGTTGGCAAGGGCCGTTGATTCGGTAGTCCAAGGCGCAGCGACATCGAAGACAACCACCACCAAATCCGCAGTTGCCAATCGCTGGCGAGCCAAGGCGACTCCTGTGGATTCGACCGCGTCGCCGCCTTCGCGCAGGCCGGCCGTATCAGCCAACTCTACGGGCCAGCCGTCGATAGCGGTCGACGCGATGACCACATCGCGCGTCGTCCCAGGTTCTTCGAACACGATCGAACGGTCGTATCCCAGGATCGCGTTGATCAGACTGCTTTTTCCGACGTTAGCGTGCCCAGTCAGGGCAACGCGCCACGGCTTGGTCAAGTGTCTGCCCACATCAGCGTAGCGTTTGAGTTGTCGGAGTCGATCGGCTGCCGCGCCGGTCTCCTTCTTCTCCAACAAAGCTGCGATGTTTGTCAACTCTGCTTCGAGCGCGCCGCGATATTGAGCCAGCAGAATCGCGGCCGTGCGCGCCGTCCGAGCGGCAGCCAGCGCGATGCGTGCCTCGGTCCTAATAGGTGTGTCCTCGCACAACGCAGCCATCCTTTGCCATTCGATCTCACAGCAGCCTGCCCGAACCAGGGAATCGACGATTCGCCTAGCGGCCGTTCGGCCGCCGTGACAGTGCACATCGACCGCATCGCGGCTGCGGCAACATACGACCAGTTCTTCACCTTCTCGGTCCTCGGCCGCCCAGCGCCCAAACACGATCCGGCTGTTCGAAGATTGCTGCAAGCGGGTTCCCGCTGCGGGGCGAAACAGCCCCGCGACGCGATCCATGGCTTCGCCACCAATGACCGAAATCGTGGCCACGGCGCTGCGTCCCGCGGGAGTCAGCACGCTGACAAAGCATTCCTCGGGCAATTGATTGATGCTCATTGGCGACGACTTATCGACCGTTCACTCGCAAAGGGGTACATTGTAATGCGTCGGCAGTGATTTCACAGTTCCCGCTCGACGGCACGTCTCATGGCGATAGCCTGTCCCAATTGCGGCAAGGGATATGACGTTACTCTCTTTCGGTTTGGCCGTGGGATTCGATGCGACTGCGGCACATACATCGATCTGTACCGAGGCCACACTCAGTCATCTGCTTGCCACCAACCGGCCACTGTCCTCAAAGGAGGCGCGATGATGAGCATCACGATTCACAGTACGGTGTTCGCCGAAGGCGATGTGATTCCACAAAAGCACACGGGCGATGGTGAAGACATATCACCACCACTGGCGTGGGAGGACGTTCCGGACGAAACCAAGGAACTCGCGCTCATCTGCGACGATCCAGACGCCCCGACCGCCGAACCGTGGGTCCACTGGGTCATCTACAAGATTGCTCCGACCGTCACGGCACTGCCGGAGGGCATTCCGTCCGATGCGCAGTTGGACAGCCCAATCCAAGCGTTTCAAGGCCGGAACTCGTGGCCCACAGGTCGCACAATCGGCTACCGTGGCCCAGCACCGCCACCAGGGCACGGCATCCATCACTATCACTTCAAACTCTATGCGCTGGACTGCAAATTGAATGTGAAGCCAGGAATCGACAAGAACAAGCTCCTCGCATCAATGGACGGTCATGTGTTGGCCCAGGGCGAATTGGTTGGAACGTACCAGCGTTGAGACCCTTGGCAGGCAGTATACGCCTGTACCTCATGGTGATTCCGCCTCAAGAGAGGTTGACTATTACCTTGCAATTGGTATCATTATGCCCATCCGAGTGAGCGCCAAAACGCATCATCTCCGCGAGAGAAGGTGCCCGCCCTGCTACGGCGCCCAGGCAGACAAGGGGTTGATAGGGAATCTCCTCAGGGCTACCAGGCGAAGGGATACGGAATGCGGGCAGATCCCACCGTTTTCGTCGTGGACGACGACCAGGGCGCTCTCCGATCCACTCAGTGGCTTCTTGAGTCAGAAGGACTTCGTGTTGAAGCCTATCTAAGCGCAAACGAGTTCCTGCAGAACTACAGTCCTTCCCGGACCGGCTGTCTGCTGCTGGACTTCGTCATGCCCGAGATGAACGGCCTGGACGTTGTACGGAAGATGGCTGAAAAAGGGTATTCTTTGCCGACCATTGTAGTGACGGGCTCGGGGAACAACGATCCACGCGTGCGGGAGTTGGCCAATCGAGTTTTTGGTTTCCTCGACAAGCCGAGCGATCCAGACGAACTGCTCAGTCTCGTCCACCAAGCCTTGAACGATGGGACGAGCCAAAGCGGCCCGTAACACGCGAACTCGTGCGGCGTGGCCTAACGAGCCGCCATTATGACTTCCGCCAATTCCTCCCTCGCCCTCTGATACGCTGCCGGTTCTGTCTCCCACTGAAACCACGATTCAGCCAGCGGTTTGATCCGCTTCTGTGCCTCTTCTGCATGGCCAAGCCGCTCCAAGGTGGCAAGGTACTCGTAGTCTTCAATTGCATCGCGCAGGGCTTTCACTCGCAGGCTGGGGGCGATGCCGTCGTAGCCCACGGCGCGCCCTGGGTACACAAGACTGCCTTCGCCGTTGTACATGAGTTTGGGGTTGCGGTCTCGCCGGTCCAGTGTTCCCGGTTCGGTCCAGGGATCCTCGACACCGCGCCAATAGGACATTCCGCCCCAATACAGCAGCCCACGCATGCGATAACGCCACGCGATCCAGGTCGGCACGCGATAGTTCAACAACGGGAAATCGGTGTGCCACCATGGCGTCTTGTCTCGCTGGCACAATGCGGTGTAAGTCCAGATGCTTTCACCCAAGGCTTGACGCTTGGCTGCGCTTTCCTCCTTGAACAGCGGGAACAGCGGACACCAGATGTCGATCGCGCCGTATAGATCACCCCAGGCTTCGTTCTGAGTCCAAGTCTGCTCCACAACCATCACCTTGACTACGGACTTCGCCTCGCGGATGGCCCGTCCCCATTCTTGCACGTAGCGGTAGGCATCCTCTTCGTTTGGTTCGTCCTTCAAGTAGGTGTAGAAGACAACATCCGGACGATCCAACTGCTCGGACGCCCGGTCCCAACTCTTCAGCCACGCGTGCAACCGCTCGCGCTGTTCGATTGGGTCTTTCACAGCGCCTCGTGGATGGGGCACAGGAAACGCATTGACATGATGACGATCCACGAACTTGCGAAACGCATCGATCTGCTCATCCGGAATCCGATAGCTCCCGTCTGGCTGCGCAACCGGCGCGAGACTTCCAGTCGAGGGCGTGGCGTTGATGCGATGGCGGCTGAGCATTTCGGCACATTGCTCGACAACCGCCGCCCAATCGTCGGGTTCCGGTTCTTTGCCATTCCTGGCCCGCTGCTGATAGTACGACCGCATGCGGGCAGCAGGTGAACCGAGTGCCGTCCGCAACGTTGATACGCGTGGCAGGGCGAAATCCCAAACCTTCAGCACGACGGGAATCTCGACCGACTCGCCATTTGCGGCGGTAACTCGGTAGGTTCCGCGATACTCCCCCGGCTTGGCCTCTGGCGGCACGAACAGGTCCACCCAAAAACCGTGCGTCTCGTTGGCCGGCAGGTCGAACGGTACTGCAGCGAATCGACCGCCTGACAGCGGTTGACGTGTCATCGGATGCTTGAAGGGGATCAGCGCATCCGAATACCAACCGGGGCGAAACGCATCGTTGCGATGGGTCGGGATTGTGAGGTGAAACTGGTGCTGTCGATACAACCGCCCAGTCGATGCCGGTATCGTGGCACTATCCGGCCCCGTCAAGTCACCGGGGACGACGTTGATTCCCTTGACAGCCAGATCACTTCGCATCAGGATCTGAAAACTCTCCCATTCGCCGCGTGCAGCCGCCAACGGAACATCGACGGTGTTTTCCATTGCGTCGTCGCGCAGCACGCGTCGGGTTTCGGTCACGGTCCAAACCTTCAACTCGGCCGCAGCGCGATCGCTGGCTGCCGAGGCAAGAACGACTGTCAACAGCACAAGAGTTGGGCATCTCATTCCAGGGCTCCCATTTCAACGTTTACCCAGTTCGTGGATCGTCTCATACATGGCCACAATGTTTTCGGTCGGAGTGACGGGCTGGATGTTATGGCATGGGTTGCAGATCCAGCGAGCATTGTGGTAGATCTCGACACTCTCCCGCACCTCGGCGACCACGTCATCCACCGTTCCAAACGGCAGCGTTTGTTGATTGTCGATTGAACCGTGGAAGATGATGCTATCGCCGAAGTCGGCTACCAGGCCTTCGCGTTCCATTCCTGGACAGCGCCACTGGATTGGGTTCAATACCTCGATTCCGACTTGGTCGATCAGATCAGGCAGGAACAGGCGGACGGCACCGTCGGTATGGTACATCACGTGGATTCCAAACGAACGAGCCAGTTCGGCCATCTTGATCTGGTTCGACAGAAAGAAACGCCGGTACATTTCGAGGCTCATCAACGGACCCGTCTGCGAGCCCAGATCTTCGGCCACCCAAGTCAGGTCGATTCGCCCGCTGCCTGCCTCGAAGCAACGACGTTGGTGCTCGTAGTAGTAGTCGAAGATGTGCCCCAGGATCGCGTCGGCCACGTCCGGCCGAATCGCCAAATCCTCGTATGCCAGTTCCAGCCCACGCATGTAGCAGTACAGTAGGAATGGCTCGTAGCAGCACGAATGGATCGGACGCAGGCCATCGTCCTCGTCCAGCGTGCGCGTGATCACGTCGTAATCCGAATCACCCGGTTCGGGCCAGCGATGGGCGTGAACGTCGTCCACGGTTTCGGCCGCCGCCAGTGGATGGAGCAACGGCTCCTCGTAGGCTCCCGTACCGTAGTCCACCGATTGATAACGCACGCCCCACATGTCCGCTTGGGGGGCATCGGGGTGATGAGGCAGTTTCCATTGTGATACGACGTACTTCCGCGCGTCGATGTGCAATTTGCGCCACAGTTCGTCTTCATCCGCGCAGTCCAACTCCCGTACCAGACGAGCGGTCACCTCGTCAGTCGCTTGATAGTCGGTCGGAATACGGTCGACTGGCTTACCGTCTAACAATGCCAGCCAACGCTCGCGAGGGGTCATCGTGAGTGACACGGCGGGAACTCCGTACTTGTTTCGTTGATCTGCCGCCTGCGCAGAGGTGCGGCGGTATGCGACGATTGTACCCTTTTGGCGAGGCAATCACGAATCGTCTTCAGGAATAGACGGAGAGTTTTTCTCGCTCGGGTCGGCAGGTGGCAAATCCGCGGCAAATGCCAGTTCGGTCCTACGGCGACGGCGCACGGTGACCATACCGTAAAACCTGACCAGCATCAAAGAACCCACCATGATCGTAGCCGCCAGGATGCTGATCATGGTCTCGTTCGACGCTTGGCCCCACACTTCCGCCAGGGGTTCGGATGTCGAATGCTCGGCGACTCTTCGAAGCCATAGTTCGAATCCAAAGGCGGGCGCGCTCACGAGTGCCAGCGCAATTGGGACCCGGAACCGCAGCAGCATTCTCGAGTAGACGGACCAAAGCGAAACACCGGCCACGAAAACGTAAAGGACGGCACTGGCAGCACAATAGACGTCTTGCGGCGTTTTCAGTCGTGCGAGCTCCCGCCAATGGCCAATCAAGTCGCCATACCAACCAGGATAGGGCGAAGTGCGGTACGTGGCGGCCAATGCCACTGACAGGGTTACAATCCAAACAATGATGTCCTGCATGCGGAATTGGAATCGCAGCCAGCGTGCCAGATTCACTCGGGGCAACCCGGTCTGTCGGACGGAACGAATCGCTCGCCAGCCACGCCATATCAACAGCGGCACGACGAGTCCGCCAATCAGAATCGGAGCTTTGGCCAGCACGTCGCCCGGCCCGGAGAGCCGGAAGTAGTACACCCAGTGTTCGTCGAGCCAGAATGTGTAACGCAAGATGTCCTGGGCTCCCGGAAAGACAAGCCGAGAGAACACAATGAAGACGAAGCAACTGCCGGCGATCAATCCACAGATCCGCCAGGACAACCGTTCCGATCCGGCCGCTAGCCAAATCGCCAGCAGGCACAACTGGCTGCGTGTGAGCGATGCCGCTAGTAGATCCGTCAGGGCGCGGTCCACGTCGTGGCACCGATAGATGCCCACCATGATGTCCGCCAGTCCGTGCAGCACGAACAACCACCCGATGGCGAACAACGCTGACGGCACGCGATCCTGAGACATTGTGAGTGCTGGCGGCATTGATTCGTCGTGGATGTGAGAGACGCGGTTGGAAAGCTCAGTCGACCTTGGGACCTCCGCTCCTCCCGGCTTGTGTCTAATTGCCGCTGTGCGCGGCATCGACTGCCGCGCTCCCGTAGATGGGCGAATAGCGATAGTACACTTCTAGCGTCATTGTAGCCATGGCGGTGCAGTAGAGGCGGCCGGCATTGTCGTGAGGACCTGTGAAGAACCAACTTCCGGTTTCTGATCCCTTGCGATTCTGGGTCTTTACCAGGTAGTCGCGCATCCAAGCATTCCAGTTCTGCCAAGCAGGTCCTTTGTAGTGATGCATTACTTGCGTAGCGTAGTAGTAGAAGTACATGCCCTTGCCGCGCTGAGCGCACTTCTCCAGTCGCGCAACGCCCACCGCAAGTCCTCTCTGATTATGATCCCAGCCAGTGTACATGCGACAGAGCAGACCGATCGGTGTGGTAGCGGTGATCGAACGGCGGATATCCACGTTGCGTTTCTTGTTGCCGCTCGTGTAGCCGTAAGTGGATCCGATGCGGTCGTCGGCAACGAAGTTCAGAAATCCTATGGCCTTTTTGACAGTTCGTGGATCGACTTCCAGCCCCGCCAGGTAGGCGCTTTTCAAAGCCATCATTTGCCACCCGACGACCGAAGTGTCACCAGCCTCGCCGGGCGTGTACCGCCAACCTCCGCGAAAATGTTGAGCCTTCTCGATAAAGGTGATCCCCAACTGAGCGGCTCGTGCCAACTGGTCGAGCCCGACCGGCAGCGGCTCTCCGGTCGATTCAGTGACACTTGGGTCCCAGAGAGCGGCACCGTCGGCAAATGGATCCTCGATATCAACAACCGGCTTGCCATCGGCAGCCCCCGCCAATTGCTCTGGATCAAGTTCGGTCGTGTCGGTGATTCTTGGCAACGGATTAGGCCTGTGGTAATCGTATCGAGTCATCGCCAACGCTTCACACAGAGCGAAAGTGGCCAAGCCGTGACTGTACATACGCCCGGAAGAATCGATGAGACTTCCACTTGGTTGCTGGGCATCGATCAAGTAACGCAGACCTGCGGCGACTTCTTCTTGGTATTGGCCCTCCAAGTGCGTATATCCAGCTCCCAAGTACGCCAACAGAACCATGGCCGTCGCACCGTTTAAGGCTGGGGCGTACTGCGAACCAGGGTTGCTACAGCGACATGCCTCGCAATTGTGATCTCCCTCCCGATGGTTGAAACACCAGGATCCGTCTCCTCTTTGGTGTTTGGCCAGCCACTCCAGCGCAAGTTCCACGGCATTTTCACTTTCGGGACTGGCACCGTATGCCAGAGCTTGCTGTCGGCGCGCGGCACGCGATGCCAAGCCGCCGCCCGGATGCTGATGATCTGCGTATCCATCGCCCACTCCAGTACCCGCCGCAATCGCACCTTTGTCCAACCCCTCCTGAGCGACCGACGTAAGCAAGTCTTCCACGTCAAGCGTGACCAGTTCTTCCTTCTCCTCGAACACTTCGCTATCCCACGAAGCCTCTTCCGGTTCCGCGAAGTCCTCCGTCGGCAGCGGTTCGATCTCCATAGCCATCTCGTCGAGGAGTTCGTCTTCGAGCAGATCCGAATTGTCAGCCTCTACAACCTCGATGCTTATGGTCTTGGCGCCGAACTCCGAAGCGGCCAGCATGCAAATGCCCATGCTGATAAGAAGCAATAGATGGATGACGGCGCTGGCCAATCCTCCGGGAAGAGCTGCGAATACCAGAAAACCCATATCCTGGTGTTTTCCCAACGGGTCTTTCTCATCGGGAAGATCAGACAACTGTCGAACAATCTCACGCCCTCGATACGCCCCTAAAGGGGGAGGGGCGGAGTTAGCGCGGGTCTCGATAATGACCGGCGGCGCTTCGACGGAAGTGTCGTCAGCAATGGGAGGAGTGGTATCGCTCACTTTGCTTCCCAGACGGAGGCATTCGAGACGCAGCCCCTCTGCGCCTCGCGTTCCTTCCCTATCATAAGACACGTTCGACGAATACGACAAGTGTTTCTGTAGTCGTCCAACCCTCAGCCAATCGTAACACAACTCATTCTCTGAAGGATGTGGTTTTCCGTCAGACGTCCCCAAGGCCGCAAAAGCGGACCTCACAAGGCGGTTCTTGGCGGCACATCTTCACTTGCGAGAGTTTCGTTCGTTGACAATTGGGCGGTCGGCCATAGAGTAGTCGATACTGCGCCGGCACAAGCGTCGCGTCGCGATTCTAGTGCGTGTCGCACGGACGTGTAGCGTCTCCGGCGCCGTGAATCATAGGTCCAGACGGCGAAAAACCCGCTACTGTTGTCCCGAACGCGCTCTAATCACTGATCTCGGAATCATTCCATCGCACATCGACGCGAAGTCGCATGGGCTCTAACGAGGCCACTTTACTGCAGATGCAAAGTCGTTGAGTTCTTCACAGAGTCAGCGACCAGCGGGAGCGGACCAGTGCCAACCGAGCGGCAGCTCGATTTTGGCTGGCGGCCCTGACGCACTGTGTACCGGAACTCGATGCACCCAATATGGCAGAGCCAACTATATGGACGAAGATAAAGAAGGGCTTGTGGTAATGCTTCTCAAAGAGGGAAGCATGGGCCACGCAATCAGACTGTACCGCGAGGAAACAGGGGCTGACCACGAAAAGGCAAAACACGCAGTCGACGAATTGTCTCGGCGACACGGTGTTGCGCGCAGGAGCAATCGCTTGCTTCCGCTGGTCCTGGTCGGGCTTGCCGGTTTGCTGGGCCTCGCGATAGCGTTCTAGCCGCCGCGGTTCACGCTTTCAATTGGCTCCCTTTCGGGGCCGCCTTCTCGACGTTGGGCGTGACATCCGCGTCCACGTTGCCCAGAACCCAGGCCAAGCCTCCCAACACGATCTGCTGGAACGGTTCCCCTTCCCAAACGTCTTCGCGGTGCGCCATCGACGTGAAGAACACTCGGCCCTTACCTTGCATCCTGGCCCAAGTGGACGGGAACGCCGGGCGTTGATAGCAGTCGCCCTTCATCCCTTCGGTCTCCTGTACCAGGATCACGTGCAGGTCCTTGGCAAAGTTCTTCATGGCATACCATTCCTCGAGCATTTCGAACGAATCGCCCAAGTTCTGCATTCCCGGGAAACTCGGTGACGTAATGCGTATGATCGCCTCCTGTTGAGGCCCATGGGCGATGAACTCGCCGCCCAGCATGGCGACATACGGATCCACCTCCTTGGCGTTCTCGACGCGCGGCCCTGGTGTGCGCCAGCACGCACAGGCGGAATGAAACCCAATGAATCCCTTTCCGGCGGCCACTGCGTCCAAGAAGCGTTTCTTTCCTTCCTGCGAAATAGGCGGCTCATTTTGTTTGTTCGCGGCCGTTAGATCGCCATTGGTGTAAAAGGCAAACGCGTCGTACTGATCGATGTCGCCGTCGAACACCCGGCCGTCTTTTGTACACTCGACTTCGATTCCAACACGTTTACCCATCTCGATCAAGACCCTCTCCGAGTGGCTTAATTCGTCACCCTTGCGCACGACCACCGAATGGTAGAAGCCGACATTGCGAGTGAAGTAGAGCACTTTTTGAGGTTTCTTGTCGGCGGCCGCCACCCAACGCAACGGAAAGGCGCACGTTCCCGCGACAGCAGCACCGGTGGTCAACAGCATTTCACGACGTTTCATGGTAGCAGTCCTGTAGCAAGGTGATTGTCGAAGGCAGGCAAACAAACAGGTGAGCTGCCATAAGTATACCAGCCCATTTCTGCGCTGCCACCAACCGAACATAGGGGACTCGGCACCGAACACTCAGTACAATCGAACGCGGCTGATTGAGGCCGCATCCGGGTTAACTTGGTGCCAGTAGTTGAAGAATCCAAAAGGAGATGATGATGAACGGAACTGGATGCATATTCGCGAATCGCCGCATTATCAAGACTCGCGCAAGCACCGCCGTGATGGTCGCGTTGTTGATCGCTGCATCAGCGTCCGCCCAACCGGTGCCGGACCGCGATACATTGCTGCTGCTTCAATTCGATCAGTCGGCCGACGCGGACTACGCTTTGGGGACGCCATCGGTTGATCTGCGTGCGACGATGCCCCCTATCCCGAAAATCAACTATGACGAAGCACTACAACGCGATCTGAAATCTTACCCCAACCGCTAGTGCATCAGGCAGAACGCCGGAGGGCGAAAAGATGTACTGCAAATCCGGCTGGATGCTTGCCCACGGCGTGATCTGAGCCTTGTAGAACACGTCGATCGCAGTTTCTTCATTCCTTCCGGCTTGGACGAGTTGCACCCATGCGACACCCGCACCGATCACATCAGCGTCGCGTCTGGGCAGTAATCCCTTGTAGACAAACCCGGTGACGAAGTCGTTCTTGAATGCACTCGGAATGGGCACTGGGCCGTTGATAAACCGGGGAAAGGAAGACGCAAACACACCGAGCCCTTGCTGATCCTCGTCGTCCAAGGGGTTTTCGCGATAGACGAGTTGCTCGACTTGAAGATAGTAGCCATAGCCCGAAGGGATATCAACGCCCAAGTACTCCCCCGACGACTCGTATGTCAGGCCTACATCCACAGCTCCCGGCAGACGCGCGTCGAGCAACGTGTGTTTGAACTCCAGTTCGCCGACCGTGATGGTAATTGGGTTGCCGGAGAATCCCCAGTTCGATCCCTTCGACAAAGCATCCCAGACACCAACCTTAAGGCGCAGCGAATCCGTGATGTCCGCCAGAAGCACCGCTGCCATACTCGGATTAGGATACGATGGAAGACCGGCCGACGGGGAAAGACCGAAAGCTGAATGGATGAAATCTCCGGCAAGATCCATTACCAGAAACTCGGTGTTCACATCCTGCTTGCCCAGTCGGAGCGTACATCTATCATCTAGGAGACCAAACTCCCACCAGTACTCGCTCACCTGCATGATATTGTCCGTCGAGTCGATGTTGCTCACGGTCTGCGCATCGCCAACAAACCGCTCGGAGAGGCATTCTCCGTGAGAATTCTGGGCTAGCAGGAAGAACCTGCCGGGCAACGGCAGAGCCGTCTTCTCAAAGTCGACCGACAGAGGGAGCTCAAGCAAAGCGTTGTACCGCGTGGCGTCCTTGGTCGAAATACCGCCCTTTGCGTTTGTGTAGACCTCGCCGGTATAGACCGGCTCGACGGTAATGCCGTGCTCTGGATGGAGAAGTGGGCCAAGGAAGCGTTGGCCTCGCAGATCTTCCGTGCTGCAGAATTCTATTCGGGCTGGCAGGAATGAATCCGGATCGTCCGGGAATTGGCTTTCAGATTCCAGCGGCAGGTTGTTTTGCGCATGCGTACGCACCGGTGGCGGCAACAATACGATCGCGATGGCGAGCACTAGACTGGTACATCGCCAAATCTGTGAGCAAGCTAGCGATGACATCGGAATCCACTGGCAGGGTTGAGTAAGACGCGCAACGACACCTAATCAGAGTCGGAAATGAAATCTCCAAGGATGAGCCCAATCCCGTCATTCTGCCCGTGTCTTCAAGACTCTAGGATCGGCGTGCGTCCGCGATGCCAACTCGTCGGATCTATTGCGATCTTGCACCCGTGACGAATGACCGAGAAGTACCAGATGGAATCCTGAAGCCCACGAGGTCTAGACAGCCTTGCACGATTCTGAACCGTGCTCGGCGGCGGTCTCCACACCTCGTCGAAACGTCTGATCGTAGATCTCCCGAGTTCGTCTTGGACGAGCAGGGTGGGCACTGCCCACCGTTCAATGCCGTGCCGATTTGCTTGCGGTGGGCAGTGCTCACCCTACCACTATGCCCACCATACGAGCTTTGGGGCGTCTCGTTAAGGCCTCGTGAATCTCCTCGCTTTCCGTTTTTGAGTAGCGCGATGCGCATTTGTTGTATAGCCTTATTTTGGACGGTAAGATGACTAGTGCTTGTCGTAGAAGACGGTTGAGCGCAAAGCGGTCCTCGGAGCCGTGTCGCCGACGTTTCAAAGCCACAGAATGATCGCTTCAATTTCAGGCAAAACGGAACCGCTGGTGAAGCCATCGTGTTTCAGAAGCAATGACGACCGTCGTATTGCATTCGACGATCGGATCACCACTATGACGAAGCCTACTGGCAGCGGGGCCGTAACAGGAATTGGAGTCGCAGCATGTTCCACCGCAAGAGCCGACGGTGATGTCCGACTTTCTTCAATTGGAAAGCATCGACATTTTGCTCTGCGTCGGTTGGACAACGTGTATGAGTCGGGAGACTATTCCGTGCATAGATACCGAAGATCAGATTCCACGGACGAAGGAGAGACGCATGAACACCAAGTTAGCTACCCGCAAATGCCTTGGCCGAACGGTCGAAGCCTTTCGCGAATTGGTCATTGACAACCTATTCCACACCCATGGACAGGCCATTCAAACGGCAAGTAAGCATGATGCCTACATGGCGATGAGCTACGCGGTTCGCGATTACCTGATCGAGCGCTGGCGCAGGACCAACGAAGCGTACTACGAAGCAAATCCGAAAGTTGTCTACTACCTGTCGGCCGAGTATCTGCTCGGCAGACAGTTGCCGCAAAACCTACTCTATTCCGGAGCGATGGAAGTGGCGAAGACGGCTGCTGCTGAGGCTGGTCTCGACCTGGACGAGATCCTTCAGTTGGATGTCGAACCGGGCCTGGGTAACGGCGGACTGGGCCGGCTGGCGGCGTGTTTCATCGACTCGCTGGCGACGCTGGGCGTCCCTGCGGTCGGCTATGGAATTCGATATGAGTTTGGCATCTTCAAACAGACGTTCGAAGACGGCTGGCAGAAGGAAAAGCCAGACGGATGGGCCATGTACGGAAATCCCTGGGAATTCCCGCAGTCGGATGACATGGTCGAAGTCGGCCTGTGGGGAACGACGGAGCACTACACGGCCGAGGACGGCAGCCAGCGGGTGCGGTGGATCCCGGGACACAAGGTGCTCGGAGAGCCGTGCACGACACTTGTACCAGGATACGGGACCGAGACGGTGAACATTCTGCGACTGTGGCGTGCCCGCGCCACAGAGGAATTCGACTTCGAATTGTTTGACGTCGGCGATTACACCCGCGCTGTCGAACAGAAGGTGTTTTCTGAGAACATCAGCAAAGTTCTGTACCCGAATGACACCACAAGCCAAGGGAAGCAGTTACGACTGCAACAGCAGTACTTCTTCGTGGCGTGTTCGTTGAGCGACATCATCCGACGATTTCATCTCAAGAACGACGACTGGGATGCATTCCCCGATAAGGTTGCGATTCAACTGAATGACACGCATCCCAACGTGGCGGTCCCGGAACTGATGCGGATCCTCGTCGATGACTATTTGCTTGACTGGGATCGCGCTTGGAAGATCACGCAGGGCACTTTCGCCTATACGTGCCACACATTGCTGCCGGAGGCTCTTGAAACCTGGCCGGTCGAGTTGTTTGGGAGCCTGCTGCCCCGACATCTGGAAATCGTTTACGAGATTAACCGCCGCTTCTTGGAACAGGTGCGAGAACGTTTCCCGAATGACGAGGCTCGCGTCGCCCGCATGTCGATTATTCAGGAGGGCGGCCAGCGTGCGGTGCGAATGGCAAATCTCGGCGTCGTCGGATCCTTCGCGGTCAACGGAGTAGCCGAATTGCAGTCACGTCTGTTGCGTGAGCGTACGCTCCGCGACTTTGCCGAAATGTGGCCGGACAAGTTCCAGAACAAGACCAACGGCGTCACACAACGTCGCTTTATGCGTTTGGGCAATCCTCGGCTATCCGAATTGATTACGTCAACCATCGGAGACGGTTGGCTCACCGACCTGGATCAGCTCAGCAAACTCGAAGACCATGTGGACGATCCAGCGTTTTGCGAAAACTGGCGAGATATCAAACAGCAAAACAAACAAGATCTTGCACGACTGATCCTTGAGAGGACGGGCGTTGAACTGGATACCGACTCCATCTTCGACGTGCAGGTCAAGCGGTTACACGAATACAAACGACAGTTGCTCAAAGCGTTGCACATCATCTGGCTTTACCAGCGAGTGAAAGCGAACCCGGCCGAGGCAATCGTCCCGCGTACGTTCTTGTTTGGTGCCAAGGCAGCGCCCGGTTACTTCATGGCAAAGCGGATCATCAAGTTGATTCACAACGTGGCCGCGGTCGTCAACAACGACCCGGATGCCGGGAAGTCGATCAAAGTTGTCTTTCCGGAAAACTACAATGTTTCCATGGCCGAGAAGATCTATCCAGGTTCTGATATCTCCGAGCAGATCTCGATGGCCGGCAAAGAGGCCTCCGGTACCGGAAACATGAAATTCGCGCTGAACGGTGCTTTGACCGTCGGTACATTGGACGGGGCCAACGTCGAGATTCGCGAACGGGTGGGCGCGGAAAGCTTCTTCCTGTTCGGTCTCACCACCGAGGAAGTGTTCGCGCTGAAAGAAAGCGGCTACAACCCGCGAGAATACTACGACGGAAATGCTGACTTGAAGAATGTGATCGACAGTATTGGGTCAGGGGAATTCTCGGGAGGTGACACAGAAGTGTTTCGGCCCATCGTCGATTCGCTCGTGAATCACGACGAGTACCTATTGCTCGCTGACTTCCAGTCGTACATTGATTGTTGCGAACAGGCATCTGAAGCATACAAGGATCAAGACCGCTGGACCAGGATGTCTATCTTGAACGCGGCACGCTGTGGCTTCTTCTCGTCAGATCGCTCGATGCGTCAGTACTGCGAGGAGATCTGGGGCGTGAAGCCCGTCAGCGTGTCATAGCCGTCGAATCTGGTAGGTCAGGCTGTGCCTGACGGGGAGCGGCGTACGCCAGATTCAAATGGAAAACACAATGCGTCAGGCACAGCCTGACCTACGATGCTTAGGTTCCATTTCGCAGAGGGCTCACAAGTGAATGACAAGCAGGAATACCCGAATTGTTTCTCTGGGCTTACGAGCACGGTCCGAAAGCCTTTGCCGTGTTCGCGGTTGTTGTTGCGGTAGCAGCTATTGCTACTGCCTACTACTTCGACCAGCGGTTGGAGGACATCGAGGAGCAGTTGGGTCGGGAGCCTCCGCAAGATTACAAGCCACCAGATCTTGAAGCCTACGCCGCGGAAGATATAGCTCCCGAGTCGATTGTGGCTGGGCGAACGGTGTATGTCCCAGTGTACTCGCATATCTACTTCGACGGCGGTCGCCCTCATTTGTTGGAGGCCACGCTTAGCATCCGGAATACGAACATCGAACGGCCGATCTATGTTCAATCCGTGCGGTATTAGGACACAGAGGGTGAACTTGTGAAGACGTACGTCGACCGTACGATACGCCTCAAACCACTTAAGACGATCGAGTTTCTCGTCAAACGGCAAGAAAGCGAAGGCGGATCCGGAGCCAATCTGATTGTTGACTGGATAGCGACAGAACCGGTCGACGAACCAGTGATCGAAGCAGTAATGGTCGGGATGAATGGGGCACAAGCCCTCAGCTTCGCAAGAAGCGGAGTCCCCTTGTCCACATCGGCCAAAGAAGATGTTGACGTGGATCAGTAGCCTAACAGGTCTATTCTGGCCAGCGAGGGTTCCAGATACCTTCCCTGCATCGTGAAAGGTCATTGACATGCGTGAAAACGTGTATCCTCCATTCATGGTGCTGCTGATCGTCGTGCTTGTGATGTCTCTTGCGATGCCAGCGTGCTCGCCGCGCAATCGAGGTTACGCAGACGGTGCCGCCGACATTCCTGCAGCAGATCCTGATCCGGGCATCTCGTTGGAGGACGAAGTTGATTTCGCGTACGGCACGTCAAGGACGTGGGACGATGAATCGAACGTCGCTCGCGTGGGGGCGCGACGGACGTTGGAAGACCTGGGATACTCCGTCGGGTTTCGCGGTCGCTGGCTCGAGCATCCCGAAAGCGGGTTCCGTTTCCGTCCGAAGCTGCTCGACTACGAAACCCTGGACGACGGCCGAGTCCAAACGGTATCGGTTATCCAGTCCGTTCATCAAACGCTCGTGCCGGACGGGGTGTTCGAATATCAGCATTCGACGGGTGACACCCTGGAGGACTCGATCCAAGAGGGGTACGAACGCTGGGCTCAGATGGATCTGGTGGTACTTCTGGATGCTCTGCGCGAGGAGCCGGAGGAATGCACCATCCTGAAGATGAGCTTTCCGGCCAAAGAGGACGCCCCCGCGCTCCAACGCCGAATGGTGCTGGGGCCGGTAGAACACATGGCGGCAAAGGTATCATCGCAAGTAGACAGCGAGGGCAGTGACGAGGGAGATCAGGATGAGCACGAACCGTTTTGTTCTTGTTGTTTCCTGATGCAGAACTTTGAGGCCTTCGATTTGCTTGTCGAGTCGGACGAGTTCTGTGGTATTCGTTTCTACGCGATGCGGGATTCGAACGGGGAAGCCATGGCGGACTGCCGAGTCAATGGCGAGGATTATGAAGAGGGCGCGGCGTCTCTGCGGAAGTACGTGCAGAAGTGGCCTGGCAGGGGCTTTGAGGCCAGAAAGCAGTACGTCGTGTTACAATCCGTCGAGGCGAGCGATGATGCCTCGCCTGAGGAGACGCAAACTGAACAATCGGGGCCAGCCGCGCCGGATGACGACGCATCGAAAACTGAAGACGAAGAGGGTCCCCAGTAGGCGAAGCTCAAGATTTTTGCGAAGAATCAGTGGGCTGACAGGCTCCGTTCGCCTTCTAATCTGCTGCCAGAAGGTGCACCAGCTGTCGCCCCCCACTGGATCCTCACTGCCGCAGCCATCATGTTCCTGGTCGGACATCTGTACCTGGGATGACGGGCGACAAGGTGCGAGACCTTCATGCGGCGATGCTCGACGGCGATCACCGGCACCGTACGCGAGAACCACACTCTGGGGAAGAATCATGCTGCAGTCTGGCGAGCGC
Organism: uncultured Pirellulaceae bacterium; assembly: GCA_964617665.1. Lineage (GTDB taxonomy): Bacteria > Planctomycetota > Planctomycetia > Pirellulales > Pirellulaceae > JADHUC01. Next base: position 28,424 of record CAZUAH010000055.1, read on the forward strand.
TTCCGCCAACCGGCCGACTTGCAGACGCCATTTCCGCGAAGTAGGCGATGAAATCAGGCATCAAACGCGTGCAAGGGGACGTCTCCACTGCAGGGATGAGCTAGGGGCTCAGGGCGGCGACGGGTAGAAGGCGATCGATCTTCCAGACACCGTCAATACGACGAAAGCCAACGTTGAACGGACTTGGCTTCTGGGCGCCTTGTGCTGGGACGGGCTGGAGTTGGTTCGGGGCTGAGGTCGATGGTCGGTCTTCAGCGTGGGGACTTGCCGCAACAGCTATTGCATGGTCGCCTCGCGTGTAGATCGTCCACTTGGCCTCGCTGAAGCCGTTCGTGTATTCGTCGAAATCGAAAGTAGGCTCCGACTCTGCCGGCTTGTCGCCGGATACAACCGTCGGACGCGAAGCTTCGGTCAGGACCGCAATCAGAAACTGGCGGTGGTCTTTCAGCACTCCTGTCGAGGTCATGCATCTCTCGCGAACGGCCGGCGGCGGTATTCTATTGGACACATTCGCCCCATAGGATGCCGATGTAACAGCGGTGGACACCTGGCCGATCATCTGGTCGCGGGCTTGAGTGGCATACTGATATGCCTGGTTATCGAAGACTTCGGACAAGCTGTGGTCCCGCACAAGGTCCTTTAACGCTCGTGCCAGCAGAATTGTCCCGGGATCGTTTGCCTCAGTCCCCGTGTCGGCAGCCTTTGTCATTATGTTGGCAAGCAGCAAGGCATACCCCGCCTGTATTTGCTGCTCGTCTTTCGAAAGATGGTCAACATATCGAGCAAAGTCCCCCGATTGAACGGCTTGGATACAGTCTTTCAGTATCTGCAGTGGTTCAAGCGACTTCGACGCCGGTACTGCCTCGTCGGCCAGCAATAACGGTGCCATCAGCAACGACAACGTCAGCATGAAGTAGAGAGCGAATCGGCCGAAGTGCATGTTGACCTCCTTGTTGGAACGAAACGGCAGTCCATTGACCTCGCGGCCAAGATTGTACACGACTATCCATGAATCGGGGGAGAGCGGTTTTCGTCTGTGCACAACTTCCCAGGCGACCACGAGTCGGAGTACGCCATTGAGGGCCTCGTAACGGCAGCGGTCTACGATACAACCATTTCACAACCGAACGTTCCCCACCACTCTCGTCCTTCTCACCAGCAAGCGGGTGGTGGAGGGATTGGAGCCTTGTCTGATAGGAAAGAGGCAGAAACAGCACCGCGAAGAACCATCCGACCGTCCCGTTCGTGCATTGATTTGATACATTAGAAAGTCGCGACACGTGACCTCAGACTACCACGGAGTTGGCGTCCGTCATACGAACTGACAGCGAGGGTGGAACATGGACCTTTCTGGCATCTTAGATCTATTCGGCTACTCGGTGTACGATCCACAAATCGATGCAATGCTCGAACAATGTGATGCAGCCTGCGAAGACAAGAGCCAGCTCAAGCGGTATGCCTCGATCGAGAGTCGTAAGCTTGGCATCACTTTCTGTTTTTGGTGGAAGGAGTTCTATCGCGAGCAAATTGGCGACCCCAAGGGCACCGTCGAACCAGACAACAGCGAAGAAGTCATTCTGTACGAAGTCCGATTTGGCCCAAAGGGTCTGGCGAAGGCGGAACTACCATTTGGGCTCCGGTTTGGCGCGTCACCCGAGGCGGTGACCGGCGCGTTGGGAAGAAAACCGTTCAGCAAATCGAAGAACGTCGCCGGCAAACCGATATGGACGTTCTACGACGACAAGTTTGAGCTGTTGGTCATATTCACAGAAGATGGCAAAAAAGCTGATTGCTTCAAGATCTGGGCACTCAAACAAGCGGATCGCCAGAGAGTTCAGTGGCTGGAGAACCTGAAGGAACAAAAGAAGAATATCCTCCCCGAACGCATTCCCGAAATCGAAGCCTTGATCGAGCGGTCCCCCACGCTCGCTTGGGAACGTCGCATGAATTCAGGAGATGCGCAGATTACTCCTGAGGCAATAGAAGCGTCCCGGCAAGTGTTCGAGGCATTCATTGCAGGCGTCTGCAAAGCGACAAAAACAAGAAACGCCAAGTCAATCTACACGGCCGTCACGAAAGCGACCAAGGCGTTCAACAAGGTGGCTCGCCAACATGCCGGATTCATTGAGACTATGGAACGAGAAGAAATTGTCGATTTCTTTACCGCAGCCGTTCAGTTGACCGGTTTTGAGCTCGATTCGAGCTTCGATCTCACTGAAGAGTACAGGTCTTGGTGACAATTCGCTGTCCAACTGGTGTGGACGGCAATTCAATGGGGCGGCGACTTCAGCCGCCGAATTCTGTGAAGTCCGAACAGAAGCACGAAAATCTCGCGACTTGTTTGACTAAACCGAGGACGATGTTAGAACAATACGACTGGCGGGTGATGTGGTGAGCCCTGCAACTCCGTCATAGACGCTCTACTGCCATGAAGTCTAGGTAGAGCGCGAAGAGCTCTGAATCAAATCTTGTGACCGTTGCCTCTTGGAGGATTTGCCGATGCCGAACTGCCGCGCAGCTTGTGGTCGAACATTGGGCGTTGTTTCGCTGGTCGTTCTCGCCGGGGTCGCGTTCGTCGCCCCCCAGGTCCGTGGCGAGGATGAACTTGAGTTCTGTCTGATAGACGAGTTTAACGGCAAGTTTGACCTGGTCTGGGAGCCCATCCGTCACGATTCGACGCATGCCTCGCTAACGAAGAACAAAGGGAAGCTCACGATTACGACGCAGGCCGGCACACTCGGCTTCGACGAAACGCGATCCAGTTCAGGCCCGGCGAAGAATCTATACCTGATCGCCAACCCGGCGGCTGGGGGAGGCGATTTCGTGGTGACCACCTGCATCGATTCCTTCAAACCGACAATAAAGTTTCAGCAGGCGGGGTTGCTGGTCTATGACGATGACGACAACTATCTGAAATGCGACATGGAATTTGCCGGGTCGGGCGCGCGTTTCAAGTACATGCGTGAGACGAATGGCCGGCGCATCCTGGACACGGACATGGCCGTACCGCAATCGGATCGAATCTGGATTCGCATCACCAAGAAAGGAAACATGTACGAACGGCTATACAGCAAAGACGGCAAGGCCTTCGTTTCGGCCGGTGCGCAGGATTGGGGAAACGGTAGCCCGAAGTGGATTGGAATAGTGGCCAAGAACGGCTCCACCGACGCGGATGACATCGATGCCGTCTTCGACTCCTTCGAGGTCCGTGTGCTGACCGATCCCGAGACGAGTAAGGCCCGCTACATGGAAGCCCAGAAGTTCCAGGGGAATTGGAAGGTTGTCGCGTGTGAGCTCAACGGAAAGCCCCTGCAAGACGGGGGCTTGACGGCGCTCAGATTCGGCGTGGGGAGCGTCACGATCGTAGAGAACGACGAATCGCTCAGAGTGGAATACTCGCTGGACCTGACAAAGCCGCCGCGCGAGATCGTGTTGTCGTCTCTTTCCCGAGAATCCACGACACCGGTCAAAGGGATTTGTGAGCTGGAAGGCGAAGGTTTGACGATCTGCCTCGCCCTGACGCCCGATGCGCCCGCACCGACCGAGTTGAAGACGACCGCTGGTGACGCTCGGCTGCTGATCAAGCTCGAGCGTACCGCGAAAAAAGACACGGTCGATGAAGACGCCTAGGGCATCCACAGACCGTCGTGGCCTTTGGCGTTATCAGGGCCCTGGACGATTAAGGGCCGTGGGACGTCTTAACCGTTTTTGTTTAGCTGGTCACCCAGGTGCGAGATCACCTCTTCCGCGAAGCCGGTGCCGGCCTCGGTGTCGAGGTCCCACACGGCGGTGACGCCTGCCGCTCGAAGGGCATCGGACTGCTCCGGATAATCGGCCACCGCGAAGGTGAGAACGCGGCGCCCCTTAAAGCCCTGCATGCGATGAGCCGCCCCGAGGTTCTCTTCGTATTCGTTCATGGCCAGGAGTACTGCGTCCACCCGGCCTCCGAGCCGCTGCCGTTTTCGCTATGTCAGCCGTCGTCGTCTCTGGAGGTCGACTCGACCCTTGGTCACTCTCGCTCATTCAGTCGATCTAGGTGCGTTTCGGTAGCCAGCGTCAGTTGCTCCAACTGCGTCTCGGTGTTCACCATCCGCTCGGCGACGTACCGGAGGCCTTCGGCGAGGGATCGCAGCACCGTGCATACGGGTTGTTCGCGGCCACCGGCCGACTCCATCAGCTCTGAGAGTTCCATGCGGTATAACGTGGTGCGACTGACCGCCTCGATTGTGGCGAATTGTGGTGTCTCCAGGAGGACGCCAAGCGTGCCCAGCACGTCCCCAGATTCGGCGCGGCCAAGTTCCACTTCCCTGTCGCCGACTTTTCTGCTGAGACGCACTCGGCCATTCTTGATCACGTACAAATCGTGAACGTGCCCGCCTTCGCGGAGAATCACACTTCCGGGTTCGAAGTGGACGAGACTGCGGCGCACGTTGATCAAGGCAAGTTCGCGTCGCACATAGAGGTACGCGCTGCGGATCAACAAGGCGACCGCCGCGCCGACTGCCACTCCCAGCGTATTGGCAACGCCGTCGGAGAACTCCATGCTTCTCCCGGTAAACGATTGCAGATACTCGATCAAGAATCCCATGCTGACCATAATCATCAGCGCCGGCAGATAGAGCACGGGCCGCAGGGCCAGCACGAACAAGCCCGCCAGAATGGCATAGCCGGAAAAGTGGAGTGCCTTGTCAAGTTCGATCGTCTGATCTTTGCCGCCAAGAAGGCTGCCGACGACGATCACGACGATCGCCGAAGCCCCAGCTACGGCAATCAGCCGCCGCGTTCTTGGCGGGACGCCGTGGGCATTTCGAGACAAGAGGGCCAACTGCAAACTGCTGATGCCGCGTCGGCGAGATCTGTCGTGATGCAAAATCACTCCTTCACATGCTCATACATCGCTTCAGAAATCGAAAGGAATCGCCAGGACAGGGCAGGGCGCCCGCCGCACGATTTGTTGAGTCGTACTGCCGCGAAGGGCATCCAGGAATCCCTGCGAGCCCTCCGTGACCATGATGATCAGGTCAGCTGTGAGCTCATCCGCCGTCCTTAGTATCTCCTCGACGGGCCGTCCGCCTCGTGTCACGCGCGAGCACCGCCAGCGACGCTCCGTCGGCAATCGAAGCTGCGGCGAGTCGCGTTCCTCTCCCACGTGGAGCAACGTGAGGGTTGAACTCTCGCTGCCGAACGCCTCGAGCGCGCGCACGCCGCGCCCTATGGCGAGGTCAGGACGCGGCTCCCGGTCGACTGGAATCAAGACGCTGTCCAACGTCACGTGCCCGTCACCCAGAGAGACGCAGCCGCGTGTTCCGTGCGGTACGAACAGAGTGGGGACGTTGGCCCGCTTTGCCACCGGCTCGGCGATTGAAGGCTTGATCCATCGCAGCACGCCATTTCGGCCTTCCGTGGCGAGGACAATCATGTCAATCGGGCGCTCCCGCATGAAGCCAACGATTGAACTGACCACGTCTTTGTCATGGCCAACGACCTTTTCCACGCGAATGCCAGTCTTCTTCTGCACGTCGGGACGCCGAGCGCCAGGCTCCAAGAACCCCCAGTTCTGGAGCGTCTCTCGAACCGAAGGGTATTCCTGCCACGGTATCCGCTGCGTGTCGTCGCGACATACGTGCAGCAGAGATAGAAAAGCCTTGTTGTGACTAGCCATCCGAAGCGCGTGTGCAAAAGCGAGTTGGCTGGTCGCAGAGAAATCCGTCGGATGGAGAATGATTTGGGCACGATCGCCCCAAAATAAGGAGTGTTCTGGCATGTTGCTCGTCTTCTTTCCTGCAGAAAAGTGGGACGGACCACCGCCCCGTCCTCAAGCTACCGATACGAAAACCGAGAGGGTTCCGCTGTGAGTGGATCGCACAATGTCGTGACGCCTAGCCGCGTCGCCCGCGTTTCGTTCCGAGACGAACGAATTGACGATCTATCCTACGTAACAGTATCTGCAACGCTGCTATCCAGTATAGTTCGACAAGCCCATATCACCAGCAGCATTGTGGGCGGAGATTGCGTGGCAATCGAGTGGGTCTGCCCCTCGCACTCAAACGGGAGATGCTCCGATCTCCTGCCATCGAGCCGTCCACTCCGCGCCGGGAAGCCCAGATACGCCGCCCACATGCAGTGTGTTGTGGCGCTATGCTTCTCCTCGTTTTCCGGGGCCGAAGCAGAAGGCCCACAAAAGTGCATCGAATGGCATTGCACGCCCCTTTGCTGGATGAGTCGGACGATTTGACGCGCGCGACGGTGTGAAACGGTACATCGCGAATCAGGAAACGCATCATCGGACGAAGGCATTCCGAGAAGAGTTGATTGATTTGCTGGATAAGACCGACATTGAATATGACGAGGAATGGTTGGATTGAGGGGCGCGTTCTGCATCCCTTCGGGATGCGACCGTATTCCGAAATCACATATCCGGTGGTGGCGTTTCGCTTACCACCGGCTAATGGCTGAGAAGCCTTCGGCTTGCGGACAGGAGAATACGTGAAGAATCAGATGCATCGCCTTGCGGCTGATGCAAGGCCCAATCGTCCTGCGTATTCGATGTGATCCTACAGAGGAGATGAGATATGCCTTTCGTGCTCGCGTCTGCTGACATCAACATCGGTGCCATCACGGTTGGAGTTCTGGGCGGTTTGGCGCTGTTTCTCTTTGGCATGGACCAAATGACCGACGCGCTGAAACAGGTCGCCGGCGACGGCATGCGGACCTTGCTGGCGAAGCTGACGAAGAATCGGTTCATCGGTGCGATTACGGGTACCGTTGTGACGGCTGTCTGCCAGTCATCCTCGGTCACTACGGTACTGCTTGTGGGCTTCATCACAGCAGGTTTGATGACGCTGGCGCAGGCCATCGGCGTGATCCTGGGAGCAAACATTGGCACGACCATCACGGCTCAACTGATCGCCTTCAAGATCACACACCTTGCTCTGCCGATGATCACGCTTGGCTTTGCCATGCGTGCCCTCGTGAAGCGCGAAAAGATTCAACAGGTCGGCGACATAATTATGGGACTTGGGCTGGTCTTCTTCGGCATGGGTTTGATGAGCGACGCGACCCATTCGTTGCGCGATTACCCGCCTTTCATCAACGCTATGGAGCGCATGGACAACTACCTTCTGGCGATCATCGTGTCCGCCGCGATTACAGCGATCCTCCAAAGTTCATCGGCGACAACCGGGATTGTGATCGTCTTGGCCGGTCAAGGATGTATTACGATCGAGGCGGGTATCGCCCTGGTCATGGGCGCCAACATCGGAACCTGCGTGACCGCGGTTCTGGCAGCGATCGGCAAGCCGGCGGCAGCCAGGCAGACGGTGGCAGTCCACATACTTTTCAATGTGATCGGCGTATTGATCTGGCTCCCATTCATCCCACAACTGGCGGAACTCGTGCGAGCGATATCACCGTCCTACGTGGAACTTGTGGGGGCCGAACGGCTGGCGGCCGAAACGCCCCGGCAAATTGCCAATGCACACACAGCCTTTAACATTATCAACACACTCCTCTTCATTTGGTTCACCGGTCCGCTTGCGAAGCTGGTCCAACGGCTTGTCCCGGAAAAGCCAGAGAAAGCTCCGCGCGTCGCCGAGCCGAAGTATTTGGGCGACGAGTACCTGCAGACTCCCAGCCTGGCACTTGACCGTGTGCGCATGGAATTGGGACACATGGGCGAGTACGTCGTCCGCATGCTCAAAGAAGTGCCGCGCGCCGTTATCCGAGGCACGCGCGAAGACCTGAAACGCCTGTCCGCTTCGGATGACGATGTGGATAGGCTCAACGAAGCGATCGTCGGCTACATCCGCAGACTGGCGAGCGACGATTGGTCCGAATTAGAATCGCGGCGCGGGCAAGATTGTCTGATGATCGCGGACAAATTGGAGAGTGTTGGCGACCTGATAGAGACCAACCTCGTCGCCCAAGGCCTGCATCGGCTCGAGCACAACTTGACATTCAGCGAGCAGACCGTCGAAGTGGTTAGACCGTTATACGAAGCGGTGACGCAGTCGTTTCAGGACGCCGTGGCAGCAGTCGGGCAGGAAGACCGGCACTTGGCGCGGGAAGTGATCGAACGAAAACCGAAGATCCAGGAAATGGCCAACCGTGCGAGTAAGCATCTTGCGCAGCGTCTGTTGACCGACGAACCGAATCGAGTGGAGGTATTCCGTGTGGAATCGGATATCATTAGCCAGATCAATCGCCTCTACTATTATGCCAAGCGCATTGCAAAGGTCGTTGCCCAATTTGACTCCGATCGCGAGGAACGTGCCGCGGCGTGATTGGCTAGGCGACGTGGGCGTATCGCGCAAAAGGGAGGTTTCTTGAATTGCGTGTTGCCCGCGTGTTTACGGCCGCGGCCCTCTGGCCAACTCACCCGCCGATTTCTCTTTCGCTTTCGTTCCGAGAGGCAGCCTCAGCCTCACCGCGAACGAACCTTGCTCGAGGGTGGCACTGATCGATCCGCCGAGGGCGGTGACGATTCTGCGACAGAGCGGGAGTCCAAGGCCACAATGCTCTGCACCCTCGGTTCGCGCGGTGTCATGTATCCAGAACCGTTCGAACACCCTCTCCACCGCGTCTGGTGGAAGGTCGCAGCCGGTGTTGCGAACCTCGAAGACGGCTTCCTTCGGATCGCCGGCCGCTTCGACGGTCACCGTGCCGCCCTGGTCGGAGTGGCGGACGGCGTTGTCGAAGATGTTCGAGAGCACGAGGCGAAGCTTCTCACGATCCGTCACAACGTCGATGGGCTGCGCATCGTCGGGCCATTGCACATGGAGTCCTCGCTTGGTCGCATGCTCCTCGAACGGACGCCAGCAATCAGCGGCGAAGCTCAGAAGGTCAAGCGGCTTGTTCTGAAGCGTCAATTGCCCCGCATCCGCCCTGGCAAGCGTGAGGAGGTTCTCGACCATCGACTGCATGGCCCGAGTTGTCCCCAGGCATTTCTGGATGACCTCTTTGTACGCTGCCTCGTCTCGAGGTCGAGAAGCGCAGACTTCCAAAGCAGCGGACAAACCGGCGAGCGGTGTGCGCAGTTCGTGGGCGACATCCGCCGTGAAGGCCTTCTCCCGAGCGAACGCCTTTTCGAGCCGCTCCAAGAACTCGTTCAGTCGATGCACCACCGGATCGAGTTCCTCGATGGAGCAGGTAAGCTGGTCATTCTCCGAGACGTTGGAAGCGTCGATCTCGGAAATCTGGGCCGCAAACGCTCCAACCGGTTTCAGCGTGAAGCTGACGACAACGATCAAGATGAGGACCGACAACAGCGCCGCTCCAAGAGATACCGAACCGAGCAACCAGCCCAATCCCCGAAGCGTTTGGTCCAAGTCGAGCGTGTCACGGGCCACGCAGATGGTCACGATGACCTGGGAGTCTGCTCCCATCTGCTCGTCGTCATCGTTGTCTTGTTCCTCTTCATCCTCGTCTTCGTCGTCGCCGTGGTCGATCCGAATGGGCGTGACAAAGGTCACCTGCCTGCCGGGACGACCATCAGGAAGCACGCCGTAGCGGTAGCTCGGCATCTTCGTCGCCCCACCGGCTTCCAACGATTGCCCTGAAAGCGTTGACGACCGGGCGAGCACGGAATTCTCACTCGACCAGATCTGGAAATACTCAGGCCGCTCGCCCGGTTCGAACTCGGGCATTTGCACCGCTTCCAAGTCGAGTTCGAATCGTACGTCATCCTGCTCGGCCACGGAGGTAATCGCCCTCGCTTTCGTCAGAAGCGTTTCGTCGAACTCGGCCAAGAGTGCTCGGCGGATCATGCCGTAGATTGCGGACGCCGCGACGAGCAAGATCAGAAGCATGGCGACCAACGTCGCCACGACGAGACGGTTTCGTAAAGATCGCATTACCCCTCCTCGACTGCCAAGACGTAGCCCTGACCACGCCTCGTGTGAATGAGTTGGGGACCCAGCTTTTCACGAAGCCGCTTGATGAAAACATCCACGACGTTGCTGGTCGCCGAGGACTCGAATTCGTAGAGGTGCTCCCAGATCTCCGTGCGTGAGACGACCTCTCCTGTTCTGAACGCTAGGTATTCCAATAGGGCATACTCCCGAGGCGTCAGGTCGATGATCGCGCCCTTCCGAAGAACCATCTTCCGGGTCGTATCGACCTGGATGTCTCCCAAGACGATCGTCGGAGACTTCTGCTGATACCGTCGTCGCACGAGAGCGTGGACACGAGCGAGTAGTTCTTGGAACGAAAACGGTTTGACCAGGTAGTCGTCAGCACCCAAGTTGAGGCCGGTAATTCGATCTTCCACGGTGTCCTTCGCCGTCAGGATAAGGACGTGCGTGTCTTTCTGTTTCTCTCGCAATGTGGACAACAACGTGAGCCCATCCATCTCCGGCAGCATCAGGTCGAGGACGATCACATCGTAGTCGCCGGTCTCGGCCAACCAAAGACCATCCTTACCGTCCGCCGCCGTGTCGACGGAAAACCCCGCTTCGCGCAATCCCTGCGCGAGCGAGTCTCGAAGCAATTCGTTGTCTTCAACAATTAGCACAAGCATGGAGTTTACTTAAGGCACAACACGGGGCCGGTTAATCCGGACCCCGTGCGATCAAGCCTCTAGGACTCAGTCATCATCGTCTTCATCATCGTCCTCTTCCTCTTCATCGTGGTCTTCGTCGTCATCCTCCTCGTGGTCCCCGCCGTCTCCATCTTCTTCGTCGCCTTCTTCTTCCTCAAGCACCTTGCTCAGGAGCGTGCCATCTTGGGCGATCTCGACCTCATATTCCTTCTCGCCGAATTCGACTTCGGCCTCGTAAACGACGTTGTCGCCTTCGGTCTCCTTCTCAATCTCCTCGATTTCCCCGCCGCGGGCTTCCCGCTTCAATGTCTTCTTGACCGATTTTGGAAGGTCGGCCATGCGGACGGGCGTCTCTGCCTCCTCTTCATCGTCCTCGTCACCTTCTTCGTCTCCGTCCTCTTCATGGCCTTCATCCTCGTCGTCGCCGTCGTTCTCGAGAAGCTTGGCCAGGAGCGTGCCGTCCCCTCGGATCACGATGTCATACTCCAGATCGCCGAATAAGACCTCGGACTCGTAGATCGCCACGCCATCGATCTTCCTCACATCGACATCGACGATTTTCCCTTTGCCCGCTTCATGCTTCAGTGTCTTCTGGACCGCCTTCGGGCAATCCGACACACTGACCTTCTTCTCCTTCTCGTCGTCAGCCTGGATCGTAGCGGCCAGCGAGACCAACACCAGTAAGCTCAATCCAACCACAGTTCGCATCACTCTCTCCTTCTTTCATTGTAGAGTCTGACTCGCTGGCGAAACGTTCGCCAACGTCACGCGGATATTAACATTCCGAAAATGAACGGCTGATGAACGCGATCCACTCGGCCAGAAGAAATCTTCTCGTTTTCCAGGATCGAGGCAAAAGGCCGATAGAAGGTGCATCGAGGATTCACCGCGGACGTGACGGTGAAACCAAGTACGTCCGTCCCTACAGGGACAACTATGGTACACTGTTCATTGAGAATCAGCGACAAATACGCGCAAATTGGTCAGCGCATGCCTACTGCCGACGGGCAAAGTGGACAGGAGGAAGACCATGAATTCGAAACGGAAACTCCGATTCCTATTCGCGGCCTCCCTGGCGACGCTCGTCGTTTTCTGTGGCGGCGCCGATCACCGCAAACCACGCCGGCCAAGTTTAAATCACGGCGCTCGCCGCGGGACGCATCGAGCTACTCGCTTCTACATTCGCCAGCCGAGTGGCCGTCAGTTACCATCACGGGTCCCCAAGCGCGCCGCCGAACCCCACGATCCTTTCGGAACTGCGCTCCTTCATCCGGACGAGTTGCAGGACCACGAAGTGGCCTGGTTCCGCTCCCAACCGGAGGCACGAGAGCGCCTGCTCGCGCGGCTCGCTCAGCCCGCCATCGAAGACGACGATCCGGCCCGAATTCTGCTGTGGACGTTGCTCGAGAAACAGGTGTTGATGCCATCGGAGATCGCCGCGGTCCTCGATCAGGCATTCAACCTGGTTGCGCATAAGTCGCGCGACAAGACATGGTGGCTCTTCCGCAGGAGAACCGCGCCGCAATTCGTCTACGTGCGTCCGCAGATGTGGGTCCTTGTACGCGACGGCACCGTCGTCCGGTCGGAGGCGGCCAATACTCCGGGTAACGGTGTCGAGGTGCATGCCGAAAGCGAAGGCGCCGGCCCCTTCGCGGGCGTATTTCCCGTCGACGACGAAGGCAGCTTCCTTGCCGATGAATTTCGTCTCTACTACAAGGTGACCTACGCACCGGGCATGAAGTGGCTTGAAGGTTTTAAGGGCTACCTCCAGGCGAGACTGCCAAAACAACAGTAGAGACTGGGGACAGCCCTTGGGTCACGAGCCTCGAATGCAAGGAGAACATCTCATTGGAGAGACATATGCGTTTAGCAACAGTGAAAATGGCGACCCTGTGCATCGTTCTCATCCTGGACTCGTCTACTCCGTCCGCCGAGCCCGCGTCGGACACCCCTTATCGCAGTTGGCTATTGGAGCTTGGGGCGGTACCTGCGGAAGGAGGTGGCCGGGGTCTGAAGCCATCGAGGAATGACATTGTCCACGGGTGGATCAACCCGCGCCACGCTCTGCGGGATCGCTACGTTCCAGTTGCCGTTCAAAAGGAGTACGGTCTTCCCAAAGACGCCTTGTCCTATGATCGGTATGTGTCGTTCCTTTGTGCCGAGCAGTACAAGAAGCACAAGGCACCTGACCTATATGCCGCGATGCTTTTTGCCCTGGAAGAGATGCTTCGCCGCAACATTCCCGTTCGTGTTAGCCAGGATATGATTCGCGTGTACGAAGCTGGTATCGGATTGGAGGAGCAGGCTATTCGGCTCCTGGCGAGAGCCAAGTTGACTCGGGACGAGGCATTAGCCTTGTTCGAGCGATTCGAGGACGTCAGGCTCATTTGCCTGTTGAAGCCTCCCGAGCAGGACGGCCCTTATGTGGAGACTCTCCGGGCATGGTCAAACAAGGATGGATTTGGTATTCACGGACGCTTCCTGCTCAAGCGGCTCATGGCGGAGGCTGCGCCGAAGCGTTTCAAGACCGATTTGCGCGATTTCACGATCAAAAACGTCACTTCGGTGAAAGACAATCGTGATTCTTGGCATTCTTCCGGTTGGTGGAAACGCCTTAAGATGTACCAGACGCTGATTGAGGTCGGGGATGAGCGTTGTTGGGATGCAATCAATAGAGCACTGCTCAATGACCCCATCACCGAGACGCGAGAACGAATCCTCCTCGTGTTACGAAAGCACCCACATTCGGTTACCCATGTGATGCCAGCCGTGCTGAAGATGACAGAAGACGACGGGACGGAACACAGGGCCGCTACGCCGAGTAGGATGATGGGCGGCTATGAGTACAATCTGGCGGAGTACTTGAAATGGGCTCGCTCACTCCCGAATCTGAATGAAGCGACTCGCGAAAAAGTGAAGAAGGCAATTGAGAACCTGCGACGCAATCCGCTAATAGGGGGATTCATTCCGCCAATGTAGGACGCTGTAACGGATGCGGGTAAGCCATCCGCGTAGTGGACGTGCTAAACCGGTTCTATTTGTCAGCGCGACAACAGGGTGGATTGTTTTGGGGCTGAAGGACTATCGCCCCCGCGCGGATCGAGTCCTGCAATTTGATAATGCGCGAGTCATCAACTTGGAGAATTGGCTCGCTCAACACTCGACTGTTTACTACTCCGCGAAGCATGAAACGACGCCGTCCTCGCGGCAGATGTAGAGACGGCCGGATGCGGCCATGACGCCGTCGAATACGGGACTGCTGGACAGCGGGATGTTGGCCTCTTCACTGCCCGTTGTTTTCGTAAGCACGAGCAAGCGGGCGTTTTCTTCGCCGGTCAGACCTCGGTGTGCTTTCTCGATTGCAGCGTCGGCCGCAGACGCTTCGTCGAGGGCCGTATCTAGCCGGATTCGGTTGGTCGCGGGATCGACTAGGAACGACGAGGGATACAGTTCAAACGACGGGCCGGCGACGACAAGTTTGTCGCCGGCAACTGTCATGCCCTTGACCAGTACAGGTATGTCCTCAGACCATTGCATCGCAATGCCATTGGGCGCGTAACGCCTCATCACACGCGTGAAGCTGTTGTGGGTGCGCGGCTCAAGCGGGTCGG
>CAZUAH010000056.1:0-3227 GCA_964617665.1 uncultured Pirellulaceae bacterium
CTCACAAAACCAGCTCAGTTAACCAGGAAAGAGCAAGTTTGGCGCCCCCGAGGGACGGACCTTCTGGGCCTGATCTATTGAATTCGCCTGGTCCGCTGGAACGCTTGGATCTACTGTCCATAAACTGCCTCCTTGCCTGTCAATACCATGGTTTTGACACCATCGAGCCAGCTTCCACAATGCTGGCACACCAACTCTAATCTCAGACTGCGAGTTGGTACAAGCTCTTTCTTGAGTCGTAGTGTGGTTGGCGCATCTCGATCCCCCAACGATGCTTGTACAGCCGCGACGCCAGACGGTCCGAAAGGTGCTGAGAGTTCAAGACATTGGTCAACAAGTAAACGTCGCCCCGTTCCCCTTTGAGGTGAATCAGCCGCAGAACCAACGGGGGCTGGTTCTTCTGCGCCGCAGAGTCGGGCCAAACATAAACGATGCCGTCGCGTTCTCGCGCGTAGTACCCAAGCTTGGTGAGCAACCGCACGTTGCCGCCAACGCGAATCAAGAAGCTGTGGCCCTCGTCCATGATCGACTTCCACAAATCGTAGCCAACGAATCCCGCATCGCCGCAGAATAGCGTATTTTCCGGGAATTTCTGCTTCACCAGCATCTCCTGAAAATGTGCACGTTCACTCGAATCCGACGGTCCCAGTTTCCAAGACCAAGGCAGACGCAGACCCATGTGCCAAAGCAACGTGATCCACACCTGCGGTGTCACCGTTTCTGCCTTGGCACGGTTCTTCTTTCGCTTGTTCTTGTTTTTCTTCTTTCGATATTCAGCGGTCTTGCCTTTGCCGTAGTTCGATGCGCGAAACGTTTTCTCATTGGCCTTCGTTCGCGGTGTACTGACTCGCGACCCATCGACCGCTATCGCCAGCCAGAGGCCGATCCGCCAATGATCCTCCGCAACTTGCTCCATCAGTTGGTGAAGCCGGTTCCATAGCAACGGAACAAGTTGTCCTCCGTATCTCACCAGTGCATTGGTCAACGCTTGGTAGCTGCCGACCGCGACACGACCGAACGGTCGCTTTGACCAGACCACGCCTTCTTCGAAGGCCGCCGTCAGTTGCGACTTCTCCGACCATACCCACAGCACTGCCAGCATCACCAAATCTCTGGCCAAACACGCCACGAGTCGCTCTTTCTCTAATCTCCACGAATCGACTAGAATGTGAACCCACGCTGTCAATAACCAGAATACGAGCCTTCGGAAATGCCTATGTCCATTGATATCGCTGTTGTACCTGTCGCGGGGCTGGGAACACGTTTGCTGCCGGCAACCAAAAGCCAGCCCAAGGAAATGCTGCCAGTCGGACGGAAACCAGTCGCTCAGCACGTTGTGGACGAATTGGCCCTCTCCGGGATTCGGCGGCTCTTGTTCATCACCGGTAAAGGCAAGCACTCGATCGAAAACCACTTTGACATCGACGGCGAGCTAATAACCTACTTGCGTCAAACCGGCCGGGAACGGGAATTGGCCGAGTTGGATTTCGAGCGGCAGGAGATGGAGTATTTCTACACGCGGCAACGACGGCAGCTTGGCCTGGGCCACGCGGTGCTCTGCGCCGAGCCGCTCGTGCGAAACCAGCCATTTGTAGTGGCCTTGGGTGACTCCATAATAGGCTTGAATGCAGAATCGGATATTGTCGCCCGAATGGTCGAGCAATTCGAACGGGCCGAGGCCGACGTGGTCGTCGCCTTCGAGGAAGTCCCTCGGAAAGAAGTCCACCGCTACGGGATAGCTCAACCGCGTGGGCCCGTGAATGATGTCTTTGAACTGGAACGACTGATCGAGAAGCCAAGCGTGGATGAAGCTCCCAGCAATCTGGCGGTGGCCGCGCGTTACGTGCTCAGTCCGATGATCTTCGAGAAACTAACGCAGACCGAGCCGGGCAAAGGTGGCGAAATCCAACTCACGGACGCGATCCAACTGATCCTGGAAAACGGCGGCAAAGGCTACGGCCTTCGGTTGCGGCCAGACGAACGTCGTTTTGACATTGGCAATTTCGGAAGTTACTTCCGCGCCTTTACCGAATTCGCGTTGGCCGACCCCAATTTCGGCCCCGATCTGCGAGAGTTCGTTCGATCGTTGGTGAAGTAGCTGTCGCGAGCAGTCGAGAGACGTCATGGAAACGATTCGTAAGAGAGGCTACGCCCGAGCCGGTCTGATCGGCAACCCGTCGGACGGCTACCACGGGAAGACGATTTCGTTGATCGTACGCGAGTTCCACGCCGAAGTGATTCTGTACGAGTGGGAAGAGTTGGAGTTGATTCTCAGCCAAGAAGACCACAGCCGATTCGGCTCGATCCACGAACTAACTCGCGACGTCAAAGTCCACGGCTATTATGGCGGCGTCCGGCTCGTGAAAGCGACGATCAGACGATTCGCCGAGTACTGCGAAGGGCGATACACGCTTCACGATCGCAATTTCTCGATCCGCTACGAGACTAACATCCCGCGGTGCGTAGGTCTGGCCGGCTCCAGCGCGATCATTGTGGCAACGCTTCGAGCTCTTATGGAATTCTATGACGTTTCGATACCCGCCCACATCCAGCCATCGCTGGCGTTAAGCGTGGAGACCGACGAGTTGGGTATTGTGGCGGGCCTGCAGGATCGCGTGATCCAAGCGTACGAGGGCCTGGTCTACATGGACTTTGCCCGCGATACCATGCGCATTGACCAGGATTACGAATGCGGTGTCTACGAACAGATTGATCCAGCGCTGCTTCCTCCACTGTTTGTCGCCTACCGCGCGGATGTTGCCGAGCCCACCGAGGTGCTGCACAATCGGCTGCGGGCACGTTATGAAGAAGGCGATCCCGAAGTCCATGCGGCGATGGACAAATTCGCTGACCTTGCGGTTCAAGCCAAAGCGGCGTTGCTCGAAAGTAACGTAGAGAGATTGAACGAGTTGACTGACGAGAACTTCGACACCCGGCGAAGCATCTGCCAACTGCCGCAAGATCATATTCAGATGGTCGAAGCCGCGCGAAGCGCCGGAGCCAGCGCAAAATTCGCTGGATCGGGCGGGGCCATCATCGGCGTCTACAAGGACGAGGCCATGTACACCGATCTGAAGAAGAAGCTCGAACACATCGGCTGCCGCGTTTTCAAACCCACGGTCGCCTGATGTAGAGCAGTCGCAGAATCGGGAGGGCGAGGATCCCGCCGAGCCGAGACCGAGGGAAAACACGGCTCAGCAGGAGCTTCGCCCTCCCGAGAATTGGTC
>CAZUAH010000056.1:3237-42440 GCA_964617665.1 uncultured Pirellulaceae bacterium
AGCGCGCGCGGCGCCGCGCCCCCCCCCCCCCCCACACCGAGGTAAACCCCGGCTCGGCGGGAGCTTCGCCCTCCCGAGATTTGGTCCAGTGAGGCCTTCGATTCACTCTCGACCGGAAGTGTCACGTGGACTCGCCTTCGTTTGAATCAATCGTTCGAACAACTCCAGGTGCTCCTTGACCATGCGGACGGTCGAATGCTGCTGCAGGATTCTCCTACGAGCAGATTGCAGCGTCTCTCTGGAAGGCGGCTGATCCAAGACGCGAATCACCGCGTCGCTCAGGGCTCGTGCATCCTTCGACGACGGCAGTTCAGTCGCTGCGTCTGCAATCCCTTCATGCCGGCGAAGGTCCGGCGTCTCCGTGGCTATGACCGGAAGGCCGGCGGCGATGGCCTCCAGCAGTGCACGCGGTAATCCGGGTTCGTTGCTGGGGCGGACAAACACGTTCGCTGCTTTCAGCACGCCGTCGACGTCCTCGAACGTGCCAGGCATGACAACGCTGTGCTTCAGGTCCAGGTCAACCACTTGACGCGAAAGCCTGTCGCGATACGGGCCGTCGCCGATGAGCCAAAGTCGGGCCGTCGGCCAGCGATTGACCACCGGCCGCCATGCCTTGATCAGTCGCGTTAGTCCTTTGTATTTGCTCAAGCGGCCGACGTAGACGGCTAGTGGAGCATCGATTGGAACCTGCAAGTCGCTGTTGACGCTTGCCAGCGCTAAACGTGCATCCATCTGCTTCCCGCCAGCGCCGGCATTACCCGGTGTCACTCCGTCGGCGATTGGCACGATTCGCTCTTGCGCGTAGCCGGATTCGCGCAACTCCCTCGCGATTGCCTCATCTGGTGCAACAATCGCGGCGGCCCGTTGGCAGCGTCTACGAAAACGGCCGCCAAACCTTGACCTACGTTGCCAGTCGCAATCCCCCGCTGATCCGGCACCGCCCGCCCGCAACACTACGGGAATGTCTGTCCGCCGCAGGGCTCGGACGGCAGCATAAGCATCGAATCGCAGCGTCGACACGCAAACCACATCGATCCGATCGCGATTCGCGCGCAACCAGCGAGATACAGCCGCCATGTAGCGATACGCACCCCAACCCACTCCCCGCGGATTCGCCAGACGTACCACCGGCGTACCGTAGTAGGAGGCCCTCGTGGGCCAGTCCGACGCCCATTTCGCGGTTAGAACCGTCGGTTCGGCCCCTCGCCGCCGCAGCCCGTTCGCTAATTCGGAGATGGTCTTTTCCGCACCGCCCACGAGTGGCCAGAACCGCCGACTTATCAGGACTACGCGCATGCCTGTCATGTGGCCCTTGTCAGTTTCGCGGGGCAAGTGTAAAAGGGCTCTTATGCGACCCTATCTCGAGCTTCTTCAGTATATTCTGCACAAAGGCGCGGAGAAACGCGACCGGACGGGTACTGGCACGATCAGTACATTCGGCTATCAGATGCGGTTCGATCTCGGTGAGAGCTTCCCGTTGTTGACTACGAAGAGACTGCACCTGAAGTCGATCATACACGAATTGCTGTGGTTTCTAGCTGGCGATACAAACGTACGCTACCTGCGCGAGTACGGCGTGACGATCTGGGACGAATGGGCGGACGACAACGGCGATTTGGGGCCCGTGTACGGCGCCCAGTGGCGTTCGTGGCCCACGGCCGACGGCAGTTGCGTCGACCAGATCAGCATTCTACTCGACCGGATTCGGAGCGATCCCGATTCTCGCCGGCTGATTGTCAGTGCGTGGAACGTGGGCGAACTGCCGAAAATGGCGCTACCTCCATGCCATCTGCTGTTTCAGTTCTACGTGGCCGAAGGGCGTCTTTCCTGTCAGCTCTACCAACGCAGCGCGGACGTGTTCCTGGGCGTGCCGTTCAATATCGCCTCGTACTCGCTGCTAACCATGATGGTCGCACAAGTTGCCGGCCTGAAACCAGGCGAATTCATACACACGCTCGGCGACGCCCATTTGTATCGGAACCATTTAGCCCAAGTAGAAGAACAGTTGAGCCGCGAACCGCGGCCATTGCCCATCGTGCGACTTAATCCAGACGTTTCTTCAGTCTTCGAATTCCGTTACGAGGATTTTGAAGTAGACGGCTACGATCCCCACCCACACATCCCCGCCCCGGTGGCTGTTTGACGGAGTGTTCATGAGCAAGCAGTACATTTTCACGATTGCCGGCCTAACAAAGAAATATGCTCAGCGTGAGGTGCTGAAGGACATCTGGCTGGCGTTCTACCCAGGTGCCAAGATCGGCGTGCTCGGGCGAAACGGATCGGGCAAAAGCACGTTGTTGCGCGTCATGGCGGGCGAAGAAGCCGAGTTTGACGGCGAGGCTCGTCTGACCGAGGGCTTTACGCGCGGGTCCTTGCCGCAGGAACCGGTGCTGAATCCGGACAAGGATGTCTGGGGCAACGTGGAAGAGGCAGTCGCTCCGCGTCGAGCGCTGCTGGATCGTTACAATGAAATCAGCGTGAAACTTGCCGAACCGCTGGACGATGACCAGATGCAGAAGCTGTGCGACGAAATGGCCGTCCTGCAGGATCAGATCGAAGCAACGAACACCTGGGAATTGGATCGCGAAATCGAGATCGCTTTCGATGTCATGAACCTGCCGCCACGCGATTCAGAGGTTTCCACGCTGTCCGGAGGCGAACGTCGTCGCGTGGCGTTGTGCAAGCTGTTGTTGCGGGGGCCGGACCTGCTGCTTCTCGATGAGCCAACGAACCATTTAGACGCCGAAGCCGTCGCGTGGCTCGAACGTCACTTGTCGGAATATCACGGCACGGTCGTGGCCGTCACGCACGATCGCTACTTCCTGGACAACGTTGCCGGTTGGATCTTGGAATTGGACCGCGGACGAGGCATTCCGTGGGAAGGCAACTACTCGTCGTGGCTCGAACAGAAGAAGGATCGACTGGCTCGCGAGGAAAAGTCCAATCTGGCTCGCCAAAGGACGCTCGAACGCGAATTGGACTGGGTACGAATGGCGCCGCGCGCCCGGCAAGCGAAGAGCAAAGCCCGTCTGAAGGCTTACGAACAGATGGCCGCGCAAGGGTTTGAAGAGCGCCCGGACGAATTCGAGATTCAGATCCCGCCAGGCGAACATCTGGGCAACCTGGTTGTCGAGACGAAGAACCTGCGCAAGGGCTATGGTGACACGCTGTTGATCGAAGACCTGAGCTTCAACCTGCCAGCCGGCGGCATCGTCGGGGTGATTGGTCCCAACGGTGCTGGTAAGACGACGCTGTTCCGGATGATCATGGGCGAGGAGCAACCGGATACCGGAGAATTGCGAGTCGGGCCGACGGTAGAAATGGGCTACGTGGATCAGAATCGTGACGCGTTGAAACCGGAAAGCAGCGTTTTCGAGGAGATTTCCGGCGGCCACGAATGGCTGGAAATGGGCGGGCGCAGAATCAACGCGCGGGCCTATGTGTCGCGTTTCAATTTCCGCGGTCCGGACCAGGAGAAGAAGGTCGGCGACCTTTCGGGCGGCGAACGCAACCGCGTCCACTTGGCCAAGCTGCTGCGCCGCGGCTCGAACCTGCTGCTGTTGGACGAACCCACGAACGATCTGGATGTCGACACATTACGAGCCCTGGAGGAGGCAATCCTAAACTACGTCGGTTGCGTCGTCGTTATCAGCCACGACCGTTGGTTCCTGGACCGCGTCGCGACACACATCCTGGCTTTCGAGGGCGACAGCTACGTGCACTGGAGCGAGGGCAACTTCCAAGCATACGAGCAGCAGCGCCGTGAGCGTCTAGGCATCAAAGAAAACGAACCACAACGTTTTCGCTACAAACGTCTGAAACAAACGTAGCGCGGCAAAACAATAACTGAGTGAGGCACGTCGACAATATGCCCCACGTTGTCAGTCGCCGAGTTGGTGAATCGTGTTGTGGATCTTTCCGTCGACGTACTCGCCGCCGGCGCCTTTGATCGAATACTTGATCTCCATGCACTGGATTGGCTGGATATCTGGGATCGTCAAGAGAACAGTTCGACCATCCTCGGATAGCGTGGCGCCGGTGATCTTCGATGGTTTCTCGTTGTAGTGATCCGAACCGTAGCTGGCGGATCGGCGAAGTGTCCAGGTCTTGACGGCCCAGTTGCGTACCTCGGTTGCCGATTCCCGGTCCAGCGTGCCGCTGAACGTTACGGCCATGCCTTCTTTCCGGGCGTTCAGGCCGATCGGTAGATGCACCGGCTTGCCCGTGTAACGCAGGCGATAGAATCCACCGGGTTGGTGCTGGTTTCCGGCCCAGGCGAACATGCCGCAGGTATAGAGCTGACCATTCTCCGGGTGAAAGCGGCCTCGCATCACGCCTGTTGGAAACAGCGGGATCGGCAGTTCGCATACGCCGCCCTGCAGGCGGTCGCCAACCTTCTCGTGCGGCACAACGTAGATCTTGCCGTAGCCGTAGGAGGTGTTCAACAGAGTCCCGTCCAGCGGTCCCCAAGCTTTGCTGTCAACCCAAATCAACTCGGCCGGCGAACGGTCGACGGCGTTGGTGATCCAGCACATTGGTGGCTCCATGGCGTCGTCCGACGGGTCCGTGACGTCGTGGTAGCCCCAGAAGTTGCCGTATGCGCGACCTTCGCCGCGAATCCAGTTGATTCGGTTCTTGGGCATCCAATGCCCTTCCTGATCCGTCACGAAACAGGTGCCATCCGGATTCACGCAGACGCCATTCGGGGCCCGGAAACCCCGAGCGAGAATCTCGGTGTGCGAGCCGTCTTTGCTCACGCGCAGCAGCGTGCCGTGGTGCGGCACAAGGGGCGTCTTAGCGTGCCGAGCCCCTTTCGAATAGTAGAAATTGCCTTCGGCGTCAGTTTGCAGGCCCATGGCAAATTCGTGGAAGTGCTCGGTCACCTGGTGGTCGCTGTTGAAGCTCTCGTAGAAATCTATTTCACCGTCGCCATTCAAATCGTTCAGGATAACGATCTGATCGCGGCATGCCACGTAGATTCGGCCATCGACGATCTTCAATCCCAACGGCTGAAACAGGCCCGAGGCAATTCGCTGCCAGGTCAGATCGAACAGAGCAGGTTCAGCCGCATCGCTGCTATCTTCGGCCGGCCCTTTTCCGGCTGTGGCATCGAGTCCCGGGGCAATACCGCTGACCAGCCACACGCTGCCATCCCAGGTGCAAACGGCGGCTTGCCTCTCATCTGGGAGGAAATCGAATCCGGTCAGTCGCATTCGGCAGGACCAGGGATTGCGATCCGGGTGGGTGAAGGTATCGACCGCGAATGGCCCATCGTCCAATCCGCGTATGCCCTGCGTGGTGAGCTTGTCGGGCCAACGTGGCGGACCGCCTTCGGTCAACGGTCGCAACTCGATCGCCGACACCGTGTCGGTCATCGTCGAGACGACCGATTTGACTTCGTCTCCAGTCTCTGGAGAAGCCATCCACAACACGAAGTTCAGCGGAGCGTTGCCGGCGGGGATCGTTAGTCGGAGGTCGCCCTCGTCGCTGGTGGACCATGCAGCCCCCGAGATCGCCGGGCTCAATCCGGCGACAATCGCGCCTTCGCGTCTGGCGTCTCCGGCGCCTTTGATGACGGTCCCATCGTGGCTATTTCCTGTCACGTCACGGACCGTATCGCCACGTACCTCATCCAACTTCCAGTGGGCCACGAGGTCTTTATC
The DNA here is from genome assembly GCA_964617665.1 of uncultured Pirellulaceae bacterium. Taxonomy (GTDB): domain Bacteria; phylum Planctomycetota; class Planctomycetia; order Pirellulales; family Pirellulaceae; genus JADHUC01. Next base: position 8,901 of record CAZUAH010000056.1, read on the forward strand.
GTTCGCCGCTTCAGATCCAACTGAAGCGACTTCCTCCTCGGCCAAAGCTCGCTGGTAGAATCGCACGCCGGAAATCTGCCCGTCGAAATGCGATTGTTGGCGAGGGAAGTTGGACGCCGTGAAGCCCACTCGCACAACATGCCCATTGACTTTGCCTTTCGGCTTCAGATGACCTTCGCCCTCCAACTTGCCATCGACGTACAAACGCACTCGACCGGTTTCGTGTTGCCATGTCATGGCCACGTCGTGCCAGCGGTCGTCATTCACTGACCGACGGGAGTGCACGGCGCCTACCCACCCGATGTCGAAGGTCAGTTTGCCGCCGCGCACGAACAGCGTTTTACCGTCTGCGACCCACGGTCCGCTAGGTGCCGTCTTGCAGAGAATGCTGCCTCCCTTCCGCGTCTTGATGCGGGCACAGATCGAATAGTCTTGGTTCGTCCAGCCCATGGCGTCCGAACCGGCCACATCGACACTGGTCGCTCCGTCAAAACGCAGCGGCGTAGTGGCGTCTTGCACATGAGCCGATTCAATCGGCCCCAGGACTACGACGTCCGAGTGTGATGCCGTGTCTGGCAGTGTTTCGCCTCGCGGATGACGTGCCACTTGCAGGACCAAGTCTTTGTTGCGAGGTCCGATGTTCAGATTGCGTGCAAACGCAGGACCGGCCCCCGTGATTTGCAGGCGGGGCATCTCAAGTACATCGGTTTCGCCCACCGTGTAGGCGACGATCACCTGATTGCCGAAATGATACAATCCCTTGTATTGTGCCCAATCGCGCGGCAACGTGCCGTACGGGCGATCGTCTCTTCCACGCAGACGCGGATCCTCGAAGCCACCGCCCTCCGGATTGCCCCAGCCCGGTGCGGTTGGATTGGCAAAATGGACCTCGCCGACAACCCGCGGATGGATCCCGTGCTTGCCATTCATCATGATGGCATTCCAGTCGATGAAGCCGTTGCCGCTCCACCCAGCCGCCACGCGCATCGTGTCGTGATCGTACAGCATCCAGTACTGCCCCTGGGAAACGCCGCCTGGGCCGGCATCCAGGCGTACGGCAATTCCCTTGTAGGCAAGATTCGTTGCGTCGTTACCGACCTCGTAAGAAGCAATCAGGTTGGGCCCATAGTCCATGCTGATCCACGGTTCGGCACTTGATGGTTCGGGGCCGCGAGTGGTTCCTTCAGGCAACTCGTCGAGGTAGCTGTCGCTGATGGCAACAAATTGTGCTGTGTTGTATGGCTTCAGGTACGCTTCGCGTATGTAGTGGATTACGTCGTACTTCTGCTTGGGCACCATCCATGACTGTGCGACCATCATCCCATAGCCATTTGTCAGCGTCTGGTACATGCCGTGCGGATCGCTGCCATTCTTGAATTTATCCGACGCGAACTTCAACGATGTGGGCAGCGAACCCGGAACATCTTTCGTGCCATGGCAGTTTACGCAGAGCCGCTCGTAAATCACTTCGCCACGTTTGAAGCTCTCCTGGTTCAAATCGGCGATCATGCCGGCGTGGTCGATGTTCTTCTCGTATTCCGGCAACGGTCGCGCGGCATATAGCGAAGCGACAGCCCGGAGTTGTCGGGCGCGTTCCGTTCCCTTGTCGGCAATCTCCAACAGATACCGTACGACGTCCAAGAACTGCTGGCGGCCAGCCAGTCCGTTAACCAACCCCGTCGGCATGGCGGACACCCGCCCGTGGAATCGCTCGTCGATCTTCTCATTCGGAATCGTGATCAGCTTCCCGTCCTGCGCCGGATCGCGAAGCACTAGTGCCTCCTTGCCTTCCTCCTCCAGCAGTCCGGTCAGCGTTTTGCCTCTATCCGTGATCACGACAACCGATTCGTATCCCTTCTTGATCGCGTGGGACGGCTGCAGCAGAGAATCGACATAGTGCCGATCGGTGACGTCGTCGTCGGGCTTCGTCAAATCGGGGCCCAGCGGCGATTTCTTTCCGCCTGGGTCGTGGCATTTGATGCAAGCCAGATGCGGCGTGAAGAAAGCGATCGCACCACGAGTAACATCGCCCTGGCCTCTTGCCGCCTGCGCCAAGGACGTCGCGTCCTCTTTCAGCAATTGCTGCTCGAGAGTCAGCGACGCGGGCGTGCCATCTTGGGCGAATCCTACATTGTCTGCCAAGAACAACGAGATCCCGAGGATGAGTATTTGCTGTATTCTCATAAACGTCATCTGTTACTCGGAGAGTTGGAAGGTCGCACTGAGGGCTTGTATTCGGTACCGAGTACCCAAGCCCTTTGTAACCAGTACCTTGCGACCAGGGTGCGGGGTTTGCGGATGGGGAAATAACGCAGCATTGCCTATATTCCCCAAAACGTTTGCAGCATGCAAGGCGAGGTTCGGGCTGTCTCTTCTTCAACAATCCGGCAAGGGAAATGCGGTAACCGGTTCTGATCGCGGAATCCGGTTTCTGCCTTCGGACGAGTCGATGCGTGTGGCCAGACGGGGACCGAGGATTTCCAATGGGTGGGGGGATGCGTTATACTACTCACCCGTCTTCGCTGGGACGCTGTCAACAAAGACAAGTCTCATTGACGCGGGAGACCGTCTGTTTTGCGCCCCGCTTCGTTTTGTCGCATGTAGGATCGGAAAGGAAACGGCATGGGCTGGCCCGACTTTGTCATCTTTGTGGGCTTTATCGCCACGGTCATCTTCGTTGGTTTGTGGAAGAGTAGGGGCGAAAAGACCCACGGCGAGCACGGTGCTCAAGACTACTTTCTGGCTGGGCGAGGCCTGATGTGGTGGCTGATCGGCTTCTCGCTGATCGCCGCGAATATTTCGACCGAGCAGTTCGTGGGGATGAGCGGCAAGGCGGCCGACTGGCTTGGCATGGCCATCGCGAGCTACGAATGGATGGCTGCGGTTACGCTTGTCTTCGTGGCATTCATATTCCTGCCGACGTTTCTCCGTAGCGGCATCTACACCATTCCGGAGTTTCTCGAATACCGCTACGACGCATTCGCCAGGACGTTCATGGCTATCTGCACGATGGTCATCCTGGTCGGAGTACCGACCGCATCGGTGATCTTCTCTGGTGCGAAGGTGATTACCGGCAACTTCCAAGGCGTGACTGTGGTCGGTCTTGATCTGGGCAGTATCACGGTTGGCTGCTGGATCATCGGAACGCTGGCGGCGGTGTATGTATTTGCCGGCGGGCTTAAGGCGTGCGCCTGGGCCGATTTGCTTCAAGGTTCCGCGCTGATCGTCGGCGGTATCGTAATCGCTTGGTTTGCCATGAGTGTTCTGGCGGATGCCGATCCTGAAGAGTTGATCACGACGGCCCGCAACCAGGACGTGACAGCCGAGAGTCTGCAAGATGCTGGTGCTGTCGAACGATTCTGGGAGCTGAACAAAGGACCGCTTCCGGACGGCAAGACGCACATGGTGCGCGACATCAAAGACAAGGAGATCCCTTGGACCGCTCTGATGATCGGGCTTTGGATACCCAACTTCTTCTATTGGGGGCTCAACCAGTACATCACGCAACGTACATTGGGCTCGAAATCACTGGCGCAGGGCCAGAAGGGAATTGTATTTGCCGCGTTTCTCAAATTGATCATCCCTTTCATCGTCGTGATTCCCGGCATCCTCGCTTTCAATCTGTTCAACGGAGATTTGAAAGACGATGCAGTGAATCGAAACGCGCTTATCGTCTCAGAGTATTCGCCCGAATTCTATCGCAGCCTGCCAGACGGAATGACGCCGGATGCAGACGATCCGCGCAACAAGAACATCATGGAGGACATAAGCGAGAATCTGGCAAACGGGGGCGACCCCGAGAAGACGCAACTGTACAAATTCGACGATGTGTTCGCTGAATTGCATCCCGACGGAGCTGCGGTGGTTATCGCTTACAACCTCGAGCAAATCGACGGCCGCGTGAGCGTTGGGACGGCACCTGCCGAGGACGCCTCACCAGCGCAATGGGCCGCCTATAGCGAGGAAGTGACTAAGGCAGCCAGCGACAAGTTTGAGGACGAATTCGCTGATGAAACGCTTGTCGCACACGATTACGACAACGCTTTCCCGACGCTGATCCGTAAGCTGCTGCCGGCCGGTGTAGGTATCAAGGGGTTCGTGCTGGCGGCGATTTTCGGCGCGGTCGTCAGCTCGCTGGCGTCGATGCTCAACTCAGCGTCAACCATTGCCACGATGGACATCTACCGCAAGCTGCGCAGGGATGCGAGTCAATACGAACTCGTGACCGCTGGGCGCGTCTGCGTGGTGCTGTTCGTGTTGATTGCCATGATCATCGCCCCAATGCTTGGACATCCGGCCTTTGGCGGGATCTTCACTTTCATTCAGGAATTCCAAGGGTTCATTTCGCCAGGCATTCTGGCCATCTTTCTGTTTGGCCTTCTGGTTCACCGCGCCCCGCGTTACGCAGGGACACTTGGTCTGGTTCTCAATCCGCTCCTGTACGGTTTGTTCAAGTTCAGTCCGCAGATCTTCGGCGAAGCCAATCCCAGCGTGCTCGCATTGGTTGCCAAATGGTCATTCCTCGACCGCATGGCCCTTTGCTTTGGCATACTTGTCACCGTGCTGACGATCCTGACGTTGGTTAATCCATTGAAGAAGCCGGTCGAATTGCCGGTCAACAAGGAAATGGACATGCAGACGTCGAAGGGTGCCAAAGCGTGCGGCATCGTAGTCGTGCTGTTGACGGTGGCACTGTACGTGATCTTCTGGTAATCGTCCCCACTGCAACGCCGTTCCGTCCTAACGGATCGCTGGCGATTATGTCCGACGAGGACGCCTCAAAGCTCCTCTCCCCTTGAGGGGAGAGGCTGGGTGAGGGGTGAAAGCCCAGGCAAAAGACCGTCACCCCGGCTCTCTCCCAGAAGGCGAGGGAACGCCGGAATCCTCTCGCGCTAAGGGGCCCGCAACAACCCTTTGTCGATCAACTCGTCGCGCGTCACGTTTTCGCCTCCGCTGATCGTGATCAACGCTCGCAGTTGTTGGGGTTCTATGTCCTCGCTCATGAAGTAGACCTCGCCGTCCACGAACGCGACGTTTGCACCACCGGGATGCTGGCTGCTGATGCTCGGTTTCGAACTGTCATTAACGCGGAAACTCATCGTTTCGATCGACAACGTCCATGGCTGAAGCCAATGAACATTGGGATGGTCGATCTCGACAGCAACAAGAGTATTGGCCGTTCCATCGGTGATGTCAGTGTGGGTAGTTCGCCGATTCGATGGGAACAAAGTGCCTGGGCCGGTAATCACCGTGTAGTTCGTGAAGCGCGTCTTGGTGTGCTGGCGATGGCTTGGGCAGACGCAGTAGTCCGGCGTTCCCGGTATGAAACGTCTCCCCGTGTTATCGCTTATCGTCCGATATGCGAGGGTCAGATTGTGTTGGCTGTCCCATGGCTCTTTGAAGCGATATTGGTCGTAGATCGGACGTTGCTCCATGTAACGCAGGATTGCGATATGCCAGCCGTGCATCGGTCTTCCGTTCGAGTCGTTGCGTATTGCTCTCGGATAGCGTTTGAAGAAAGCGTAGTGATTGTGGATGCAGAATGCGATTTGCTTCAGATTAGACGAGCACTCCTGGCACCGCGCCGCCTCGCGCCGAGCAGCAAAAAAGGGAATCGACAGTCCAAACGCGACTCCGACAAGCAGCGTACACGCCAGCAGAAACCGCGGACTGAATTGAAATCGCTTCCCCACGTGCGTTTCTGCTTGATCCATAGTCAGCCTCTTACATGCCTGACGTGCAGCGTCACACTTATTCGCTTCGCTGTCCGATCTGCCACGAGCTCCTCGCCACGTCCGGCGCGATCTCGGGCAACACGGCATCTAGTTCGGTCGATTCGCCGCCAAGCTCTTCCCAATCGAACTCGTTCACGAACCGACGTACTGACGAGTCGGACTGTCCAGCAAGCAGACCGAAGACGCCGCGTCGCGTCTGGCGTTCGTCCAGCAGGACCAGAGGCACGTGGCCGTATCGCGTCGGTTTCCAGTCGGATGGTGTCGACGAGGACTCGGCGAACGGCCGGTCCGTCGCGTCGTGCGAAGCAGGGCTCGAATGGCCAAACGCCAAAGTCGGCGAGAAGGCGAGGCCGATCATTGACGCCTCGGACGCTTCACCCTCGCTTGATCCTGCCCCATATCTATTGATCCAATCGATCGCGCGCAATACGTCAAGCGTTGTGACGAGAGCGTCGTGGTTCACGTCATAGTAGTTCGGTGGTACCTCCGGTGGCGCGGGTAGTGAAGTATCTCCCGGATGTGCGTTGATGTATACGATAATGGCCAGCACGTCTAGTGTCGTCACACCGTCCTTGTTGTTCACGTCGCAGGGCAAGGCGAGATTGTGCCAGGAGGCGAAAGAGACCTCGTTGTCCGTGCTGGTTGACGCCCCAATCGGGTTCCCGGCCGCGTCATGCGTCGTTCCCGCAGCGATGCTCGCCACGACCGTACCGCTGCCGGTCATACCCCTCACGGTCACATCGTACATCGTACCGTCGGCGCCGACGGGAGCGACGGCGACTGCCAAATCACCCGAGGCCGTGCTGCCAACCGTCACGTCATCAGCCGTGAAATCGGCGACCGGCTGACTGAAGACGACATCGAAACGGATCGGCGAGGCGCTGGTCGGATCGCTCTGGGCCGCGTCTTGGTTGATCGTCACCGTCAAAGCAGGTACCAACGCGACCTGATCCAGGTAGAAGACGGGGTCCGCTGGAAAACCGTCTTCCTGGAATGCGATTCCTGTGATCACCGGCTCATTGGGATCCACTATATCGACCAACGGGATCGCTACAAGTTGCCAATCCCCTGCCACATCGCACGTATTTCCCTGGAGGTACTCGGCAAGTCTATGACGAGCCGCAACCGAGGCCGGATACTCCGTACTCTCCGGTTTTGGCCCGGTCGTGAAGATGGTGAAGTCCAAATCGACGGAGGTCGGGTGGACACAGAACTGGAGCGTTTCGAATCGGCTGCTATCCAGGCCAAAGTCGTGGACGAATTTCAGGCCGTCCCACTGCTCCTTGAATTCGACCATCATTGAGTGCTCGCCCACAACCTTTGGTGTGGCCGTCGATGGATCGACGATTGTGTCACCCCACCAGCCCACGTTCTGCCCCGTCTTGTGCCATGGGTTGACCCTCTGGTCGTCGTAAATCAGCGAATCGTGCGGTACGGGATCGAGCAAGGCGGGCGTCGAGTACGTGCCGCCGGGAAATTCGGCCAGCTTGTCAAGTAGTACCGCTCCCGCCAGGCGTGCTAGATTCAACGGGTCAGCAGAATTGCGGGCCGGATCGATGTAGTGCCACGCGGCCACGGACAGGTGCAACGGATCGAAGAAGTTGCGGTATGTGTGATCAACCAGCTCGACCCAAGCGGACGTTGAGGGAACCCCCACCTCGCCAATGAAAATCGGAACGTCATACTCCATCGACCAGTCGATCGCCGGCAACAGCCGATCGCGCACATAGTACTCCCAGTGGTCCGCCGGTCCGACATCCTCGCCAGGGCTGGCGTACTGGGAGTCGTTGGCATAATCAAAGTAGACGTGCGGCGAATACACGACGCGAGACGGATCGACCGTGTCGGTGATCCAAGGCGCATCGTTTTCCACGGGCCAATTGCTGGCCAACGAGTAGTTGGGGCCTTCGACGAAGACGAGATGATAAGGGTCCTCCTGGCGGATCGTTTCCACGAGGCGTTGCGAAATGACATGCCAGTCTGACGCCACGGACTCATGGATCGGTTCGTTCATCAGATCGTAGCCCAGCACTGTCGGGTTCCCCGCAAAGTGTGCGGCCAGCAGACGCCAAGTGTAATCGAGAAGGTATTGGTGAGCGGGGCTGCCGTCGACGTCCTCCTCCTCCGATTCGCCCGACCAGTATTTGAGAAAATCGTGCATGTCCAGGATGACGTACAGCCCATGCTCGCCCGCCATCTCGACAACCTCGTCAAGTACGCCTAGATAACCGGCCTGTAATCCGACAGGCAGCGGGTCGCCAGGATTCCAACCGGGGACAAGGCGTGCCCATTCAAAAGGCACGCGAACAACGTTGAACCCGTGATTCTGGAGCTCGACAAAGTCGGCCTCACGGGGCTGGAAGTAGTCCGTGCCCAATACACCTGTGTAGGGATAGGCGAAGAAGGAGCCGTATTCCAGACCGGTCACGTTCACGCCGCGAAATACCGTCTTCTCGCCACTCGAGTCTCTGACAATATCGCAGCCTTCAGCGTGAAAATGCGAGTGTGGCGGATAGGCGAGTTCGTAAGCATCCAGGTTCGTCAGCCCGTCATTATTCGGATCGTCTTGAGGCTGCGCCGACAGGCTGGCAAAGTTGCGTTGCTCCCAGCGATCGGGCAATTTGTCCTGGTCGCGATCCGGCGCGGTGCGGCCTGGGTGGATTCCCAGCGACAGTTCGACTGCAGTCGTCAGGCTATCGCCATCCGGATCGCTGCCGGCACCAAACTGCAGCGTGCGCAGAAGTCGGTATTCCCAGTTGTCCGGCAAATCGTCGATATCGATGTCGTTATCCATCACAGTGGGGTTTCCACCACCGACGAACTGTGCCGCTTGGCCTGCGAGGTATTCTTCGAGGTTGTACGCCAAGTCACCGTCGAGATCGTCGTAACGATCCTGGCTCAGCGTACCTAGTTTGCCCGTTTCCCACCCGTCATCTATCAAATCGTTGTCGTTATCGTTGACGGCTGTGGTGGCCCGTCTCGCCTCGGCGATCGTTCCTTGGGGTGGCGATCCCAATGGTCGCCCAACAACGTCGAAGTCCTTTGGAACCACCCAGGCGATCAATTCGCCCACCGCACCCGTATGTGCCCGTGTCCACCAGTAGCCGTCGACGTTCGGGAAAACGAAGGGCGCGTCGGCGTAGGGCTGCACGTATTGCTGATTGGTTTCGATGTACAGCGCGATCTTGTACTGATTCAAGTCGACGTTAGCGACGCGGCCCGAAACGCGGGGCACACTGCCTACGGGACCCAGCGTGTAGAACTCGATCAACGGATCGCCGGTAGATTGAATGTCGATAGCGACACTTGCCCGATGCGCGCGGCCCAAGGCATCAACGGCCAGGCATGTTACGGTAGCGGGCCCGAGGTCAACGTTGCCGACGTAGAACTCCACCGTGTCGGAATCGCCCACGACTCGGCCGCGGCTACTCTCCCAGCGAAACACGACCGGCCCCGGTACGTTGGGATCCAGCGTGGCTCGCACAGTGGTCGAACCGCCGAGGGGCAGTGTTGTAGTGTCGGCGGCCAAGCCCGTCAGGATCTCGGCACCGGAGTAGAAGTCCAGCCGGAACGCGTCCTGGACCACCTGCTGCTGAAGCTTGTAGCGAAGTTCGTATCCGCCGCCGACTGCGGTGTCGAAGCGGCTGATACCGAACGACTCCTCGGCGTGGTTCTGTTGGTTGGGATCGCCCGCCTTCCACCACTCGTCGTTCCATTCGAAGAAGCCCAAACCGGCGATCTGGCCCGACAGCCGGGCTGCGAAATACAGGTCTGCCAGACCTTCGGCCACCTGTTGGTCGTTCAGTCCGCCTTTGCGATACTCCGAGTACCACGAGTGCAGACGATTCTGGATACCATCCGCCACGGCGGCCGCGGCATCGGGAAGGCCGGATTCGGTGATCATCACGGGCTTGCCCGGAAACTCGCGCTGCGCCTGTTCGGCCAAAGCCGTCAGATAGCCTTCGTAAGACGTCCCGGTCACCGGGCCCGGCTGGTGATCGCGGATCCGCTCCGGATCGTACGGATAGGCGTTGATGCTGTAGTAGTCCATCTCGACGGAAACGCGGTTCCCGTCTGTTCTTAGAAGATCCTTGCCGGGGTAAGTCGCCCAAGTCACCCAATTGGATGCGCCGGCGAAAGCCGGTTCATCCAGCCGCTCTTTCAGGTAGTCGCGCACCGCTGCCAGATAATCCGATAGGGCGTTGTAGTCGTTCACGCCCAGAAACTCGTTGCCGATTTCCCAGGCAAAGATCCGATCCAGCCCCCCCGCGGATTGAACCTCATCCAGCACGGCATCCACGGCTTGGCGGGCGCGGTCCAGGGCGTCGGGGCTGCCAATGTCCTCGGGAACGAAGATGTCGCGGATAATCCAGAAGCCCAATTGGCGCACGCCGTCGTAGAACTCTTGCGGCATTCGGATTGGGTCGTCGTTTGCGGGCTGTGCGTAGACTCGCAGTGCCACGGGGTCGCCGCCACCTTGATAGTCCTGCCAACGCCGCAGGTCGTCTTGAATACGTTCCAGCCGCAAGGCATCGCCGACATGTTGCGTTGGCTCCAACGGCTGGTAGCCGATGACGTTCAAGAATACTGGTTGCGAGCCGTACGAGAACTTGCCATCGGACATACTGAAAGGAAACGCGCCGGTAGTCGCCCGGACCTGGACGGTCTGCGAGGCGTCTACGGGCCACGCACCGAGGAAGTCGTCCATGCCCAGCCTCGCCTGGATGTTGTCGCCGTCGACCATATTTGTATCGGTGCGATCGTAGGCGACCGCCCACTTTAGATCATCCAATTGGTCAGTCCGCCCGGAGGCTCCCAGCACCTGCAGCCGCTGATTCATCGCGGGATCGTAGGCGTGGATCAACCGTACGTCGGTAGCCGGCTGGTCGAGCATAACCAGATGCGTCTCGTCGTACCCCGGCACGGGCACGTGAGGGCAGTCCGCATCGTCGTGGGCGAGATCCAAGACCTGATCGCCGACCACGAGACGTTTCACATCGTGCGTGTAGACGGTGACCTGTTCATTGTCAGAGAAACCATCGTTCATGTACTCGGTGCCGTCATCAGTAATCCCTACATATGTGTGAGTCGGATCGAGCGAGTCGTACCACGATGGAAGGTCGGCCGAGAGGTTGTCCGCTACGTACATCGATGACAAACCGACAAGTTCCCATTGCTCGGCCAAATCGTTGTGGCCGGGCCAGGCCGGAACCACATCGCGGCCGCTGACGTTGGTTACTGTGATCGAGGCATCCGTGACGGTATGGAATTGATCCGGCGGAAGGAGCGTCACGTCCGCGTGAATGTCAAACTGGTCGCCCACGCTGGAATCGTTGTCGTAGTCCAGGCTCAACCGAAGTTGGCCGCCGCCATCGACTCCCACGACTTCGAAATGGTTGGCGAGCGACTTGTCGCGGTGCTTTTCCGGATCGTTGTCGTCGCTACTGTAGTAGCTGAACAGCCGGCCCGAGGTGCCCCAGGCTCCTTCGTAGCTTGTTTGCCGCCAGAATCCGTCGGTGAGGAACACCCAGAACTGCGGCGTGTCGTTGGCATCGATGGCATGATACACCTCCAGTGCATTGCCCGTTTCCTGCACGCCGCCAGGCAATGTTACGATGACGGCGCTGGACCCGGGGCTGCCACCGTCAGTGATCTTCACGCCCCACGAACCATCGGACCAATCGATGTCCGCCCCCCAGGCCGGAGCCGTTCCATTCAGAACGAGCCGCGGTTCCAGTTGCTCCATGGCCAGTTGACGTTGTAGTCGTCGGCCTGCGGGGATTCGTCTTGAGACTCGCCTTTTTGTGGCACGCCTGCGCATCGCGACCCTCCCAGTCAAAGGTGAAGGACCATACACGCCCCAGCTATCGAGTCGGTCCGTAGGCATGGGGGCCTCTATCGACACCGATCATCTGTCGGGCTATTCGGAGTCGGCATTGCCACCTATCGTAATCTCCGCAGCCCCACACGTGAAGACTGTGGGCGAAACCCGAGAAACGGGAGTCATGCGACCCAGGGCGACCTGCAGCCCGCCCGAAATCGAACGATCACGCCTGCCCGAGTCACCCGGTGATGATGTGAGCACCCTGCGCCGGCCGTGTTGTGAAGATCGAGGGCTCGATGCCCGTACGCTGTTTGTACTCGGCGCGAATCGACTTGGCGACGGATTCGACTTCCGTGCTTCGTACTAGGCTGACCGTACAACCCCCAAAACCGCCGCCCGTCATCCTTGAACCGATGACCGCTCCCGATTTGCCTTGCTTCTTTGCCAGTTCGACGAGCAAATCCAACTCGTCGCAGCTGACTTCATAGTCATCTCGTAGTGAGTCGTGGCTGGCGTACATCAATTGGCCGACGCGCGTCCAATCTCCGGCTTCGATGCACGCCGCCGCCTCGGCGGTGCGCTCGATCTCACCGATCACGTGCCGGGCTCGGCGCTGAAAGACGGGCTCCAAGGCTTCGTTGCTTTGGCCCAATAGATCGAACGATGCGTCGCGCAGCGATGCGACGCCCATCTTCTCTGCCGCCACCTCGCACTGACTGCGACGTTCGGCATACTCGCCGCCGGTCAGCTCGTGTTTGACGTTCGTGTTGATGATCAGGACCGTGATGTCCTCGTTGACCATCGGGACCAACTTGACCTCGCGGGAACGGCAGTCAAGTAGCATCAAGTGGTTGCGACGCCCCATCACGGACATGAATTGATCCATGATGCCGCAGGGCATACCCGCATACTCGTGCTCGGCCTTCTGGCACAGCAGCGCCTTATCCACGGCGTCCATCGTCTGGCCAGCGGCGGCTTCCAACAACGTTGCAGTGGCCACCTCCAGCGCGGCACTGCTAGACAAACCGCCACCCAGCGGGACGGTTGATTCGATGACGATATCCAGAGGACCTCCGTCCATACCGCGGTCACTGCACCCCACCATCACGCCAAGCACGTACCTGGCCCACGGAGCCACCTCGGCAGGATCCTTGATATCGGGCGACAGGCGCTCGGTTTGTTCACCCTCGGCAGTGAATACGCGAATGGGACGCGCCGGATCGCTTTCAGCCGATGAGGCAGCGGCCATGACGACGTAGCGATCAATGGCCATGGGCAACACAAAGCCATCGTTGTAGTCCGTGTGCTCGCCGATCAGGTTCACGCGGCCGGGTGCTGCCGAAATCCACGTTGGGGGCCTCCCGAATTGCTGTTCGAATTGCTCTTCGGTCCGAGCGACCAACTCGTCCAGCGAAAACCCATCGTCAATCGCCGAATCGTCGCTCGGGGGATTATCTACTGGATTTGTGGTTTCTTTGTCATTCATGGGATAGAATGGCTCCCTATTCGCCTCCCTGGATCGTTCCAGCAAGGGAGACGAGTACGTGTACACGGCGGGTGTTAACACTTCAGCTTTGCAGTCGTGTAGGTTATTTTTTTTGTGGTGTTTCATCAAGGTGGAGCAATGAGCGGTACTGAGGAAGACAGACAGGCTGAGGATCAGCCGACGGACGGGATAACGGGTCGGCAGACATATAACGTTGTCAGCGACACGGTCACCGGTGCGAATGTCCGCCTTAAAGACAATGTCATCCAAGGAATTGTGATCCTAATCTGCGTGATCCTTGGGGCGGTGGTCGGTGCTCTTGTCGTTTCGGAACGAATCCCAGGAGCCCTGGTGGGCGGTTTTGCCGGCCTTCTGGTAGGCCTGTTTGGCAGCGGCCTTTTCCTGATGGTCTTCCGAGCCATCATGCACGTGCGCGGTCGCCACGATTAGCGTGGGTTCTGCACGGACGCAGGATGCTCCGCCAAGGCAAAGCTGTGCAGGCAGCCACCTTGATAGGCGTGCGTGTCTGTAGATAATACCGCTACCCGTTTGGACATTCACAACCGCAACGCGTGGAGCGACACGCAACAACTTGGGAGTCCTGCCCACATGGCGTACGAAGTAACACTGATCACAGGCGATGGTGTCGGTCCGGAATTGGCTGAAGCCGCAAAGAAGTGCATCGACGCAACTGGCGTCGAGATCAATTGGGACGTACAGGAAGCCGGAATTGACGTGATGGAACGCACCGGCACGCCGATACCGGGCAGTGTCATGGAGAGCATTCGACGGACTAAATGTGCGTTGAAGGCTCCCATCACCACCCCCGTCGGCAAGGGGTTTCGCAGCATCAATGTCTACTTGAGACAGGAGCTAGGCCTATTCGCCTGCATCCGTCCCTGCAAACACTACAAGGGGGTACGTAGCTTCTTTAGCGAGTTGGGCGTGGACATCGTGATTGTCCGTGAAAACACCGAGGATCTCTACGCGGGAGTCGAATTCGAGGCTGGCAACGAGGAAACCGACAAGCTCATCGATTTCATCAACGGCTTGCCGTCGGACCGAAAGATCAAGACGGTCGGCGCCGAAACCGGCGTTTCGATCAAACCGATCAGCGTTTCCGGTACCGAGCGGATTGTGAAGTGTGCTCTTGACTACGCACGCGACAACAACCGCAAGAAGGTTACCGCCGTCCACAAAGCCAACATCATGAAGTATTCCGACGGCTTGTTCTTGGCCACGGCAAGAAAGGTCGCCGAGGACTATCCGGATATCGAATTCGAAGACCGCATCGTCGACAACATGTGCATGCAGCTCACGCAGAAGCCCGAACTGTATGACGTGCTGGTCTTGCCCAATCTGTACGGCGATATTGTCAGCGACTTGGGGGCCGGTTTGGTCGGCGGCTTGGGCGTGGCGCCCGGGATGAATGTCGGGCCGGAAGGGGCGGTGTTCGAAGCGACTCACGGAAGCGCCCCGAAGTACAAGGGCATGAACAAAGTGAATCCAACGGCCGTGATTCTGTCCGGCATGTTGATGCTTCGCCATTTGGGCGAACGAGAGGCTGGCGACCGATTGGAAAACGCCGTGGCAGCGGTGATCGAAGAAGGCAAGGACGTAACGTACGACCTGAAGCCGAATCGAGACGACCCAACGGCTGTCGGTACCCAGGAGATGGCCGAGGCGATTTGCGCAAGAATGTGAGGCGACTGGATTGCTCAGTCCTTCCAGCTTTCGCGATCTTGTCAGCGGACGGCGCCGCGGCCTATTGGCGGCGCTGACGCGAGGAATGCTCGCCGTTTGCGAAGTCCCCTACTCGCTTGTTGTCCGCGCAAGGAACGCATCCTACAATCTGCGCATTTCAAAGACGCACCGCGTTAGCGTGCCCGTGGTCAGCGTTGGCAATCTGACGATGGGCGGCACAGGCAAGACGCCCATGGTCGCGTGGCTGGCCCGTTGGTTCGGCGAACACGGCGTTAAGGTCGCAATCATCAGTCGCGGCTATGGGGCAAAGCCAGGATCGCAGAATGACGAGGCGCTTGAACTCGCCCAGCAATTGCCCGAGGTGCCGCACCTTCAGAACCCCTATCGGGTTACAGCGGCCCAACAAGCGATTGACGAACATGATTGCGGGCTCGTGTTACTAGACGATGCCTTTCAGCATCGTCGAATACACCGTGACTTGGATATCGTGCTAATCGACGCGCTCGAGCCGTTTGGCTTCGGACACGTGTTTCCGCGAGGCACTCTCCGGGAGCCGATGTCCGCTCTGTCGCGAGCCGACATCGTGGCGCTTTCTCGGGCCGATGCGATTTCTCCAGATCAGCGCCAGGCAATTCGCACACGTCTCCAGCAACTCGCACCTCGCGCAGCCTGGCTGGAGCTAGTGCACCGTCCAACCGCTCTATTATCGGCGACCGAAGAGTCATCCGCGATCGAAACACTGTCCGGCGCGCGCGTGGCAGCCTTTTGTGCGATCGGGAATCCCGCCGGTTTTCGACATACGATTGAAGAGTGCGGATGCGATATCGTGGACTTCCGCGAGTTCCCCGACCATCATCCGTTTGCCGAAGACGATGTTGCCGGTTTGGTCGACTGGGCCAGCGGACTGGACAACGTGACGGCAGTCCTCTGCACGCACAAGGATTTGGTGAAGATCAACCGATCGAAGCTTGATTCGTATCCACTTTGCGCATTGACAATTTCGTTGGATGTGCGAGTAGGTGAGGATGTGCTCTTGTCCAGACTGCGGCACCTGGCTCCCGATAGGGATCGCTAGCGGAGATTGGATTGAAGAAGAAAAAAGAACCCCGGCTTTCTGCAGGGCCGGGGTTCTGGAAAGATCAACGAGTGAGTTGATTGTAGCCGATCACACGACCTCCACCGAGTTCACCAATCGAAATCCGTTAGCAACGTGCCGAACCGCCTCTTGGGCAAGTTGCTTATGATAAAACGTCCTTACTCGGCCCGATATGAGCAATTGTCCATCGGACTGTACTACATGCAGTCCCCGTAGCGCAAATACCGGGCTTTTGGTAAGCGCAGACTCGGCCTGCGTTACCGTCTCCTTAAGTGACAAATCCGTCATCATTACACATCCTATCGGAATCCCGCCCAGAACTGCCCTTAGCAGGCCGATAGAGGCTGCGTTTTCCATCCATCGTGGAACTTACGTTCGCGTTCTCGGCTGCTCGTCCAGTCCATAGCCAGCCGCCAACTTCTCCCGTCCGTTCCATGTTGGAGGACCACGCGTGACGATCGACAACAACAATCGCCGCTTTTCGCCACATCGGCCCGCCCGAGAGTATCCATGAACAGTGAACTCTCCGTAATTCACCAAGCCCCGAGGTTGCCGGTCAAAGACGAACTCAAGGAGAATAACGCAGGTTCAATGAGTCCCAATTTAACGCAACGTTGTTAAGCGAGTGAGAAGACAACTCAGAAATCGGCTATTAATCCTAATCATAAGTGTACCAACATCTTCTCGCTATGCAACCCTGCTAGCATTCCTAGACTACCCCTTTCTGGTCGTGAATGCGAAAAAATCGCAGGTGGCACGTCTATGGAAGGAGGGCGAGAAGTTGGATGATTCGGACGAAAGAGTGACCTGATTACCAAGAGAAGAAAAGCGGAAGTGCATGGGAATCGAACCCACCAACCGCAGGCTTAACCTACGGCTCAACGATTTTGAAGACCGCGGGGGGCACCAGCCCGCCAAGCACTTCCGTCTTTGATGTTCGCTGCAGCCCGTGGGCCGCCGTGTTGTGTGAGTCGTCCAGTCTACCCGCTGCACGCGTCGTCGGCAAGGTTCGGACGCAGGAATGAATCCGTAGCGGAAGTCGTGAGACTTCCGTCGTTTGAGCAGCTAACGGACCGAATTCTCACGAATCCGGCTACGCGTCCTTCCAAAAACTCACGGGCGTTCTCCAGACGCGTTCCTGGGTCCGCAAGGTTCTGACTTGGATTATTCACGTAGGCCGGACCGAGGTCGCAAATGCGTGCCGTGGCTGCGCAAACCGTTTCCTACTCGAATCCACTATGCGCACGCAGGACGTCTGCAATATGCGACCGAAGTTCCGGCACCACAACTGCGCCCGCAAGGTTCTACCGCGGCGGACGGAGCAATCCTTCAAGCCCGCGGTTTAGGCCCTCTTCCAACAGCCGGCCCGCTGCGCCGCCGATCATGTTTCGCCCTATATCACGCAACGCTCGGCTGTCGATGTCAGGTTTCGACATAGTACCGCGAACGGGAATCTTCAGGGTTGTCCCCTTCAATGTCTGCAAATAAGGCTTGCCCGCGACCCAATTGTCACGGATTGGGACTTCAGTCAACAGCGCTAAAGATTGGTCGAAGCCGACCGAACCGCTTGTGCGGATCACGACGTCTCCGACTGTCACTGTGAAGTTCTGGTGGTAGACGCGTCCGTCCTTCACGTCGAATCTGATCTTCTGTGGCGATATGTTCAGTTGCGAGTTCTGCGATCCGCCACTTGGTAGCCGCCCCTCGACCGCCGCTTTCACCTGCTCGGCGATGCTCACGTAACGTTGAGCCAACGGTCCAGGACCGATCTGTGCCGCGTGTAATTCCAGTTCACCATGGACTTCGCTTCGCCGTGGATCGGCCAATGGCACTTCGGCACCGTCCAGCGATGTGGAAAACGTGCCTTCGGCTCGAGTGGCCTCGGCCAGAAGTGGCGTCACATATTTGAGCCACGTGTTGCACATTTCCGGCGATATTCGCACATTCTCCACCAACGGACCCTTTTTGACGTACAGCGGCGCAGAGGCTGAGTTCAGGTCGATCCACGGCGAGAGCTTGAATCGCCCTTCGCTTGCCGAGACATCCAACGGCTCGAATTGCACAAACCCACCGGTCAACCTTGCGACCAACTCACCTTCGCCGACATGAAGTCCGTGGATGTTTGCGGCCTGCCATCCAAAGTTCGCGCTTGCGGTC
This sequence comes from uncultured Pirellulaceae bacterium, assembly GCA_964617665.1. Lineage (GTDB taxonomy): Bacteria > Planctomycetota > Planctomycetia > Pirellulales > Pirellulaceae > JADHUC01. The sequence goes on from CAZUAH010000056.1 coordinate 26,903, forward strand.
AACTGGGGCGAAACCAAGGGTCGCGAGGTAGTGCCATCGGGCACGGACGCACGTGGGGCCGCTTCCGCGGCGCTTGATGCCCCCGGTCGTACCAACGGCCCTTTCAACTTGAATTCCGCCTTGTCGCGGCCGGCAAGCTGGACATTCGGTCCCAAGCAATCGCCCAACTTCTTGGTCACATTGGCCAAATCGTAGTCGATCTGTCCCGAGAGATCTGCAACTCGTTCGGTGCTGAGCGAATCGATTGTTCCCTTAGCCGACACGTGAAGTGTATCTGACGTGCCCGTGCAGGAGCCTACAGTCAAGCGATCGTGGTCGCGGTCGTAGCGGCTGGTGGCTGCCAGTTTCAATGTTGGCTCGCGCCAGACTTCTTGCCAGTCGGGCGTTCGCGACACGGGCATCACGCCGTACGCTGCTGTTTTCGTCTCTCTGGTGACGTAAACGAGGTCTTTCACGTCCGCTGCCCATTCCACTTGCGTTGCGTCTCCCTGATGCGATGCGCGGACGGTTCCCGTGGCCGATCCGCTCAATTGCTGATTGGCGGGTTGCCCGGGCTGGCTCAGCAGACGGCTGATGCGCTCCAAGTCGGCTCGATAAACGAGCGAGCCGTCAATGGCCGGCGTCTTGTCCGAGAATTGCAGCACCAACTGATCCGCGCGAAACGCCACGGTGGAACTGGTCATCGTGGTGTCTTTGGCTAGTAGTTGCCCTTTGGACTGGTCCCATGTGCCTTTGGTTTCTAATTGAACACGCGGTTCGTCGATGGCCCAAGTGTCGCTTCGGGCGTGCAGTTGATCGACGCGGACGTTGAGCGAATCCGCCTCGATTTTGTCAGCGGCAAGCGTAGCCGTGGCATCTACGTTGACCGCGCCTTCGATTTTCCAATCGGCGAGCGTAAACAGCGGCTGCAATCGAGGAATCCACGATGCGAGTTGCCCGCCTGCGGCCAGCCGAATCGGCCATGCGGTCTGTTTGCTTGGATTTTCGATCGGTCGTGTCAATTCGGCCAGGAAGCGGTCGCTGCCGGACTGCAGTGTCAGTGATGCTGTCTTGACCTTGGATACCTCGCCTCCTTCAGCGACAGCCGTCGCGGCCACATCAACGATCAGTTGCCGCTCCTCCCACGACGGGTTACCGGCGGCAGCCAACTTGAACTCGGCCAGTGTTATTCGACCATCGGCCGCAAACTGCTGATTGTCATCGCAGCGCCACTCGACTTCCCCGTTCAGGCGACCCGCAAGTTGGAGGTGGCCTAGGTCGATCAGTTGCCCGAGATCTTCAGCCATCTTTCCCAGATGCCCGTCAACAGTGGCCGAGCCCTGAGCGAACGTGCCTTTCCCTCTGATATTCAAGAAGTTCGAACTGCACATGAGTTGATCGATGACTGGCCCATCTTTCGTCTGCCGGAAATCGGCAGTCAGTACAACCGGCTCCCATGCGATTCTGCGGCCGTTGGTGAGGGCGGATAGGTCCTTCGCTTTCAGAGTCGCCGTGAAGTTTGGGTTCTCGACTGACTTGCTGGCCAGCGACAGCTCGAGTTTGCCTGATTCGATCTGCGTATCGGCGCGGATGTTCAAGGTGGAGGGCAGCATTCGAGCCAACCTTGCAGCATCCACCTCGCCGGTGACCTGCACTTCTTCCTTCTGCAATACGCTCAGCATGTCTGACCAGATTCTGCCCGAAGTCACGCTATCGGCCGGAACGGAGCCACTGGCCCGAAGGCTACCGAAGTCTGCATCGAGCGTCAGTCCGCTGACTCGCCATCGACTGGTATCTGTTTCAAACTGACCGCGACAGTTCAAGCGAGCCGTCTGTAGCCGGTCCTCGTTTGGCCACCCAGATGCGCGTGCTACAATGTCGTGGCCCTCCAGGCGGTCTATCTGAATCCGTTTTCTCTCGCCTGCTCCGTCCCACTGATAGAACGTGTCGCACGTCAAAGCCCCCTGGAGTTCAAGATCACCAATCCAACGACTCGCCACTTTGGCCAGCGGCTCCAACTGCAGAGATTCGATCCGAACGGCCAATTGGCCCTCGCCCGAAGACTGCTCGGACGATTCGCTTGTGTTCCAGAGGAGATCGGCCGACACTTTTCCGGGGGCAGCGCCATTGGCCGCAACATTTGCGGTGACGCGTGCAAGGATCTGCTCCGGCGAGTCGTCTGAAAAGGTCATGTCGGCGTTCAAATCCTCGACACGCCACTGCCCGCCAAGTGCGTCGTTGCGGACCTCCACGACGCCACCGACGATCTGCAGTTCGAACTCTTCAAGCGAGCCGTCAGATTCGCGATCCATATACGATGCGAGTGCGTCTTCCCAATTGTTGCCATCTTCGCGCAACGCTAGTTGGACTGAGGGTTGGTCGATATGAAAGACGCCCGGACGATTCTTGTCGGACAACAACCCCAGCAGCGACTTTTCGCTGCGCAACGACTTGACCTTGGCCAGCGGCTGTCCCTCGCCGTCGAACGCAGCGATATCGTGAGCCGACAGGGGCGAGAGCCACCCCAACGATGCCGTCCCGATCGTAACGCTCCCCTCGAAATCCGATAAAGCCGCGGATACAATCTTCTGTTTCAACGCGGTGTGAGCAACGATTACTGGAGCCAACCATACCAGTATGGCACCCAGCCCCAAAACGACGACCGCAATTGGCCAACGCCGTTTCCTGCGGCCGCGTCTGGCGTTCTTTCTGGAGAGTCTGTCTTCGCGTCTGCGGGAGGCCATGTCTCTGTTCCCTATTTTGACAACGCCCGGAATCGTGACGGATATACGTCGCGAATTCTAGGCGCAATTGGCCTTTGGGCCTAGATCGACCGGTGCTAGCTATGTCAGATTACCCCCACATTTTTCGCGTTCGCCAATCGTTTCCGACGCCTCGGGTCGAGGACATACCCAGCGAGGTGGAATCTCAGCTTTCGCGGCTCTCGTTAGGTGACGAAGTGCAGTCGAACCAAACGGTTGCTATCACCGTCGGCAGTCGAGGTATCGCGAACATACCGGTGATCATCAAGGCGATCGTCGACCACTTGATACAACTTGGGGCCCAGCCGTTCATCGTGCCCGCCATGGGTAGCCACGGGGGTGGGACGGCCGAGGGGCAGTGGGACATGCTGGAAACGCTGGGGGTCACCGAACAGGCTTGCGGATGTCCTATCCGTTCCAGCATGGAAACCGCGATCGTCTGCCAGGCTGCGGAAGGATTTCCTGTGCATTTCGATGGCCACGCTTACGAGGCCGATCACGTGGTGGTATGCGGCCGCGTTAAGCCACACACGAATTTCGTTGGCGACATCGAAAGTGGCCTGATGAAGATGATGTTGATCGGACTAGGCAAACACGAAGGTGCCAAGATCTACCATCGAGCGATCAAGGATTACAGTTTCGCGCAGATAGTTCGCAGCGTCGCTCAGGAAGTGCTTGCGAAGTGCAAGATCCTAGCCGGCGTGGCGGTTGTGGAAAACGGATACGATGAAACGGCCAAGATCGAAGCCGTCAGACCCAGCGAGTTTGAACAGCAGGAGAAGGAACTCCTACAACTTGCCAAACAGTGGATGCCTCGACTGCCATTCGATTCGGGGCATATCCTGCTGATTGACCAGATTGGCAAGAACATCAGTGGCACAGGTATGGACACGAACGTCGTGGGGCGGAAATTCGGTTGTCACAAGCCGGGACCGGACGAGTATCCCAAGATCCAAAACCTGGTGATTCGCAGTTTGACGGAAGAAACGCATGGTAACGCGACAGGAGTGGGTCTGGCCGAGTTTTGCCGAAGTCGAGTGTTGCAGCAGTGCAATGTTGCTATCACTCGGCTGAACTGCTACACCGGCGGACACGCGGTGGGCGCGATGATGCCACTTGACTACCAAACGGATCGCGAGATCCTGGACGTCACAATGCCGTTGATCGGTCTCACAGACCCGCCGAACGCCAAACTGATGTGGATCCGTAACACTCTGGACGTGGCCGAAGTCGAATGCTCGGCGGCCTACCTGGACGAAGCGAGGCAGCGATCGGACCTGGAAGTCATCCGGGAACCTGGTCCATTACCGCTCGATCCTAATGGGAACCTACCAGACGATGTGAGGGGTTGGCAGAGTGATTCGTTACAGTCGGGGTAATCCCCCAAAACCACTGCCCGCCGGACGTTTTTTTTAAGCACCCAGCCAGCCACAGCCGATTCAAGACTATGTAACCATGTAGTCGATGCTTCTTCCAAGCGGTGCTTGCGTGCGCAGAGGAAGATGGTCTTAAGTTGTAAACGTGCGTACAGTCGGTGGCATCGTCGGCCGGCAGTTACGCTCAATTTCAATCCCAGTAAGGTGGTGACCCAAAATGAGAACACTGAGTAAGTCGATGCTGTGGCTGGCTGCGATCGGTTTGGTCGTGCCCCAAGTCAGAATCGCCTCCGCGGCAGATGTGCAGCCAACTGCAGGCCAGCAGATGGCGGTGGTAGACGTTTCCTTGACCCAAGACAACCTATTGCAGGGCCAACTGGTTGATAGCGCGGGAGCTCCCAAGGCAAAGGCGCAAATGACACTTGCCTCTGGCGGTGAGGTCGTGACTCGCGGCGTGACCAATGAGAAAGGCTTTTTCGCTCTCCAAGTCGACAAGGGGGGTGTCTATGCCTTGTCCGACGGCCAAACCTCGGCACTCGTCCGTGCTTGGACAAGCCAAGCGGCACCGCCCTCGGCCAACACCGGTGTGCTGATGGTATCCGGGCAGGATGTAAGCCGGGCCAATCTTGGTAATGGCAACCTAGGCACCGTCATCGGTTGGGCGGCTGTGATCGGTATCGTGACGGCGGTCATCATCGCCGCTTCGGATGACGACGACGCCAGCTAGTCCGAAGGCGTACAAACGGGATACATAACGCCGATCAGTCTCACCGGTACGGACCGGAGAGGCTGATCGGCATTTTTCTTTGCGCCTATCTTGCGTGTCAAGATATGACGATTGCAACGATTCTTTCGATTTTTCTGATAAAAGCATGAAGAATCTCCGAGCGATGGCCGATCATGGGTGACGGTGCGGCTCATCAACGAGCTGCAAGTCAACTTCTCTGTTGGAATCCGGCTGGCGGCTGTGTTGGGAAAGACGTTGTTACACCTGCCGCCGGAGAGTCACTATTCTCATCTACCCAAAGAGGTCAGTCGTTATGAGACCAATGCGAATCGCCCGCGGCGGACTAGTAGTCTTGGCGTCATTCGGGATGCTCGTTCCTCAACTAGCCTTTGGAAGCGGACCCGCAGATAACGGGCAACCACTCGCCCGTTCGTCCACTGCTATCAGTGATATCGCATTGCAAGAGAATGGGCTTCTGGAAGGGCAAGTGCTCGACACACAAGGCATACCAGTCACCGGTGTTCCTGTCGCGGTTGTTCAGCAGGGAAAAGCCGTGGCAGTGACCAAGACCAATACATCTGGTCGTTTTGCATTCGAGGGGCTGGGAGGCGGCCTTTTCCAAGTGGTGACTCAACAAGGCGGAGCGGCGTATCGGTTGTGGGCACCAGGCACTGCCCCGCCATCGGCGCCAACGGACGCACTGATTGTGAACGGCGACACTGTCGTACGCGGTGGAATGGGCGGCGGATTGCTGTCCAATCCGTGGTTTCTGGGCGGTGTCGTGGCAGCAGCTGTTGCGATTCCTCTGATCCTGGATGACGACGACGACGCTAGCTAAGCGTAGTATTCAGGCATAGTCTTTCGCGAAGCCGTGTGGCGACGGAACGCTACACGGCTTTGCCATGCGCAAGCGACAACACGCCATCATCCGGCAGGCCGTTTTTCGTCTTTCCCGGCGACCCCAAATTCGGCTACTGTACGCCATCGGAACTGCAGGTCCACTGTGCCGCGTCCGGCGAGCAGTGACACGGTTGTTTCTTCAACATCTCGCCGAAGACGTCGACATGCAGGTCGCTCACATCGGTCGAAATCGTCAGGGCATGGCAGCCGTACTTGTTCCCGTGCTATTGCTGCTGTCGGGCTGTCACACAACTGGTCGCCTCAATTGGAGCGACGTTGATCCATTTCCGGACGCGAACCAGCGTTTCTTCTGGGGCAACAATCAGAGCCTGTGGCGAAACTGGGGCGCCGAGAATCTGCAGAGCGGCGATATCCTGTTTGTCCAAGGTGAAAGCCGCATTCTGATGGGGCTGGTGAATTTCTCGAGAATCTGCACAGAACTAGCGGACAGCAAGTTTTCACATGTCGCGCTGGTGTCTCGCGAAAACGACGGACTCGTGGTCTACGATACTGTCGTTGGCGGGCCTCGACGGATACCGTTTGACGACTTCGTTGCCGACCGGCGCATCTGGAAGGTCGCCGTCAAGCGGTTGCGCCCCGAGCATCAGAGTCACGTGCCAGTCGCCATCGCCTATTGTCGTCAGGCACACCAGAGCAAGACGGACTTCGATGAGGATTTCCAGCTCAACAACGATCGGCTGTACTGTACGGAACTTATCGAATTGGCCTTTCGTCACGCCGGTCTGCCGTTGTCCGAACCCATTCGCATCGACGAGTTGCCAGGGTACGAACTGGTTTCGGAGCCGACCAAACGTCTTGTCCAGACGGCTACGTCCATCGAGATGGATCAGGAAGTCCTCCTGCCAGGCAACGATTCGATTGGAATTTGGGCCAATCCACGATTGGACTTGGTTCTTGACGTGACCGAGGTCTCTTCACCCCCCAGCGGTGTGTCCGTTCGTCGCGAGAACTCGGGAGGGCGAGGTCCCTGCCGGACCGGCGTGGAGTATGCGGCTCGGCAGGACCTTCGCCCCTCCGGGTCGACCCAGGTACTTCGGAATTGATAAGAGCGAAGCCAAAAATCGCTATAGGCTCAAGTATCTCAAGACGTTGCGGATTGGCTGGCCGGGCACGTAGAGCTTCGGCTGACCGATGATACCGCGTCCGAAGTAATACTGTTGCGGAACCGCCATCATTGGAACCAGCGGCTTGTAAGTCACCGTTGGCGCGTAACCTGGATGCGGCAGAGGCGTGTAGATTCGCCCCGTGTTCGCACCAACCGCGCGCGGTGGCGGGTCCATTATCAGCACAGGTGGTCGATCGGCGGCAACTGGGCGGGATGGCCACACAGTTGGCGCCGACACGATGATCGGTTGTCGAACAACAGGATCGCCTGCCCTGGCGAATGAAACGCAAACCATCGTGAGGATTGCACCAACTACCAATCGACTACTCATTCGGCGTCTCCTTTGCAGCCCGAGAGTACGGTCCCCCGTTTCCATCAGCGGAATTCTCTCGGAGATGCGCCGGCAGGCAACCGGGAGGCGGGACTTTTTCGCGCCGATCGAAGGCTCGTCGGTCAGACTGTGACGCAAGATCTTGTCGTGACGGTCGTTGCGGACTTTGACGCTACCGCTAGCAGGCGACCGATGGTCCGCAAGAAAATCGAGCGAGTCACTTTTGCGGCTACTCGCCAATCACGGTCACCACGATTTCTCGACGGCGCGCCTTGACGTCACAATCCAAATGGAAGATCTGTTGCCACGTTCCCAGTACTGGTCGTCCGTCGGCAACGGGCACGGAAAGGGCGGGGCCCATCGTGGTCGCTTGCAGGTGCGAATGCCCATTGCCATCGTGCCAAGCTTGTTCGTGACCATAGTCGCGGCTGGGCGGCATGAGCCGATCGAGGATCTCTGGCAGGTCGCGTTTCAGGCCGGGTTCAAATTCAATTGTCCCCACGGTGGCCGTACTGCCAACATTGAACACGTGCACGATCCCCGCTTGAATTCCGCTGCGGCCGACGATCTCGGACACCTCGCCGGTGATATCATTCATATCCCCGTGTCCGCGTGTCTCAACGGTGAAGCGATCTTGATGGACCATAGCAACTCTCTCTTCTTCGAATACAGATTCTTCTTTCGCGTCTTGCCAGTTACGTCTTCTTGGGAGGTCAAGTCTAATGTGAACCGATACTCAAGCCGTCGCGTTGCCTTCCAGTCGCCCGACAAGCCGTAACGCGGCTACCCCAATGCTGCTTGAACGTCTTCTTCCGGCACATCCGATACCAACTCCACGTGTCCCATCCTGGTAGGCAGCACGAATCGCAACCGCCCGTGTGCCACTTTCTTATCGCGTTGCATGGCGTCCACCAAAACGCCACGGTCCAGGTCGGGCATGTCCACAGGCAAGCCCAGGGCCGACAGCAGTTCGTGCTGGCGCCGCGTCAATTCACTGTCTACGCGTCCAAGCCTTTCCGCAAGACGCGAGGCACATAGCATACCGATCGACACGGCTTCCCCATGCAAATACTGACCGTAGCCCGCCTCAGCTTCGATCGCATGGCCGAATGTGTGTCCGTAGTTTAGGACGGCTCGCAGGCCCGTTGTTTCGCGTTCGTCATTTTCCACCACGTCCGCCTTCAACTGACACGAGCGAGCGATGATATACCGCAACACATCCGCCTGCCGTTCGTTCAGACCGTCGACGTGCTGTTCCAAATAATCGAAGAACTCGGCGTCCAGAATCACGCCATACTTGACCACCTCGGCCAAGCCAGATCGATATTCTCGAACGGGCAATGTGTTCAGCACGTCGGTGTCGATTAACACTCCAAGTGGCTGCCAGAACGCGCCGACCATGTTCTTCGCGCCAGGAAGATTGACTCCCACTTTCCCGCCCACACTGCTGTCCACCTGCGCGAGAAGCGTTGTCGGAATCTGCACGAACGAAACACCTCGCGCGAACGTTGCTGCGATGAATCCAGCCAAGTCGCCTACAACGCCACCCCCGGCTGCAACGATCACCGATTTGCGGTCCGCACCATGCTCGAGGATTTGCTGCCAGAGCTGGTTCGCCATGTCAACTGATTTGCTGGCCTCGCCCGCCTCGACAACGATCAAATCCACTTCAGCGCCGGTTTCGGCCAAGCTCTCAGCGCACTTCGTTCCGTGCAGATCTTCCACATTTGTGTCTGTGATCACCACTGCGTGGGTCAATTCGGTCAAACCACGGACGCGTGAACCCGCATCGACCAGATTGCCCGAGCCGATCTCGATATCATAACTGCGCTCGCTGAGATTGACGTGAACGGTAATCTTGTCTGACACAATCTGATACCTCCGCAGACGGGGATCTCGGGAATTGGCTCCTCCTGTTATAAACTCAGGCTCCTTGGCGACGTAGGACACGCCTCGAAAAAGTCCTGGGATTCTGGCTCGAACGCTCGCATCCGCTTGGATATTGGTTATCATATTGGCGAGGTAACCGGACATCTTGCCCCGTTTACCTCCGAGCCGACATGGGCAGGTTGAGTGTGACGGCCTTTCCTGCTCGATAGTCGCTTCGAGAAGACCCGCCGTTTTCTGTCCCCAACAAGCGAATAGGAGTTGTCGAATGAGTCGTAGCTCGCTTACCACCGTCGCCCCTGTCAAAATCATTTCGCTGCTAGTCGTTTGCGCTGTGATTGTGCTGCCGACCAGTTTGCACGCCGCCCAGTACCTTGGGCCGATCGACGTGCTGGCCTCGCCCGACGGCAAGAGCCTGTATGTCGTCGAAGAGGACGCGCAGAAGATCGACATACTCGATCTTGCGGCCGAGAAGGTCACTCGCAGTATCGCGTGCCCATCGGCGCCTACGGGCATTGCTGTCAGCTCTGACGGCGCAAAGCTGTTCATCACTTGCGCAGGTCCCGAGGGCGTGGTACTCGTCGCCGATCCCGCGTCAGGTCAGATTTCGGCCACGATTCCTGTCGGCCACACGCCGTGTGGTCCATCACTGGCTCCGGACGGAAAGCGGTTGTACGTCTGTAATCGCTTCAACGACGACGTTTCGGTGATCGATCTGGGAGCGATGAAAGAGACGGCACGAGTGAAGGCCATTCGCGAACCGATCGATACAGCCGTTACGCCTGATAGCAAAGTGGTGTTCGTCACGAATCTGTTGCCTGTCGATCCATCGGATTCTTACGATGTGGCCTCAGAAGTCACCGTGATCGATGCAGCAACTCTGAAGACGTCGAACATCCGCCTGCCTAACGGCAGTTCGAGCGTACACGAAGTGTGCGTTTCCCCGGATGGGAAGTATGCCTACGTGGCGCACATCCTTTCACGCTACCAGATGCCCACGACGCAATTGGAGCGTGGCTGGATGAACACGAACGCCATGACGATCATCGACGTAGCTTCCAAGAGCCGCATCAACACCGTGTTACTGGACGACATTGACCTCGGAGCAGCGAACCCCTGGGCCGTTTCCACGACAGCGGATGGGAAGAAGATTCTCGTAACCCACGCCGGCACGCACGAGGTTAGTGAGATCGATGCCGAAGGCCTTCAAGCAAAGCTGGAGAGCATCCCGAAAACCATGGAAGAGGCGAAGGCCACCGGTCGTTACGATGGCCGCGGAACCTACTCGTCCATCACGGTGGACGACGTTCCGAACGATCTGGCCTTTCTGGTCGATCTCCGACGACGAATCCAGTTGCGCCGCGGCGGACCGTGGGGCATGCTGAACGATCCTGGTCCGTTCATCAACGGGCCGCGTGGGATGGACGTGATCGGAACCAAGATCTACGTGGCCATCTACTTCTGCGATCTCGTGGCGGTTGTTGATTTGGAGGACAAGTCGTACTACCCGGTCAAAGCGATTCGTCTGGGGCCAGAGCCGCAAATGAGTGTCGAACGTCGGGGCAAGATGCATTTCCACGACGCTGACCTGTGCTTCCAGCACTGGCAGAGCTGTGCCAGTTGCCATCCCGGCGAAGCCCGTGTGGACGGCCTGAATTGGGACCTGTTGAACGACGGACTGGGGACTCCCAAGAACGTGAAGAGCATGCTGCTGGCCCACAAGACGCCGCCCGCAATGAGCACTGCCGTACGTGATACCGGTGAAGCCGCCGTACGGGCCGGTATTCGCCACATCCAGTTCGCGGTTCGCCCCGAAGAGGATGCCGTCGCGATCGACGAGTATCTGAAGGCGCTTCAGCCGGTGCCCAGCCCATATTTGGTTGACGGCAAGTTGAGCGAGGCGGCCGAACGCGGCAAGAAGATCTTCAGCCGAGTGGGATGCGCAACCTGCCATCCTGAACCGCTTTACACGGACATGAAGCTGCATGACGTCAATTCCCGAGGCAAGTACGATCGTCGTGACGACTTCGACACACCTACCTTGATCGAGGTTTGGCGGACCGGACCGTGGCTGCACGACGGCAGCGTCACCACGATGAAAGACCTGTTTGGTGAAGCCAAGCACGGCAGCACGGCCGGTGACGTGGATGGCCTGTCGGAGCAAGAAGTGAACGATCTAGCAGAGTATGTGCTGTCGTTGTAGTTGAATCTAGGAGCGAAGCGACGCTTCGCTCAGTCATATGCCTGATGGGCAACACAGCCCGGCTGCCGCAGCAGTCGGGCCTTTTTTCGTGCGATTCCCGTGCCGCGTCCTGCATCCCGCAACCCGTGTCAGCCCCGCCCACGCCATGGACCTTTGCGTGCTGGCGACAGACTGGCATATAATCACCGGTTGGGGATGGGTACGTCTGGCTTCTCTGATCAGTGAGGTAACGTCCAATGAAACGATTCGCCTTCTTTCTGTGCCTGACTTTGCTTTTCGGTTGTTCCGAAACGGAGCCCGTTTCGGAGCCCAATGTCGACGCCAATACCCCCGAGACGACCGCCAGTGATAATGAGGAAAAGACCGAATCGGACGCGTCTCCTGTTTTGTGGGAGGTGTCCGAGGGGCTACAAGCTCCTGAGAGCGTCTACTTCGACGCGGATTCCGGCTTTCTGTTTGTGTCGCAAGTTGGCGGCGGTGGAGCGACCGGCAAGGACAGCGACGGGCGCATCGCAAAGCTGTCCATCGACGGCGAGGTGATCGACGGCAAGTGGATTAAGGATCTGCACGCTCCGAAGGGCCTCCGCAGCCACGGCGGGCGGTTGTGGGTCAGTGACATCGATCGGATTGTGGGCATCGACATCGAAAAGGGCGAAATCGCCGAAACCGTCGACATCGACGGAGCGGAGTTCCTGAACGACGTGGCCTGCGATGCCGACGGTGCGGTGTACGTGTCCGATATGACTACCGACAAGATTCACCGATACAAGGACGGTGAGATCACAGTGTTTGCCGAAGAAGTCGATCTGGAGAACCCAAACGGTCTACTGGTCGATGGAGACCGGCTGATCGTTGCTGCTTGGGGAAAAGACGACAAGGAGGAGAACCGCGGCAGGTTGTTTTCGCTGGACCTGAAAACGGGAGCCAAGACTGTCATTACCGAGCAACCAACCGGCAACCTGGATGGCGTCGAATTGGATGGCAAAGGAGGCTACATCGTCACGGACTGGATGGAAGGCAAAGTACTGCGAATCGCGGGTGACGGGGAAACCAAGACTGTCATGGAACTCGAACAAGGAACCGCCGATCACGCGTTCTTCGCCGACAAGAACATTCTGATCCTGCCACGCATGTCAGAGAACAAGATCACCGCTTACGACCTGAACAAACTGGCCGAATGAGAGCCGCAGTGCGAGGCCACATCGTCACCCGAAATCAGTAAGCTTCCTCGCTCGATCGGCCGGGGCGGACTTGGGAGTCCGCCCCACAGATTGCTGGTATCGCGGTTTCGACTATTGATAGCGTCGGTTCTTCCGCAGGATCGTTACGTACAAGTCGTACTTCTTGTCTACGGTCGTCGGCGGGAGCTTCATCTCGAATTCGACGTTGTTCACGTCGATTCGCTTGATGTCGAACATTTCGCCGTGAGGGATCTCCTTTTCGACCTGTTCGTTTCGCTCGCCCTCTAACTCCTTCAACACGACCTTTTCGATGATCCATTCGCCGTCCACGTGCTCTTTGATGGTCAGCGGCACGGTGATCGGATCGCCTTTCGCGGTCTTGAAGTTCTGCAGGCGATAGCGGAATCGAGATCGCTCGTTGCGGAACTTGGGTTCGGTCGTCGCCTTCTTGCCGTCGATTGTGAAACGTGGGCAGGTCAAGATGTCATGGACCTTCTTCGGTCCTTCTTCCGGCTGCATGGTAAAGCGTTCGACCTTTACGTCCTGCGCGACGCCCACGTACAGGTCCAGCGGCGCGAACATGGGCGTATACTGCGCCCAATCCTCGCCCAAGAACGCCTGGCTGCGCACCTCGTCGCCGTCCGACGCGGGCTCTTTGATGAACAAGCGGACCTTGCCATACGGCAAGGGAAATTCGCCCATCTTGTTGTCCTTGTCGTTCGTCAGGCGGTAGTACATGCGCGTGCGTTTTTGGTCGATGGCCGCATCGAACACGTAACGTTTCTCGATCGGCACCTCGGCGAACTTGGCCGCCAACATTCGCTTTCGTTCGCCGTTGTTGAAGTAGCGAACCTTGGTCTTGCCCACGCCGGGTTGAACCGTGCATTCGCCGAAGCTTTCGCCGGATGTGTTGGTGACGGTCATGTAGACCTGCATCAGCAGCTTCTTCTCGTCATTTTCCACGATGCCCTGATAGCTTGGGCCCGCAGCCATGTTGCCGATCAAGTACGAGATGCGAATTACCGCAGGGCCGGCTTTCTGGGCGCTGACGGTCCAGTACAGGGCGTTCTCGTTCGGCGGATAGTTCGTGTTCAGCACGTTCACTTCGCCGTCTGCATTGATGACGCGGAAGACGATCGAGTCCTTGTCGATGTTGATGTTGGCCCACGAGAAGTCGACCTGGTTGCGCCCTCCCTGGAGGTTGACGGTGCGTTCCTCTTCGACCAGCGTGAAGCGACCGTTCTGGATGTCGATGCGCACCGTGTCTCGTTCCGGCAAGGTGGTCAGCTTGATCCGTGCCTGAGCGGTGCTGGTCAGGACAATCAACAGTGCTGCGGTCAAGGACAAAACAACTTTCGATTTCATGGCAATCTCCTTTCTCAGATTGGTCATTGTTCGGTTGCTATGGGCCATCTGGGTTTGGGAAGTGGTCATTTCTCTCATAGTGGTTCTCGCTTCTTTTCCTGGTTCAGTTCCGGTCCGACTTTGCGACGTTTATAGGTTACGGAGTACTCAACAAACCGTTTCTCACCGGACTCGAGATCCAGGAAATACTTGACGTGGTTCTGGTCGACTCGTTCGACGCGCCCGTCGACATCGTGAAGGTCGACGTAAGCGCCTTCCTCGTTGCTGTTCCAGTCGTCCGGTTGGCCTTCGCTGCCCCACAGAACCACGTTGGCGTCGAAGCGACGTTCGATTTCCGCCTTAGCAACGACCGGCTTGCCCGAGACGATCTCCTCTTCATAGAAGAATGTCTCGTCGTAGTCGATCATGTCGTAGTACATGACAAACGTGTCGTCGATACGGCGACGGTACTGGCGAGAGACGACGTTTGTGATCTGCTGGTCTTTCTGCCGACGGATGATGGTGATATCGGGATCACGGCCAACGTTCACTTCGATGCGATCACCAATCGGCACGTACTTGGTAGACGTGCCGCCGACGTAGGCTAGGTCCTTGTTGTGATACTCGGAGTACAGCCGCACCATGCCGTCCGGCAATGGCGAGAGGCCAAGGTTTTCCATGGCTGGCAGGTCCTTGTCGTTGCCCTCGTCGTCCTTCAATTTCTCGTTCTTCAAGCGGTAGTACTTGGTGAAGAAGTCGCCCTGCTCGCGATCGGTCAGTTTGTAGATGCACTCCAGCGGCACGTCGGCCACCTTCATCGAAACCAACCGCTTGGGCTCATTCTCCTTGATGTCTTCGCGCCCCTCGATTGTGAACAGAAAATACTCCGAGAGACCTTCCTTGATGACTTCTTTGGCTTTCTTTGCATCGTCCGGAGGGGCGGCTGCTCCGCCCGGCATCGCTGCTTTGCCGACCGCTGTGGAAAAGCGTCTTCGAATGGTCTCCCGCTCTTCCTCGGGACGATCTCCATATGCATAGGCGGCTGGAGCCGGACGCGTGGCCAGGTCGGCGATCTTCTCGACCAGGTTGATCGTGCCGACTACCAGACGTGTCTGGGCATTGTCGTACAGTTCACCCGAGTTGTTGAACACACGCACATAACCGGTCAGACGCAACTCTGTTTCGTCCTGGTTGGCGATGCCCACATAGTCGGCCTTCCACGTGATGCCGCTGGTAAAGTAGCGGATCTCGACGGGAATCTTCCCAGCCATCTCGCTGAGGATATTCCACTGCAACGCGTCGTTGCGGCCTGCGGGAAAAGTGGTGTCGATCAAATCCACTTTGTCCACTCGATCCAGAATCCGGAAGTCGATGCTGGTGGGATCAATCAGCGTGTTCGCCCAGGAAAACTGGATTCGATTGATCCCTTTCTTTACGGTCAGCAACCGGCGCTCGCGCACCATGGTAATGTCGTCCGAGTTGTAGATCGTCAGTTGCACGCCTTCGCGCGTCGGGATCGTCACCAAGTCGACATCGGCACGGGCAATTGTCGCCGGAGCAACCATCGCCAAGCCCAGCAATACGATCGTGAAATCCTTCATGGTTTACTCATCTCCCACATTGGCCGGAAAAAGGGGACAGGTCCAATTTGCCGGAACGGCCCAAAGGGTGTAACAGTTTAGTTCCCTGACTAGCTTTTACGATTCGACGGCGAGGCGGCGA
>CAZUAH010000057.1:0-42415 GCA_964617665.1 uncultured Pirellulaceae bacterium
AAATCCGAGCCGCTACTTCATGGCCACGCGCTCGCAGAGTGCGCCGCCGGAGGGGACTCCACGGCCGTGGCTACTACATCGCCAACAAACTGATGTGGAACCCGCAGGCCGACGTCGACGAGTTGCTCGCCGATTTCTATGAAAAGGCTTTCGGCCCGGCCGCCGACGCCATGCGGCGCTACTATGAGCGACTCGATCCGGGCAACGAGCCGCTGGTCAGCGAACATTTGCTGGCATTGGCGTTGCGAGATTTACAGGAGGCAACCGAACTGGCCAAGGATCGCGCGGACGTGCTCGCACGGCTCGATCATCTGAAACAGTATTTCCATTACGTCCAGCTGCGATGGGAACACGATCGCACGAAGGACAAGCAGTGCAAGAAGGGACTCGCACTGGCGGCTTTGACTCACGTGTACCGATCCCGTTACAGCTACATGAACCACTGGGAAGCCGTGCGCCAGTCATGGACGCGGCGAGCGGCTGAGGAATTCGAAGAACCGACTTGGGCTTTCAATGACCGTTCCGGTCAGCAACCCTGGAAAGTCGATGATCCGTACACGCGCGAAGAGACGGAACGCCTGTTTCAGGAGGACTTGGCTCGTTTTCGGCCGCAATCGGTCGAGGAACTATCGTTCTCTGAAAACCTGATCCCGGCCGGCTTCACGTCGAAATCACCGGCTGCATCGTTCCAGCGATACCAGAAAGGCACTCGCTACGCCCTCTACAGCCAAAACGGCAAGCCACTCGAACTGACGATCATCACGGGCGTGATTGCCTGGTATCGCGACCGGCCAAATGCCACATACACACTTACCGACGCCAACGGCAAAGAAGTGGCCAACGACCGTTTGGCGCAAGACGGCGAAGAGCACGTCCTGCGCTTCGACGTTCCAGTTCCCGGTCTCTACTGGTTCGACTTCAACGATCAAGCGGCCGGATGGGGGATCAAAGTTGCTGCGGGGAAACCTGTCGCTGTGGCTCTGAACCGAGCGAAACACCCAGCGCACATGGGACACATGCGGCGGATGTATTTCTACGTGCCCAAGGGAACGAAACACCTCCAGTACTACTGGAAGGGCGGCCCACACGTCGTTCACGGGCCGGACAACGAGCCCGTCGCCGAAATCGCCAGTAGCGGCGAATTCGTCACTATAGACGTACCGACTGGGGGTGACGGCCAAGTCTGGTCGTTCACCAAGCTGGCATTGGGCCATCTTTGGTTCTTCAATGCGCCGAACTACCTGGCCGCCTCACCAGACGCCCTGCTCGTCCCATGGGAAGTTGCTGAAAACGGTGGAATGACAGATCGGCACTGAAACCGTCCGTTGAGGGCAGGCGAATGGTCCCAAAGACGCCAGGCATATTCTTGAGCTTCAATCTCCCTCGAACTCGACTACGTTGAATACCTTGTAGCCGGCATCTTTGAGTTTCTTACTGCCTCCGATATCAGGAAGGTCGACGATGAAGCTGCATTCAACGATCTCTCCGCCAAGTTGTTTGATCAAGTTGCATGCCGCGAGTGCCGTACCTCCCGTGGCGATTAGGTCGTCAACTAGCAATACCTTGTCGCCTTTCTGAATGGCGTCGCTATGCATCTCGATCTTATCTGTTCCGTACTCTAACTCGTACTCTTCGGAGACCGTCTCTGCGGGCAGCTTGCCTGGCTTTCTTATCGGAATGAAACCGATACCCAATTCGCGTGCGAGAATCGCACCGGTGATGAACCCTCGACTCTCAATGCCCGCAACCGTGTCCATCTTCATGCCATCGTACCGCTGGGCAAGAAGATCAATCAGGTGATTGAATCCATGGCCGTCTTTCAACAGTGTTGTAATATCCCTAAACATGACCCCATCCTTGGGCCAGTTAGGCACTGTCCTTATCTTCGATTTCACAACTTGCGGCATTTCTTTCACCTTCCATGCGTCGACAGGAATTGGGCAGTAGTTATTGGACACGCATTATTCCGAGCGTTCACGTTGACGTCAATCTGATCCAGCGGCCGAGTCTCAGTCGTCTTTCACGCAACCGACAAAGGGAAGCTCGCGATACCGTTCAGCATAGTCGAGACCGTACCCCACCACGAAACGGTCGGGGATCTCGAAGCCGACGTACTTAGGCTGGATTGGGACTTCGCGGCGAGCCGGTTTGTCCAGGAGAACGCACAATTCCACGTTGGCCGGATTCTTGATTCGCAAATGATCCATCACATGGGCAATGCAGATGCCAGTATCGACAATATCGTCAACCACCAGCAAGTGCGTGCCTTCCGCCGGTTCAGTGATGTCCAGCAACAACTTCGGCTCGCCACTAGTCACCGTCTCCATCCCGTAACTGGTCACACGAACGAAATCGCAACGGATCGGAATGGTCAGTTGCCGAACCAAGTCGGCCATGAATACCCAGGCTCCTTTGAGCACTCCGACCAACAAGAGTTCCTTGCCTTCGTAGTCCGCCGATATTTGTGCCGCCAATTCGCGAACGCGCGCGGCAATCCGTTCGGCGGAGATCTCACATGCGATCCGCTCGGAAGCGACGTCTCCTGTGCTCATCGAGCATGCCCTCTGTATCTGACGCGGCCGATCTGCTCAATCGCTATTTCGGCACGTATACGCAATCCGGTTCCGATTCCAACGCATCACCGGTTACCGCATATGCCCGAGCGCGGCTGCCGCCGCAAATGTGGCGGAACTCACAGATGCCGCATTTTCCGTTGAATCCGTCGGCATCGCGTAGTGAACGAAACGTTGGATGGTTCTGGTACACGTCGACAACCGACTGTTCCGGGAAGCGTCCACATACCAACGGCAAGAAGCCGGCAGGGCAAATGTCTCCAGTGTGGCTGACGAACATTACGCCACGACCGTCCCATACGCCCAACGGAGCGCGATGGCCGCGATGAGCACCGCTGTCCTTTTTCCCGCCTGGGCCCGCGAGTGGATCACCTTGATGCTGCAACACGTAACGACGATAGTGGGGCGCTTCAGTGGTTTTCACTCCGAATGGCTTATTGCGCGCGTGCGTCCAGAGCTTCTCGAATGCGACCTCATACTCTCCCGGCGAGATGCGTTCTTGCTCGAGCCCGCGTCCCACGGGAATCAAGAAGAATACCGACCACATGGCGATGCCCTGCTCGGTCAACAGCTCTGCGATCGCGTCGATCTGGTGGAAGTTGCGGCGCGTGATGCTGGTGTTGACTTGTACGGCCATTTCCAAGCGGCGCGCGTCCGCCAGCATTCGCAAGGTGCGGTCGAAGCTGCCCGCCCAGCCGCGAAACGCGTCGTGTATCTCCGCGTCGGCGCCGTCCAGGCTGATTCCTAGACGGCGAACGCCCGCTTCGTGAGCCGACTGGAAGGCTTCTAGCGTTGCCAATGGAGTTGCCGACGGCGTGAGGGCCACGTTCAAACCGGCCGCGACCGCGTGCCGGATCAGATCGTAGATATCCGGCCGCTTCAGGGGATCGCCTCCCGTCAGTACGATCGTGGGGCGCTTGGGGAATGATGCCACCTGGTCGATCAACAACTTGGACACATCGCTGGGCAATTCAGCCGGGTCTGGATGTTCCTGCGCGGATGCGCGGCAGTGTTCGCACACCAGATCGCAGGCTTGTGTCACCTCGTAGTAGAACATCAGCGGACTGTGATCGAAGTCCTCGGTCGTGTAATTGGTTGGTCTCATGATGTTAGTCTACCGCGCTGTCCATCCGCCGTCGACGGTCACAAGACTGCCGACCATGTAGCTGGCGGCATCGCTGGCCAAGAAAATGGCAGCGCCCTGGATCTCCTCCATTTGGCCCCAACGCCCCAACGCCACGGCGCCGATGATGAACTTCTTGGTCTGTTCGTTCTCTGCAATGGGAACGTTCATTGGGGTCAGAAACGGGCCTGGGCAGATTGCGTTGACGCAAATGCCGAATGACGCCAGTTCCAGACCGAGCGTCCGTGTCATTTGAACCACGGCGCCCTTGCTGGACGCGTATGGTGTACGGTCCTCCAAACCAACAACTCCCAGCGTGCTGGCGATGTTAATGATTCGGCCATGCTCGGCCTTCTTCATGTGCGGGACGACGGCCCTGGTGGCGAGCCACACGCCGTCGACATTGACCTGTTGCACTTGTCGAAAGTCGTCATAAGACAACTCGTCGATCGGACCGCGAACGTTCACTCCGGCGTTATTGATCAGGATGTCGATCTTGCCGAATTCGGCGAGGGCTTTGTCGACCACGGCCTGACAGTCTTCAGGCGAGGTCACGTCGGCTTGCACTCCGACCGCGCGACGTTCGAAGTCCGCGGCAATTCCGGCGGCTGCGGCCACGGCTTCGTCCTCGTGACGACTCGTGAGCAAAACGTCCGCGCCAGCCGATGCCAGGCCGGCCGCCATCGCTTGGCCGAGACCTTTCGAGCCTCCGGTTACGATAGCGGATTTGCCTGTCAGATCGAACTGTTTGATTCCTGGTAGCATTCGTTGTTCCTTTCGCTAACGCCGGGCTTCGCGCACGAGATGGCTCAATTCCGGCAAGATCACTCTCGCCATAGCCAGTCGCACGGCGGCACGCGATCCGGGCATAGTCAGCACGACGGTCCGCTGCATCAGTCCGCCCGTGGCTCGGCTAAGCATCGCGGCAGCCCCTATCTCTTCGTAGCTGAGCATCCGGAATAGCTCGCCATATCCAGGAAGTGGCTTGGTCAGCAAGCCCGTCACGGTTTCGTATGTTTGATCACGCGTGGAAATCCCCGTTCCACCCGTCATCAACACGGCGTCCACGTCGTCTTGGTCTCGTAGTTTCTCCAAGAGAGGACGCATCTGATCAGGCGAATCGGGGATGATGTGCCGATCGACAACAACATGCCCATTTTCAGTCAGATGGTCTATGACCGTTTGGCCGCCCGTATCGGTTTCGATGGTCCGCGTGTCGCTCACCGTAATAACGACACAGCGAACGGAAGGAGGAGCTTCCGACTTGTGTTCTGTTACGCCCATGGTCCCAACGCGATTCGCTTGTTAAAGTCGTCTTCACCCTTCTATACTGAAGAAAGGCGTACTAATGCCGCTCCACATGGTGGAGGACGCATCTCTCCACATACTCGAGAGATTTCACCGATAAGCTACCTGATTCCCCGCTGTGATCCAATGAGGCCACCAAGTTTCTACTGCACGATTGCCGCGTCAGCCCTTGTCTTGGGCGTAGCTTGCTGCGCCAGCATTTCGCACGCTGATGTCTTCGTGTTGCACAACGGCGGACGGATCAAGGGCCGTTGGATCAACCGCGACGACCGGCCGTTGAAGAACTACGTGATTGAGACGGAACGCGGAGGTCGCGTGCTGCTGGATGCCGGACAGATCCGCCAGACAATCCCGCAGAATCTGAAGCTGGACGAATACGAGCGGCTCGCATCCAGAACTGCAGACACTGTCGTGGCGCAGTGGAAAGTGGCGGAGTGGTGCCGAGAAAACAGCCTGAAACAGCAGCGCACAGCGCATTTGCGCCGCATCATCCATTTGGATCCCAATCACGCCGGGGCGCGGTATGGTCTAGGGTACAGCCAAGTGAAAGGTCAGTGGGTCACACGAGAGGAGATTCAGAAGCGGCGTGGCTACGAAATGTACGGTGGGCGATGGCGTTTAGGGCAGGAGATCGCCCTGCTGGAAGCAGAGAAGAAATTAGAACAGGTGGAAAAGGACTGGTTGACGCGTTTGATGCGGTGGCGGGAGATGCTGGGAACCGACAAGACGCTGGAGGCCGTCAAGAACATCAGCGCAGTGCGTGACC
This sequence comes from uncultured Pirellulaceae bacterium, assembly GCA_964617665.1. Taxonomy (GTDB): domain Bacteria; phylum Planctomycetota; class Planctomycetia; order Pirellulales; family Pirellulaceae; genus JADHUC01. Next base: position 5,771 of record CAZUAH010000057.1, read on the forward strand.
CACATGCCGTCCGTCCCCTGTCGCAACTGTTGTCGTTGGAGCCTGTCCGCCAAGTCAAGGTGCTGTACATCCGCGTATTGGCGGAAATACACAACCGTCCAGCGATACACGCGCTGTACACGGCGACACTGCAAGATCCCGACGAAGAGGTGTTTCACGCGGCCTTGGATTCCATTGTTCGGCTCAACCCGCCCAACATGTCCAAGCAGTACGTTGACGGGTTGAAGGACAAGAATAACGTTCGCCTGAATCGGGCGGCCCACGCCTTGGGGAGGCTGGATGATAAGTCTGTTATGTCGCCGTTGATCGATGCCTTGGTGACAACGCACCACATCGTGATTCCCAAGCAATCCGACGCTTACACATCGAGTTTCATGAAGCCAGCCGCGTCCGCCTCGTCGCCGTTCGGCCCCACAACCTTCTCGGCCGGTGGCGAAACCAAGGTCATCCCTGTGACGGTCACGAACCAGGACGTACTACAGGCGTTGATTACGCTTAGTGGCGGCGCCAATTTCGGCTTTGACGAGCGCGCATGGCAGTACTGGCTGGCGAATGAGAACATGAGAGCGGCGCCCCAAGCAGACTCGCGACGGGACGCAGATTGACGATCACTCGACCATCATCTTGCCGCTGATCAATTGAAGGAACTCGGCATTGGTTTTGAAGCGACCGAGTTGCTTCGTGAGTTGCTCCATCGCGTCCACGGGATGCATCGTGGTCAACGTGCGTCGCAACATCGTGACAGAATGAAGCGTATCCGGATCGTGCAACAATTCCTCGCGTCTTGTGCCGGATTGCGTGATGTCGATGGCGGGCCAAACGCGCCGATCCGCCAGTTTTCGGTCCAGCACCAACTCCATATTTCCGGTGCCCTTGAACTCCTGGAAGATGAGTTCATCCATGCGGCTGCCCGTATCGACCAACGCCGTGCCGACGACCGTCAGTGATCCACCCTCCTCGAACGCCCGTGCGGTAGCGAACAGCTTTTTCGGTATGTCCATCGCCTTGATGTCCACGCCGCCGCTCATGGTGCGGCCGGTATTGCCGACCCATTTGTTGAAGGCTCGCGCGGTTCGCGTGATGGAATCCATCAGCAGAAACACGTCTTGCCCCATCTCGGACAGACGCTTGCAGCGTTCGACTATCAATTGGGAAATCCGCACGTGGCTTTCGACATCCTGATCCAGGCTGCTAGCAACCACTTCGCCGTCCACGTTACGGCGCATGTCCGTGACTTCCTCAGGACGTTCATCGATCAGCAGCACTATCAATTTGACTTCTGGGTAGTTGGTGGAAATTCCCTGGCTAATGTGCTGCAGCATTATCGTTTTGCCGGCGCGAGGCGGCGACACGATCAACGCCCGCTGACCTCTGCCCAACGGAGTGAGCAAGTCCATGACGCGTGTGGTGAGCGGCTCGGCCCCAGTCTCCAACTGATACCACTTTTCGGGATTGATGGCCGTCAGCGTGTCAAAGCTCTTAACGTTGGCATATTCTTCAGGGCGAAGTCCGTCAACATCGACGATCTCTCGGAGTCGCGGCCCCTGCTGCCTCCGCGCCTGCTGGACCATTCCGCTGATCATGAGTCCCTGCCGCAGGCCATACTTCTCGATCATGGTACCGGGCACGAAGGGATCAGACCGCTCTCGCGCGTAGTTGTTGCTCGGGCTGCGCAGGAACCCATAACCGTTCGGGTGCAACTCTAGCAGGCCCGCACCAGGCTCTAATGGCGCATCGTTGTCTTCAGGGGCGTCTCTGTCTCCTCCAGATGCGCGATCACTGTGTGGCGGGCGCCGGCGTCGGCGCGAGCGACTGTTGTAACTGTGACCCCCGGAACGTCCTCCTCCAGACTTGGAGCGATATCTCTTCTTTGGCATAGGTCTATCCACCGAGCGGGCAAAAAGCCGATCATTCCCTGATGTCGGCGCGGGGAGAGCACTGCGCTCTCCACATGAAACATCCCGGCAGTCCGCCTTAAATCGTCCGTCATCTGAGAGCCAGACGGACTGGCCGGAAACCTAGCTCTTACGCATGCGGTCCAGATCCTCTGAAACTGGCCTGCCTGTCATTGAGCTGCATTAGAAAACCCCGTAGCGAAACTAAAGGGTCCCGTTTCGCGGGATGGGACCGCTTGCAGAACTACGGTCTTGCACCTCTCGGGTTTCTTGCATGGTTACCGGCGATCAAACACAGCAATGTCAAGCGAGAATCACTCAGAGCGTGACAGCAGAAGCTGGTGACAGCGCGGCAATTACCTAGAAAGCCAGAGTAGCAAGAATGACTTCCCCGGAAACCTTACAAAATCCTTCGTCAATACCAACAAACGATGGTGGGGAAGCCACAACAAATACGTTGTATTCAAAGCAGCCCAATGGCGCTTCGCAGAGCATTGACTACAGGCATCTTACAGATGTCTTCGACTGTGTCAACCGAGAACTGGACCCTCGCCAACAAAAAATGGGACGTTTTCGGGAGATGGGCATCTTCAAAAGGTTCTTGCGCTGGCAACTCGTTTGACCTTGCTCGTTCGTCTCAACTAGCCCAAATTGCGTTCCACCTCCCACATTTTCGAGTCTGCGTGAGCGTCGGTCGCAAATTCGTAAGATCCCATTCAATCGTCAAAATTTAACTAAGCCAGCGATGTTCACGGACCGATAAGCGGACAGGACAAAGTGTTTGGTGACTAGTTAAATAACGGATGGATCTATGCGCGCATATCACTATCTCCCGTTTGCCGCCCTTCTATCGATGATGCTAGTAGCGTCGGCGTTCGCCCAGTCGGGCATTCGCTGGACGAATAACCTGCAAGAGGCCCAGCAGATCGCCCAACGAGACGGACGGCTGGTCCTCATGCACTTCTATGCCGATTGGTGTGGTCCATGTCGCAAGCTGGAGCACGATGTCTTCCCGCGCACAGACGTGGCCGCCTCGATGATGAAGAACTACGTGCCCGTTCTGATCGACAAAGACCGATTCGGGGAGATTGCGGCACACTACAAAGTTGATCGCATTCCGATGGATGTCATCACGGATGCCAGCGGACGAGTCGTGTACGGGTTCTCGACGCCGCAGGATCCGACACGTTATATTCAAATGCTGAACGGCATCGCAAGTGATCACCGCTTCGCCACTCCAGGCTATGCCGTTGCATCACGCGAGACCGGCCAGAACCCTGGCCGCACCACGGGCGACACGTACCAGACTGCGCGGCCGCAGAATCAAACCCAGCAGCGCCAATTCGCTCAATCCGCTCCTCCTGCCAATCAGCATTCGTATGGGCAAGGCTATGGCGGTTCCATGCCATCCAATTCTGCCTCGTTCGGCGCAGGACGTGGACATGAGTATGGGGGCGTGCCAAACCAGCCCGCTCGCGAGTCCGAATATGGTCCGCGTTATGCTGGCCCATCGCCCAACGTTACGCAGACGCCGCGCGAAACCTACAACCCTCACGTCGCACCGCCGAACGGTGGGATACCAGGCGACACGAGGGCCCGTACGTCGCTACATCAAGGGCCATGCAATACCCCAAACCCGAACGATTACGGCGGGAACTATCAGCCACCGGCACCAAGTCGAACAAGTGGATGGCAAACGGGGCCTTCCCAGTATGCAGAACGAGGAATGCAACCGAATAACTCAAACACGACGGTTCAGCCCGCGAATCCTGGCCGATCAATGCCGGAGGGCCACCAGCCGCCACGATTCACGAGTACTCCGGTAACGTCGCGACCGCAAGAGTCGACTCTGGCATTAGACGGGTTCTGTCCCGTTACGCTTGCAGCAAATGAGAAGTGGCAGCAGGGGGATCCACAATGGGGAGCCATCCATCGTGGTCGCACATATCTCTTCACCAGCCAGAGGTCTCAGAAGATGTTCCTGGCGGATCCGGATCGCTACAGTCCGATGCTATCCGGCTACGATCCCGTGCGCTACATCGAACGCGGTGAAAAGGTTCCTGGCCTACGCAAGCATGGCATGTGGTTCAACGGCAAGATGTACCTTTTCGCGGACGAGCTGTCGTTGGATCGATTTTGGGGGTCTCCCGAGTATTTCTCTCAGAAATCGCACGAAAGCATGATGAGTGCCGGCCGCTAGGAAGGACGCTGCGGCTTGAAGAGTACAGCGGACAACGGCGGCAAAGTGATTTCTAACGAATAGGGTCGACCGTCGCAGCCGGGCTGCTGCGCCATGACACCCGGATGATTTCCCACGTTGCCGCCCCCGTAGTGTTGCGAGTCGCTGTTGAAGATCTCCTGATACCAGCCGTCGGACGGAACTCCCACCGGGTAGTCCTCACGCACCACAGGCGTGAAGTTCAGGCAAGCGACCAAGAAGTCGTCCGCCTGTTTGGCACGACGCAGATAGCTGATCGCGCTTTCATCGTGGTTATCGCAGTCGATCCATTCGAATCCCGGTTCGGCGAAATCAATTTCGTGCAATGCAGGCTCGCTACGGTAGACGTTGTTGAGGTCGCTCAGTAGTTTCCTTAGCCCCTCGTGCGAGGGCCACTCGAGCAGTTCCCATTGTAATTGCCCGTCGTGGTTCCATTCGTTCCACTGCCCGAATTCGCCGCCCATGAACAACAGTTTCTTGCCCGGGTGCGTCCACATGTAGGAGTACAGTAGTCGAAGGTTGGCAAACTTCTGCCACAGGTCGCCGGGCATCTGGCCGATCAGAGAGCCCTTTTCGTGGACAACCTCATCGTGCGACAGCGCCAGCACGAAGTTCTCGCTGAATGCGTAAACGATGCTGAAGGTCAGCTCGTTCTGATGGAACTTGCGATGAACGGGTTCGTTGCGCATGTAGCCGAGTGTGTCGTTCATCCAGCCCATGTTCCACTTCATGCTGAAGCCGAGGCCACCGTTGTCCGTCGGCTGTGAAACGCCAGCCCACGCGGTCGATTCCTCTGCGAACGTCAAAACGCCGGGGAACTGCAAGTGCGCGACGCGGTTGAACTCCTGCAGCATACTCACAGCTTCCAGGTTCTCACGTCCGCCGAATTCGTTGGGAACCCATTCGCCTTCCTTGCGGCTGTAATCCCAATACAACATCGAGGCCACGGCATCGACACGCAAACCGTCGATGTGGTATTTGTCCAGCCAGAAGAGCGCGTTTGCGATCAAGTAGTTTCGAACCTCGTTCCGCCCGTAGTTGAAAACCATCGTTCCCCAATCCGGGTGTTCGCCTCGGCGGGGATCTTCATGCTCGTAGAGTGCCGTGCCGTCAAACAGGCGGAGGCCATGACCATCGCGAGGGAAATGTGCGGGAACCCAATCGAGAATGACGCCGATGCCGTTCTGGTGACAGTGGTCCACGAAGTACATGAAGTCCTCGACAGGACCGTAACGGCCCGTCACGGAAAAGTGGCCTACCGGTTGATAGCCCCAGCTGCCGTAGAAGGGATGCTCGGACACCGGGAGCAGTTCCAGATGGGTAAACCCCATCTCGCGGCAGTAATCGACCAAGCGGTGCGCAAGCTCGCGGTATCCGATCCATTCGCCGTCGTTCCTCTGCCAGCTTCCCAAATGAACTTCATAGACGGAAATGGGCTCTTCCAGAAAGTTGCCTCTGCGGCGTCTCTTTATCCACTCCTCGTCGCGCCATTCGTACCGCTGAAGATTGGCAACGATCGAAGCTGTGTTGGGCGGGACCTCTGTTGCAGCAGCGTAGGGATCGGCCTTTTCCAGTGTCTCGCCGTCGTCTGTCTTGATGTGGTACTTATACAGCTCGCCCTCGCCTATGCCCGGGATGAATAACTCCCAAACGCCGTTGGCGTAGTGCTTCCGCATAGGGTGCCGTCGATCATCCCAGCCGTTGAAGTTTCCCACGACGCTGACAGTGTTCGCGTTTGGCGACCAGACCCCGAAGTTCACCCCTGAGACGTCGTCGATTGTCCTGGCGTGGGCGCCCAGCTTGTCATAGATGCGATAGTGCGTCCCCTCGCCGATCAGATAGAGATCGAACTCGGACAGAAGCGACGGAAATGCATAGGGGTCTTCGATCGTTTTCATATCGCCCTTCTTATCCGCCACACGTAGCTGGCACCGCTGCTGTCCATCGCTGACGCCCATGTGCGGCGTCGGCACTCCTGATGGACTTGAGTGAGTTGCGTTGACGATCGCTCCTGCTTTTGAGGATGACAAACTGGTTCGCACCGCGACAATTCCTACTAAATCATAATGGTTTTCCGAAATCAACCAAAGCCGCGAGGCTCGCTAGATTGGAGTGCGGTGCATGGTGTCCGATTTCCGCTCGCTTCGCGGAATCCTAGGAAAACCGACCGCCATTTGGCCTCGATCGACCTCATGCCGTCTGCGCATCCAAGGCGGTTTTGGCGTTTGGACGCAGGCGTTGAAGTACGTCACGACAGAGGTCGGCGCAGGAGTCTGCGAGCCCCGACCGACGAGGCGTTGTTCGGACCCGCCTGCTTCGTGCCGTTTCACGCCGCCCTCGGGCTGACGACGCTCTCTTCATGGCTGGACGTCGAACGTGCGGATGTGTGTTGGGCGAATCGAATCGCCAAGTGCGACAATCGATCTTATGGTACCTCATCGCCCGATCGACACGTCGCCACAAGTCTGCGTTCTTGACGGGAGCCATCTCGCCGAAACGCTCCCATTGCCAATCGTTGTCACGCCATTCGTTCAGGCCAAAACGGAAGCCTCGACTGACGTATCGGCTTGGTGTGACAAGCGTTACACGAGACGGCTGGTTCAATGCTTCCAGTCCTCGTACTACGGCCAACAACTCGAGCCGATCCGTCTCCACTTCGATCTCTTCGTCTGTGGCCTCGAACTGAACCGTACCGTCAAGGGCCTCCAACACAAATCGCCACTCGGTAACGTGGGGGCTTTCCGCGCTATGATCGTCAGGTCGTGCGCGTCTCGTACGCGCCTCCGAAAACAGTAGGTAGTGAGGGGCGGACGCTTTCATTGCTCCGTACTCGCTTTGGAACTGTTTGTGTATGCTCGACAGATCCCCTCCTTGCCGCAGTACGCTCCGTATCCGTACGATCGATCCAACCCGCAGGTGGGTACCCGCCGGGTATAGAGATTAGCGTGCCTTGTGATTCACTTATCGGCAAACGTGACCTATATTCGCCAATTCGTGCCTCTTAACTCTTGCCGGTTTTCCACGGAAATCAAATCCGAACGGAGTCGTAAGCTTCGGTACGTTCAAGAGACAAGAGACGGATGATACGAATAGTCCGGTCCTACCAATTAGTAGAGTGTTGTACCGGTCTTTGAAATCTCTCTGTGCGGCTTGGTTGCGCTTCCAAACCAACCAAGCCGTCTGCCCGCCAGCGGGGTCAAGGGCGGGTACTTAGCCTTCACCAGTTCAGATGCTATGCCAGTTGTGCCCTGGCCTACGCGACCATGACACGCATCTCGCCGTAGACCGGGCGATGGGCCAACACCCCAGCGACGAACTCCTCAAAGATGCGTATGTCCAACGCGGATGCCGAATCAGCTTCTGGATGGAACTGGGTGCCGAACGCAAACCAATCTGGAATCTCGCTTTCGATCGCTTCCACCACGTTGTCCGGGCAGCGAGCCGTCGCCGCAAACCCTGGCGCGACCTCGTCGACGGCCATGTGATGCAGGCTGTTAACGCGAATTTCGCCGTCGCCGTACACTCGCTCAAGTAACGATCCCGGCGCGACTTCGAGGCTGTGCCGATGGCCACGGTCTTGAAGGTCCTTGTGGGGAATGGCCTCCGGCACGTCCTCGGGAACGTGCAGAAACAGGTTGCCGCCCTGTGCGACATTCAGCAACTGCATACCTACGCCGATGCCAAAGAAAGGCATCCGCCGCTCCGCAATCAAGCCTATTAGCATTCGGTCGAACACTTCACGGCGTCGGTCAAGCGTGCGAACGGAAGGATGAAGCATGAAACCATCTAGTCGCGGGTCCAAATCCTGGCCACCGATCATGATGAATCCGTCCAGCGTGTCGAGTACGCTGTTCACATCGCCCTTTGTCTCCATGGGAGGCACGATGATGGGAATTCCGCCAGCGGCAATGATTCGGTTGTAATAGCCGGCGGCTAGGAAAGAATAGGCAGGCGAGTCTTGCTTGGCGGAACGAAAGTCCGCATTCAAGCCAATGTGAGGTCTGGCGCGCATAAGTAATCCCTTCAGAATCCTAGAGTCTCGTAAATCCATGAGTCTCGGACCGACAGACGACGACCTGAGGCACGAGTGTCGTGGAAAGCCGCGGCAAGTGATACCAAAACGGCGGACAAGATCCCTCGTTCAGTCCGCTTCGCGCGGAAAACGAATCGCAGGCGACAGGTGGGCTAACGTCGATAGATGAAGGCCCTATCGGTCGTCCGTGACGATTGGGTGCTTGTGCGAGTTCTGCCCGCATCTGCGGTGTCAGGCCTCGACTTTCCCATCAAAAGGATATCCGTATCGACTCTCTCGAACCTCTCCTCTTTTCAGAGATGCCTGTGCCTGCTTGAAGGGATGCAGATTTGGATGTGAAGTTATCGTTTCGCGGTTGTTCTACAAACCCGGACCCATCATTTTGGATGTCCGGCTTGGTCGCCTACTATATACTGTATGCGGTCGCAAGTGATTGCGCCGCTGTTAGTTGCGACGTCGCCGTGTTTTGACCTTCTCCTCACACGAGCGCTTTCACGTAGTGTACATTCTCGTTCAACCCAGCAAGAGGTGTGTTCGACCATGGAAGATTGGCCCGTTGGCGTCTTTACAGGCATCGATACGGGCTTCGGTGTGAATATGGGGGGGCACGACTTTGGAATCCCGACGATCCAATTCGAGATTGCCCAGAGCCCCGACGGTAGAAGGCGGAAACGGGGAATGCCGCGCGGATGCGCAGCGAACTGCTGGATAAGCTGGTGTAGCGACCTGTTACGGCTCTCGATCAATCGGCTCACGAGTCTGTGGCGGATCCAGCCAACGTCTTCTGCCACTCGACGGCCATCATCAGGCAGTTGATGCCTGAGCCGATGCCCAGCAGGGCCACACGGTCGCCCGAGACCACGTGGCCCTTCTCCAAACCGATGGCCATGGTGATCGGCAATGCTACCGAACCCGTGTTGCCAAGCCACTGGAACGTGGTGTAATCGCCCTCGGCGGCAAGGCCCAGCGATTCGAGCATCAGCTTTCGATGGCCCGCGCCGACTTGGTGGCAAATGGTCTTGTCGATGTTGTCCACGGTCCAACCGCTGACCGCCAGAAACTGCTTGAAAGTATCAACGCCCGTGGCAATGCCTTCGTGCATCAGCGTCTCGGAATCGGTTTCCATCAACGGTTGCATCCCACCGGCCACTGCCTCGTCGCGTCCACTGTGGCAAAGGTGATGATGATCCGTGTTGGCTCGAGCCGTTGCGGCTAATAGGCGATTACCCGTTTTGCTCAATTCGCCGTTAGCAAGCACCACGGCACAGCTTCCGGACCCGATGGTCAGCGACGCCACTGCGGACTTGATTTGGCTCCGCGTGAGCGACTCGTCACGGTTCAGCGTTTCGATTGTCGTCTCGACCAGTTGTCGACTACCTTCCGAGCCCAAAACTAATGCGGCGCGAATCTGGCCAAGTTCGATCATGTTCGCAGCCTGAAGGATTCCGTTCATCAAGCCGAGGCAGGCGTTGGAGACGTCGTAGATCACGCAACTCCGCGGCAATTGCAGACCATGATGAACGCCACACGCCGTTGCCGGCTCTAGATAGTCACGGCACACCGACCCGTGAATCAGCGCTCCGATATGTGAGCGATCAATCCCAGCGGCCTGAATCGCCTTCTCACCGCTCTGGACGCTTTTGGAACTGGGCAACACGCCCGGTTCCCAGAAACGGCGTTCCTGAATGCCCGTCATCAACTCAAGACGGCCCTCGGGCAATCGCAGCCGCTGATATAGCGGCTTGAGGCGACGCTCAATCTCATCGCTAGTGATAATCTCGTCGGGCAGCGTGTACCCGAAGGCCTCCCAGCATACGTTCTGATACTGCATCGTTCGCTCACTGTCGGCTCGCGACTAGAAGGGCTTGACCTCGCCGCACGAGCCAGTGCCACGAGCCGCTGTAGCCCTTCCACTTCTGGAAGCTTCTTGCCGATTCGGTGCCCCATCATGCACAGCAGGAACGGTCGTTCAAGAAAGAAAGAAACCTCCGCAAGCTGATTACCCCGACCACTTCTTCGTTGAGATTAAGAACTGGGACATGACGGTAGCCGGCCGTAGCGATGGCGCTCAGCGCCCTACAGGCTGGATCCGTATCGTATACGACAACAGGATCCTCCGTCATTACCAGCCGCACTGGCAAGTTTTGAATGTCTTCATAGTCGGTGGCCACTCGCTCCAGAACGTCACGCTCGGTAAAGACGCCCACTAGACGGCCCTTCTCGACCACCAGCAGACTCGCCACCTTTAGGCCCGACAGCGCCTTCAGGGCAGCGGATACGGTCTCTTCCGATGAGATCTCGGCGTACGGCGTCGCCTGTATTGCGGCAACCGTCTCCTCAGCAAGCGCCTCTTCCAACGGGCTCTCGTATTCGCGTGGTTCGTAATCGTCCAGCGGATCTTGAAAATCGCCTGTGAAATGTTCTAGCTTGCTCATTGCTATGCCCCTTCGCGATCAAGTCCTGGTGTTCCGCCGACTTGCTCAACTGTCACTAGGTTTGGAAAATGGTCGGCGACGTACTCGGCGAGCCCCTTCTGGCCCGTTAAAGCGACAACTCGACCGTCGTCGTCTGTCACGCAGAGGAATCTGGCACCCCTTCGCTGAATCGCGTCAACGGCGTCGCTTAGCGGTGCGTCTTCGTGAATCGAAAACCACGTCTCGTCGAGGTGCTCGCTCAATGGTATGTCATCCAAGTTCGTATACCCTTGCGCAAGCAGTTCGATCACCTTCCGTTCAGTAAAAAAACCGAGCGGTCGGCCCTTGTCGTCGACGACGAAAGCGCAGCCGATCCGCTTGGCACGCATCACTTCGATCGCGGAGGCAATCGACGCGTCCTCGCCCAGCATCGCCGCGTTTCGGTACGGCAAGTCACGTACATGTTCTTTCTTTATGTTTTCTGAAAGTCCCATGATGACATCCTTTCTCGCAAGCTGGGTCGTCTCGCACTCTCGGAAAAAGAGAGGTTCGCAACCGACCACATCCTTACAACGCGGGCTCGCCCGCGTCTACAAGCTCACAGGCAGATGGCGAAGTCCCGAAGATGTGAGAACCGGGACCTATAACTATGCTCTCAGGCAATTGGCGTGTTGAAAAGGGGGTGACGGGACATGTGGGCTATCCCGAGACGGCTTACTGTGGTCACTTGCTGGATATGGAATAGCTCCAAAGTACCAGTTTTATTCAGTCTGGTTCCCGGAGATAGGCACTGTTTCTCAGCTAGATGTGACGGGAGGCGCCTTCGAGGGCCAACGATTGGAAACTCCAAATCAAACGACTTACCGTTTCGCGCCTTGACCGAGAGCGTCCTGAGTCGGTTTCGCCCGTTATCGGTTGGCTCAGATCTCGAGAAACTCCTCCAGTGCCTCGCGCATCACGTCGATATCCGGCGAGACTCCCGTCCAGATCTTGAACGCAATAGCCGTTTGATTGACGAGCATACCAAGGCCGTCCAGTGTCGTGCAGTTACGGGCTGCCGCGTCGCGGATCAATTTGGTGTCAGGCGGATTGAAGGTCACGTCCGCAACCAGCATATCGGGAGTCAGAGACTCAACGTCGAGCGGGACGCAAGCGTCCGGATCACCGAATCCGATGGACGTGGCATTGACGATGATATTCGTCCCTTCCTCTGCCGCGTAGTCGCCACTGAGATGAACGAACTTGGCCTGAACATCCACTCGTTCATTCAGCAAGTCTACGAGCGCCTGTCCTCGTTGTGCAGTCCGATTAACAATGGTGATTTCCGCAGCACGCGCTAAGCCAATTTCCACCGCAATGGCACGAGCGGCCCCTCCGGCACCGAACACGACTACCTTCTTCCCTTTGGCCTTAACGATGCTCTGCAGGGACTGGACGAACCCCTTACCGTCGGTGTCTTCGCCAACCAATTCGTCGCCTTCACGATAGACGCAGCTCACGGCCCCAGCCAATTCGGCAGCTTCAGTCAGTTTGTCCAGATACTGTACGGCGGCGACTTTGTGAGGAACGGTAAGGTTCCCGCCTCGAAAGCCCATCGCCCGCATCCCGCGTACACCATCGGCCAGATCCTCTGGCGGCACCTCCAACGTCAGATATCGCCAATCGAGCTCGGCCGCAACGAAGGCGCGTTCCATCATGAACTGGGTCGGGTTGCCGGCGACGGGCTGTCCCATGCAGCAGACGATGTCCTGAGTCGGCGAATCGGGCACGTTACGATTCCTCTCTCCGTATTCTCGTCCAGTTGTCCGGGAGGCCAAGGGCCCACCAAGATGTTTCACAAGCTCCTTCAAATACGTATTGTGAGGCGCACCAGGGTGATTTGCAACGGCGATGCTAGTAAAGAGGGCCGCATGCGTAGCCTCCCTAGCTTGCCTCGCTATTCAGGCGATCGACCAATTGACGAAGCCGACCGTGATTGTGGCGGTTGAAATTGAACACCAGCCTTGGCAGGTCGATCAGTTCCGGTTCGTCCCTTTCGCCTGGCAGAGCCCGAGTCTGCACGAACCTCCCATCCACAAGAATATCCGCAAAATCTGTGTCGATTTCTCGGAGGAGAGAGTCGGACACAGGTTCCATTAGCCGGAAGACCAACTGACTCCTCACGTATCGCATGCTGTGGTATACGCGAAAGAAACCCAGTATTTCGGACACTGCATGCTCGTAGTCGTCCGTCACTTTGTACAGACTGAGATCTTCCTCGGAAATCATTCCGCCATCCAACAATTGCTTCTGTACAAAGTCGTGCAACGCCGCCCAATAGCTCCCTCCCGGTTCGTCCAGCAAGACCAAGGGAACCAAATCGCGTTTGCCGGTCTGCAGCAGCGTCAGCAATTCCATCGCCTCGTCCATGGTGCCGAAGCCGCCGGGCAGGCAGCATACGGCGTCGCACTCTTTCACAAACATCAACTTGCGCGTGAAGAAGTACTTCATGTGGACCAGCTTTGGATCGCCAGCGATAACCGGGTTGGCATCCTGCTCGAACGGCAGAAGGATATTGAGCCCCATTGAATGCTCGCGTCCAGCGCCAACGTGCCCGGCCTCCATGATGCCGAAGGCAGCACCCGTTACTACCATCCAATCATTTTCAGCCAATTCACTGCCCAGACGCACGGCCTGCTGGTACGCGGGTGCCTCGGGCGGTGTTCGTGCCGATCCGAAGACTGTCACCTTGCGGCGATTTCGGTACTTCGTGAATACTTTGAATGCATATCGCAACTCGCGCAATGAACGGCTGATGATTTTCAAATCTCCGCGAGTCGCTTCGTCTCTGGCCAGTTTGTCGGCATAGTCCTTTATGATCTGAATCAGGTCATCGTTTCGCCGGTGTGCGCCGTCCCGTCGGGAATCAGAAATATCAAGCGGTTCTTCCGAGGCCGTCGGTCTGCCGGTCTCTTCTGTCATGTCAGATTTCCCCATACAATGAAGTCACAGTCGCGTAGGATTGGCGCAAAAAAAGAGGCCCGCTGCGACGGGCCGGAATACAAACAGGACTTGGTTCGCGTTAGGCCGAGGGCCGAAAATGCTGGTACGCCAGAAGGACTTCGTAAAGGTCTTCGCTGATATTGACCGTATCGTCTTCAAAGTCTCTCAGCCATGTCCGGCGACTTCGCACCGCATCGGCTAGTAGTGGAAGTACTTCCCCGAGGGGAACATTCACTGTGGCCTCGGCCGGTTCGCCCCGTGTCGGTGTTTCTAGTGCACAGCCAAGTTCGGGACCAAAGTAGACTCGCAATTGAGGATGGGGCATCGCAATATCTTCCGTGATAGCGCTCGCGGAGCCTCCGGCTCCGGTGATTCCTATTCTCCATCACATCTCATAATCGGCTGCATTGGGTTACGGGGTTTGAACAATTGTGAAGATTAGATGGAATTCTTCGCCTGCTAGCTTTCGGTCGGGAGGATTGGCGAAGCTGAGGAAGACTGATCATATTACGGAGTCAAGTCTTGCTAGCTATCTACGGCCGTTTGCTAGGGCGAATCGACAACCACTACCGGCCACCGGCTGATGCTGGCCAGTTGTCTCGCGTCGGTTTCCGACGGCACAAACAGCACGGCGGCGTCTTGTGGTATCTCCTCGAGCGAAACGTCGCCAATGTGCCTCCATTCGCGTTCGACGCTCCAGTCTGTGACGTGCCCCGTCGTGGACTTCGCTTCCTTCTTCTGAAAGAAAGGGCGATCCTCGGCAGCCAGGGATTCCCATCCGCTTTCGTCGTCGTACGAGACAGTCCTGGCGCCACGCTCCTCGAGCCAATCGCGATCGACGCAGATACCGTAGGGCTCGAAATCCCAACGCCCCAAATGTGAACGGAAAGTGTGCAGACGATGGATCTCGGAAAGGGGAACGGCGGTGAAGCTGACAACTGCCGTGTCACCACGAACCATGTCGGAGGTGGCGACGAGCCGACTGGTTCGCACAATCCGCCACAGAGCGGCCAGGGCGGAATGATCCGCGCCGTCGCGATCCAGGATCAGATTGTCGAGGAAGTCATTCTCGCTCTCGTCCGGCCAGGGTCCGCGGCGTCTCCGCGTACAATGCGTCAAGTATCGCCAATCGCACAGTTCTTCCAGCGATCTAATTGGTGCCGAGGAATGCCTCGCTTCATCGGATTCCCGCGAAGGGTACGGCGACACGTTATCCGGTTCGCCAGGCGTGTTGAAGACGTACCAACCTATGGCACCCAAATCCATGAGTTGGTCGGCCAATTCCCTTCGGACCAGTCCCGGCCCTAGCGCGAGATGTACACTAGTTGGCGAATACCTCGGATCGTCCAGCCGTGCTCGCAACAGATGATCCAGATGGCCGCGTGCCCGGACATCTAGAGCGATAAGTCGATCGCTCAACGCGACAATCGCCCGATCGCGAGCTGGAAACCGGGCGAGCGATTCAACTTCGGTACCCTCTCGATCCGACGGCACAGGCGGCGACAGCTTTACAACGTCGCGTGATGAACCAGAGGTGTTGCCTGCGATCACAGTCTTTGTCATCCATTGTTCAAGCGTCTTTCGCGGATCGTCAGCGATGTCGATGCGGAGGACGCGCAGACCGAATAACTCACCGCTGCGCTGGACAAAACGGTCGGTTGTCGTCGAAGATGCTGTCAGAAGAGTCTCGTATTGGGGTTGCAGTTTCATGCATGCAGTCCGCAAGACCGCGAACCAATTCTTGCGACGATCGAGTTCTTGCCCCAAACGAGAGCTGATGAGCCCGACCCGACGCCCAGGAGGGATACCGCACGGCCACCATGCCAACCGGGTTCCGAGCCACGCGTGAGTAAGTGTCTGGTCGGAATCAGGCATGCCCCACGTGAGTTTCGCGCCACGCTCAAGTTTCGACCGCAGGGTTTGGAGCTTCTTGCCAACTCGCTCGCTCGCGGACTGAGGGGGATTCTCGGCGTGAAGAGTCCATTCACGTACGATTCCCGGCAGTAGATCTTGGCCCCAGACCTGCGGATCGGGCAACGCCGCACCGTCCGAATCCGGTGGCACCAACTTGGCGTCGACTAGGGCCTGCCAGATGACGTTCATTTCCAATTCAGGATCACCTTCCCACATTGCCCCGACTTCATGGCTTCAAAGCCCTCTTCAAACTCGGTGAAATGCAGGCGGTGCGTAATCACGGGGCTGATGTCCAAGCCGCCTTGGATCATCACGGTCATCTTGTACCACGTTTCGTACATCTCGCGACCATAAATTCCTTTGATGGTCAGCATGTTGAATACTACGAGGTTCCAGTCGATTGCCATCTCTTCTGACGGAATCCCCAACATCGCGATTTTGCCCCCATGGCACATGTTGGCCAGCAATCCTTGAAACGCCGACGTATTGCCGGACATCTCCAGCCCCACGTCGAAACCTTCGACCATGCCAAGCTCTTTCTGGGCGTCCGCAAGGCTTTGATGACGAACGTCCAAGGCCATGGTCGCGCCCATCTTCTTGGCAAGTTCCAGACGGTACGGGTTCACGTCGGTTACCACAACGTACCGACATCCCGCATGCCGCACGACAGCGATAGCCATCAGGCCGATAGGGCCAGCGCCGGTGATCAATACATCTTCACCCAGCAGCGGAAACGACAGGGCCGTGTGAACGGCGTTTCCAAAAGGATCGAAGATCGAGGCCACGTCTCGATCGACTTCGTGATGGTGATGCCACACTTGAGTCATGGGAAGGGCGAGGTACTCGGCGTAGGCACCAGGTCGGTTCACACCGATTCCCTTGGTGTCGGCGCAAAGATGCCGCCGGCCCGCCAGACAATTGCGGCATCGCCCGCACACGACGTGCCCTTCGCCGCTGACGATGTCGCCGGTGAAGAAATCTGTGACATTCGAGCCAACTTCTACGATCTCGCCCACGAACTCGTGCCCAACCGTCATTGGCACAGGGATCGTCTTCTGGGCCCAAGCGTCCCAGTTGTAGATGTGCAAGTCGGTTCCACAGATTCCGGTGCGATCAATCTTGATCAGGACATCGTTGAAGCCGACTTTCGGCTCCGGCACATCTTCCAGCCACAGCCCCGGCTCGGATTTCGCTTTGACGAGAGCTTTCATAATGCACTATTCCTGTGAATTCTCATTCTCAACCTCAAGGGTACGATTGTAGCGTATTTCTCGCCCGCGCTTCAGCCCGCCATCATTCCGAATTGCAGCGTCCTAGCTTTCCAAAACGTTTCGCAATGCAAGTTCGATCAACTCCGATCGTCAAAATGACAGAAACACCCGCTTGCCATCTGTCATTTTGACTCCTGCTCGCGGATGCGTTCCTTTCTGTACTTTCCGATCGATTTATGCCTACGTTCGCGCAGCCACGGACAAACTTGCGGCAATTCATACCGCGGCTGTCCAAATCCTTGACGGTACCATGAACGGCCTTTTGGCACACAAATTGCGTAACGGGAACGCCAAATGGCGCGCGGGAATGAAGGATTACGTCTGCAAGATTTCTCCCGCCGCGGCAACAGAATACTGACGAGACCCTTTTTAATCATTGGAAATGACAGGAGAGGCAAGATGATTCGATTTCCAAAGACACTGGCGTTTGTTGTGACTGCGGCCATTGGTGGTGCCGTGGGCGCGGGTATCGTGATGCTTCGTACCGAAAGTCAGTCTGGACTTTCTTATGCGGCGGACGGACGCATCGCGTTGGTGGCACGGCAGAACTTGTCGGAAGTGAATGACTTATCCGGCGCGTTTCGTAATGTAGCCACGGCAATGAGGCCGTCGGTGGTGAGTATTAGCAGCACGCAACGTGTTCGACCTTCGTCGTCTCCCCGACGCGGCATGCCCGGTTTACCGGAGGAGTTTCGCGGTCTGGTGCCCGACGACTTCTTTGATCGTTTCCACGAATTTCGGGTCCCAGAGAAAGGTCTCGAGCGGCGGGGGCTCGGCTCGGGCGTGATTGTCAGTTCTGATGGCTACATCGTTACCAACAACCACGTCGTGCGCGGAGCGGACGAGATCAATGTAACGTTGTCCGACAAGCGCAATGTGCCGGCTGAGATAGTTGGCACCGACGCGAGAACAGACTTGGCGGTCCTCAAGATCGACGCCGACGGTCTGCTGCCGGCACCGTTGGGCGATTCCGAAGCGGCAGACGTGGGCGAGTGGGTTCTGGCCATCGGTAGCCCATTTGGTCTCGAGCAGACCGTGACGGCCGGCATCATCAGCGCGAAAGGCCGGCAGATGGCAATCACGGATTACGACGATTTCATTCAAACCGACGCTGCCATCAACCCTGGCAACAGCGGCGGGCCACTGGTCAATATGAGAGGCGAAGTGCTCGGCATCAACACAGCGATCGCATCACGCACCGGCACGTACATGGGTGTCGGATTCGCAATACCTAGCAGCATGGTCCGCAAGGTTAAAGACGCTATCGTGAAGGATGGCCGAGTCCAGCGCGGCCGCATGGGGGCTTTGATTCAGAATCTGGACGAGGATCTCGCGGGTTCGTTTGGATACGACTCGACCAAAGGCGTGCTCGTCGCTGACGTTTTGCCCGACAGTCCATCGGAGAAAGCTGGTGTACGAGCCGACGACATCGTGGTCGAATACAACGGCAAGCCGGTTAGCGACGTGGAAGAACTGCGAAATGCCGTGGCCGACACGTCGCCCAACACTCGCTCCGAATTGCTGATCTTCCGCGACGGGAAGACGCGCAGCGTGCCAATTGTGGTCGATGAACTGAAGGACGAACCCGTGCGAGTGAGCCGACGGGCCGAGCCCGAGTCCTCGATCAACCTTGGCATGACGGTACAGACGCTGTCGCCTGATTTGGCACGCCAACTCGGCTACGAAGCTGGCGTGCAGGGCGTTGTCGTCACCGACGTAGAGCCAGGATCCCTGGCAGCCGAAGAGGGCGTCACCGCCAAGGACGTGATCGTTGACGTCAACGGCAAGCCTATCCGAGGCGTTCGCGACTTTCAGGAGGCGATAGACAAGGGTGATATCGATAAGGGCATTCGGCTGCGGTTGAAACGAGGCGGGGTAAGTCGGTACGTCATCCTCAAGAGGGACCGCTAGGCCCGAGTCGCACGGATAGCTTGTTAGGCGCGTTCACCCGAACCCGCGAGAAACGCTGCCAACAGGCAGGCAGCGTCACAGAATAGCAGAGCACCCGCACCAGTAATCGGCCGATGGTTCCGTTTCGCGTATCGGGCATCGGCCGGTTGCGATTTCTTGAGCGTGGTGGGTCACAGACCGTCGCACGTGCCGCCAACGTGCCGGGTCCTACATGTCGTCGTACCGGATTTCAAGGATCTCGAATTTGAGCGTGCCTTTCGGCACCTCGATTTCAACAGTCTCGCCGACCTTCTTGCTGAGCAAGCCTTGGCCAATGGGGCTGGTGATCAGGTACTTGCCCGCATCGTAATCCTCGTCGCCCGCACCGACGAAGGTGAATTCCTCTTCGTCATCGTAATCCAAATCTCTGACGAGAACCGTTGCACCCAGCGCTACTTGGTCTTTGGGTATCTTGTCCGGATTGACGATCGAAGCTCTGCTCAATTGGCTCTTGATCAAGTTGATCTTGGCCTGCAACATTCCCATCGCTTCGCGCTGCGCGTGGTATTCGGCATTTTCGCTGAGGTCGCCTTCGGAGCGTGCCTCGGCGATCTTCTCCGCGATCTTCGGTATTTCTTCGTGTTCCAGCCGCTCTACCTCGGCCTTCTTGCGGTTGTACGCGTCGCGGGTCATGGGAACGTAGTCGGACATGCCAGTTCTCCCAGTGCAAAAAAAGTGCGACCTCCCAAAGAGGAGGCCGCGCGGGTATTTCTCTGACACGCTATTCTTAGCGATTATGTGTCACGTGTAAAGGCGAGTCTGGCGTTGCTTAACGCTAACGCTCCACCTGCCCCACCGACACGCCTTCTGGCAGGTACAGCATACAACCGCAGCTCTTGCAAAAAACCTGTTTCGACATGTAGAGTTCGTTCATCGTCTGCGGGGACAGAAGTGTAAAGCAGTTGCCGCAGATGTCGTCTTTCGCACTCGCCAAAGCGTGATCGCCGTGGGCGCGAATCAGTCGATGGTACTCCGCCTTGAAATCGGCGGGGAGATTGGCTTCGGTATCTTTCAGTTGGTCGGTAGCGCGAGCCAAATCGGCTTCCAGTACGGCCTGTTGCTCGCTCACGGTTTGCTGTGTCGTGTCCAGGTCTTGGCGTGCCTTCTCCAAATTGGACTCAGCCTTTTGCACTCGGATCTGGATCTGATCGATTTTCTCCAACTTATCCAGAATCTCGTCCTCCAACACGCTGCTGGCTTTTCTTGTCGCGGCAATCTGGTCCTTCAGGATCTTGTACGCATCGTTCTGCTTACATTCGTTCAGCTTCCGCTGCAATTCTTCGATCTCTGACTCCATCTTCTTCAGCTGGACCATTTGACCGTCGGATTCCATGTGGGTCTTCTTCCACAGTTCCTTGGCGTCGGCCAACTCCTTTTCGCTACGTTCGACACCTTGCTGTTTCGCGCGGATCTGTTTGGGGCCGCGATCCAGTCGTCCTGTCAGCTCGGCAAGTTGCTGGTGAATTCGATGCAGTGTGCGCAGGTCGTCGGGGGATATGGTCATTGAACGGAAATCTCCCTAGTGAAGAATCGTTTGACTAGAGGCATTTGTGAGGCTGCTTGTACACAAAAAAAGCCGCTGATTGGGAAACCAGCGGCTTTGCTTGGTTGGCTGCGAAACGTGGACTTATGCCACTCCGCGTAGGAAGCCAGCGAGTTGCTGGCTGCGGACGGGATGCTGCAACTTGCGAACAGCTTTGGCTTCGATCTGCCGCACGCGTTCGCGTGTGACTTTGAAAATCCGTCCCACCTCCTCCAGCGTGTAGGTATAGCCGTCGCCCAGCCCGTATCGCAAGCGAATGATCTCGCGCTCACGAAATGTGAGCGTTTTGAGTAAGGCTTCGATCTTGTGCCGGAGGATACCATTGTTTGCGTTCCGAACCGGGTTGTCCGATTGGACGTCTTCAATCAGTTCACCAAAACTGCAATCCTCGCCGTCGCCGACCGGACGATCCAGGCTGACCGGGTGCCGTCCGATATCAAGCACCCGTTTGACCTCGTCGATGTCCAAACCCGCACGTCTGGCGATCTCATCTGTTGTCGGCTCTCGACGCAGTTCTTGCAAGAGCCTCTTCTGAATATTTCGCAGTTTTGACAGCACGTCGATCATATGTACCGGTATGCGGATTGTACGGGCCTGATCGGCAATGGCCCGTGTGATGGCCTGACGAATCCACCAAGTGGCGTATGTGGAAAACTTGAAGCCACGGCGATATTCGAATTTGTCCACCGCACGCATCAGGCCTGTATTTCCCTCCTGAATCAAGTCCAGGAAGCTCATACCACGGTTACGGTACTTCTTGGCAATCGAAACCACCAGCCGCAAATTGCCGCTGGACAGCTTTCGCTTGACTGCCTCATACTCGGTGAACTGCTTTTTGATCGTCTCCACTCGCTTCTGCAGGCTGCGTGGACTCTCCTGAGTCAGTTGCATCAAATCGCGCAATTCATGACGCAGGTTAGCCGCTTCGTCCCTGTGGATGGGATCGTCAGCGATAACCTTCAAGCGTCCGCGAATTTCCTGCATGCGTTGGGCGAAGTCTTCTAGCTGCTCGATCAAGGGTTGGACACGGCGAGTGCGCAAGCTGAGTTCCTCGACAAGCTGGAGACACTTTCGCCTTCGCCGCAGGAATGCCTTGCGGATTGTGGCCTTCTCTTCCGGCGGAGTCGACTTGCGAATCAATCGTTCGAAGTCCTTGCGGCTCGCTTCCAGCAATTGATCCAGCGTGCGGAGATTGTGAGGCATACGTGCCTGGACCTGCTCTTTGGTCAACCGCTCGGTCAGCGAAACCTTGATCGTGCGGTCAAACGGCAGTTCGCCTTTGTACACCTTCTTCAGCGTTTCGACGGTCTTTCGCATCGAATAATCGCATGCAAGCGAGCTACGTCGAAACCGCTTGCGCGTGATCTCGATCTTCTTGGCTAGAGCGATCTCCTCTTCGCGCAGCAGCAGCGGAATCTCGGCCATTTGGCTGAGGTACATCCGAATTGGATCGTCCGTCAGCTTGGGCAAGCTTTCGGTCGGAAGTGCAAGCTGCTCTTCTTGCGCAGCGGCCTGTACTTCGCCGGCCGTCGGCGCCGGCGGCGATTTCTCTTCTTGGAAATCCTTGCCGGGCGGTTGGTCAACGAGTTCGATGCCCTGCTCGTCCAGGGCCATCAACAGATTGTCCAGCTTGTCGGGGCTGACGTCGTCGTCGGGCAAGTACTCGTTGACTTCGTCGAAAGTTAGATAGCCTTGGGTCTTGCCCTTCGTGATCAGGTCGTGCAGATCCTGCTCCAAGTGTTCCACGATACTTCCTCCTGCGCTTTCTTGCGCTGTTCGGGACACCCTTTGGCACCCTACCCTTCCGTGGGTGCGGAAATACCTTGCCGGTCGCGTCTTTGAGCAATCAGCTTCTTGAGAGCGTCAAGCTCCTCCTGTTCGCTCAGGCGCTTTTCCTCCAAAGCAGCCAGTTCTCGCCGGCTTGCTTCGTCCTGCAAAGCGTAGCGGAATTCGTCGATCAGCCCCTGCAACCTCTTTCGCGCGTCTTCCAGCGCTTCTTCTGCTTTCGCGTGGGCTCGTTCGTCCAATTCCACCCAAATATTCTTCAGACGTGGGTCTTCCAACGCCGTCAGCACGTTGCCGAAATCCGGCGTTCCCCCTCTGCCGTGAATGCCGTGAATTACTCCATAAATAGTGCGTAGTGTATCGGATCGCAAGTGACTGATTTCGATCTCGCGGACTGCGTCAGCCACCAAATCGGGATGGTTCACCAGTACCTCGAGCAGTTCGACTTCGCGAACATCTAACTCGCGAACCTTCGGCGACGGTGCGGTGACCTGTTGTGCCGATGGCGCGGCGGGCTCACGTCCGCGAGACGCTTTCCGGCGGAGTTCGTTCAACCGATCGCGGATCACCGTCTCGGCCACATTGAACTGCCGTGACATGCGAGACAGTATCTGTTGTTCTCGCAGTCTCATTTCCGTCGATGTTCCCAGTTGCGGTCGAGGAGCTCTCGCGATGGTCGACAAGATGGTCTCCAACGCCTGATTCGCCCGATGCGTCTCCGTGGCCAGGTTGATGCCCTGCGTTGAAATGTGCACTTTATGGTCCAGCGCGTCCCTGGCTTTCGCGAGCAACTCGCGAAACGCGTCGGGGCCGTGTCGGAGCATGAAATCGCAGGGGTCCAAGCCCTCGGGCAACGTCAGTATCCGCAAATCCACCTGTTCCGCAACAAAAAGCTCCAAGATTTCGTTGGTCCGCTTTTGACCGGCCTCGTCGGCGTCAAGCACCAAGTTGATTCTGTTCGCGTAACGACGCAGTAGTCGAATATGCCCAGACCCCAGAGCAGTACCCAGCACAGCGACCACGTTTTCCGCCCCGCACTGGTGGGCCATTACCACATCAGTGTAGCCCTCGACAACCACTATCTCTCGCTCGCCGTCTTGCATCTTGGCGACCGCGTCACGGGCTAGGTGCAAGCCGTAGAGTTGCTCGCTCTTGGAGAAGAAGCGCCACGCTTCACTCGAAATCTCCCTTGAATTTATGTACTTGCCCGTCTTCTCGTGGGCCTGCCCGGGCAACACGCGTCCGCCAAACGCGATAGGCCGATTCTGCACGTCGCGGATTGAAAACAGCAGCCTCCCGCGGAAGAAGTCGTAGTAACGTCCGCTCTCGCTCCTGCCGCAGAGACCTGCCGCCTCTAGTACCTGTGGCGAATAAGGTGTCGTTCGAGCATGATCCAGTAACCACTGCCAACTATCGGGCGAGAAGCCCAAACGAAATCGTTCGATACTGGCTTGCGTGATGCCACGGTCTTGCAGATAGCGGCGGGCCGGTTCCGCTTCGCGCGAGCGCAATAGGCAACGATGAAACTGATCTTCCGCCCACGCCGCTGCCTGGTACAGGGTACGTTTGTCGCCGGGGCTTCCAGGCTGAGGTCGTGGTCCGGTTGATTCGCGAAGTGAAACGCCAGCACGATCTGCAAGCATTTCCAGGGCCTCGCGAAAGTCGACGCCCTCGCGTTGCATGACAAAGCTGAATACGTCGCCGCCAATATCACAAACCCAGCATTTCCACGATTGTCGTTCGGGATTTACCTGAAGGCTGGGGCGTTTGTCATCGTGCCAAGGGCATAGAGCGACATAGCTGCGTCCCTGACGGCGCAGCTGTAAATAGCCACCGACCAAATCGACGATATCCGTCGCTTGGCGGATTTGCTCCTTGACGTCCTGGTCGTGTTGAGATGTGAAGGACACCGGGGAGTCCTGTGGCGTATTGGTCTGCGGGAGAGAGCAAGACCACGGCCGGAGTGTCGCTTCCCTGAAACTATCTCCTTGCCACCGGTTTGGGTCGAACCAGCAGTGAAGTGCTATCCGTAGCACGGACGAGGATTATAGTGATCACTCCGATCCGGGTCAACATTTTGTTTCAGCGTCGTCCTGCTCTTCTTCGTCTTCGCAGAACATAGCGCTGATCGATTCATCCTGGTGAATTCGCATTATGGCTTGCGCCAACAGCGAAGACACCGACAGCACCTTGACTTTTGGCGGTAGACCGTTTTCTTTGTAGTCGATGCTATTGGTGATAGCGACACTAGCTATCGGTGCGCTTTCGATGTTGCTGATCGCGTCTCCGCAGAATATCCCGTGCGATGCAGCCACGTGAATCTCACGCGCCCCATTCTTCTTTAGCAGCCGCGCCGCGCCGCAGATCGATCCCGCTGTGCTGATCATATCGTCGAACATCAGCGCTACACAATTCTCCACCGGTCCGCCGATCAGCGTGGCCTGCTTCGTTTCGGTCGCACTGGATCGCCGCTTGTCGATGATCGCAAGGTTTCCGCCCAGTCGCTTTGAATGCCCAATCGCCCGCTTGATACTTCCTTCGTCCGGGCTTACGACCACAATGTCCTTTCGCGAAACGTCCAGTCGCCGAAAGTAGTCGTTCAAGACCGGTGCTGCGTACAGATGGTCCACAGGCACGTCAAAAAAGCCCTGGATCTGGGCCGCGTGAAGATCCATCGTCAGCACTCGATCGGCGCCAGCTCGCGTGATTAGGTTGGCCACCAGTTTCGCCGTGATTGGCGTGCGTCCCTCGTCTTTGCGGTCTTGACGCGCATAGCCAAAATAGGGGATGACGGCCGTAATGCGATTGGCACTGGCTCGCTTGCAACTGTCGATCATGACCAACAGTTCCATCAGGTTGTCGTTAACGGGCGGGCACGTGGGCTGGATCAGGAAGACGTCCCGACCGCGAACGTCCTCTTCCACCTTGCAGGTGTTCTCGCCGTCCGGGAACGTGCCCAACGTGATCTTGGACAGCGAAAGGTGTAGATGTTTGCAGATTTCCTTGGCCAATGGGCGATTCGCTTGGCCACTGAAAATTTTCAGTTCGCGCATTTAACAGCCCGATCTCCCGATTTTCGCTTCGATGGATTGCCAACCGCATTGAAGCTGATCATGCCATGAACCAGTGGCGACATCCAGGGGTAACGCAGCGATTTTTCTGTGTCCGTATCCCTGGACATATGGCATCTACTAGGTGTAAACTATGGAGCTTGCCACGATAGTGTTGGGCCTTCTGGTTGTTGTGTTGTTCGATTGTATCTCTGAGTGTCGGTTGAGGAGGAGTAATGGTCAAACTGGTCGTTCGCGACAAAGAAAGCATCCAGGAAGCGGTCCGCCGCTTCCGAAAGCTGGTGGAACGAAGCGGCATTAAGAAAGAAATGCGGCGTCGAGAGTATTACGAGAAGCCAAGCGAAGTCAAACGCCGTGCCCGCCTGCGAGCTGAACGACGCGCCCGCCGAACACGGCTGCTGGCGAAGACCTAGAACCGCCGCCGTCGGTCTCCTACCACCCTCCTTCTTCTCCCCCAATCTTACACCAGCGGTCGCTGTATGCGCCTTGGTGACTTCATTGGGCTCGGATCCCCTCGCGTCAATGGGGCTGCCGGTCTGCGCCGACAGCCTGATTCGACAATCGCCGATTGGGCGCGGAGGGCAGATCATCCATCTGCCACTCTAAGCTAAGCGACGTGCAAGCAACTGCGCCATCGTGCGAGTTGCTCTCTTCCATACGAGACCGCCGAGCTACTCAGGCTTCTCAGCCTTGGCTTTCGCTGGCTCGGGAGCGGGATCGGCTTTCTTGGCCTCAGACGCTGGAGCCTCGGTCTTTGCCTTGGCTTCTTCTTCTATCTTCGGCGCAGGTGCCGCCTTTGGTTTGGCTTCCTCCTTTGCCTTGGGTGCCGGAGTCTCAGCCTTTGGCTTTGCCTCCTCCTTGGCCTCCGGAGTGGGCGTTTTCTTCTTTTCCGGTTCGGCTTCCTTCGGCGCCTCGGGCTCTGGCTTCTCGTCTGGTTTGTCGGAGGTCTCCTCGACTAGCGTCGGCTCCGGCTTCGACTCAAGAGTCCATTTCTTTCCAACAAAAGTCGGGTCTTGCTGCTCCAACTGCACTCGTCGAAGGATCATCATTGCACGGCGCAGGTAGCTCTCTTCGCGCGTCAGTTCTCGTCCGTCGGAGAGCTTCTCAAGTTTTTCATTCAGTGCATACACTGTGTCAAGGAGCGTTCGCGCTTCTTCTTCCATGTTCACCTTGAGTTCGTTTTCCAGCGCCTCCGTCAACTCCGACATTATTTCCTCGGGTGGTTTTTGGCTGCTGGACAACTCCCGGATTGTCGACTCGAACATGGGCCGTTGGTCTTCCAGGAATTCCTTGAATTTCTCTTCGGTGAACCCGGACAGCTTTTCAACAAGGACCTCGGTCTGATCAAAGATGAGCCCCTCCAACTGTTCACGGATGTCGGGAGCGCTAGCTAAGAGTTCCTCGCTGGCCATCTCTGCCCATTCGGAGGCATCCTCGACAATCATTGTCTCAAGTTGTTGTCGAGCATCCGGCAGCATGTCTTCCAGTGTCTGGCCGACCAGGGCGACCGCTTCCTCTGGCCTGTTGACGAACTCCAGGATCTTCACATAGCCGACCGTGAAGTACGCTGTCAGTAGGGCAAGAAGGGCTCCACCAATGCAAACCGAGATAATCGAAGAGCGCTTCACGCGATGCCGCTGTGTTTCCAGCTCGGCGAGAGCGCTATCGAGACGCTTGTTCAATGCCGTGAGATCCGGGGGTTCCGGAGCAGGAGCGTTTTCAGGAGCAGGTGATTCGGACATGATTATCCCCTTCGGGTTTCAAGTTTGTGATTCAAAAGACTGTCTTGACGGTGATCGTGATGATGGCGTTCATTCTTCGGCGTCTATATCACCGAGAAGTGTGTTCTGAGGGTTCGTCAATCTCTCGTGGACGATTTCCATCAGGCAGCCTATCAACTCTTGCTCCAACGTCTCGACACCCGGCTGGCTTGCATCAACTGGATCAGCCACCGGGAATTCCTCCAACGTCTTCATCAT
Organism: uncultured Pirellulaceae bacterium; assembly: GCA_964617665.1. Classification (GTDB taxonomy): domain Bacteria; phylum Planctomycetota; class Planctomycetia; order Pirellulales; family Pirellulaceae; genus JADHUC01. The sequence goes on from CAZUAH010000057.1 coordinate 32,826, forward strand.
CAGTTCCAACTCGGCCTTCAATTGCTCCACATAGTATTTCTTTACCAAGTCCTCGACGCCCTTTTCGATATTATCAGCCAGTTGGGCGAGTTGTTCGTCCGTGAGATCCGGGTACTCGCTCTTCAGGACTGCTTCGTGCCGATCGCGAGCGGCTTTGTAGTGCTCGTTGATCTGTTCTTCCAAGCCTTTCTCGAGATTCTCGAATAGCAACTCTCCCTGTTCGCTTATCGCGTCGGTATATTTCGGCGTGTCTTTCTCGACCTGCGCAGTGAACGCTTCGGTGAGCGGTTCCTTGGCAGTTTCGGCAAGCCTCTCGGCTTGACGCTGCAACTTGGGCAAGAGCTCCGACGTCAGCCGCTCTTGAGCCAACTCTGTCATCTTGTTGAGATTCTCTTCCTTCGCGATCTCATCTTTCAAGCCGTAAAACAGCCAGCAGAAAACGCAAAGAAAAATCAAGAAACCAAGCGGTAGCACCAACCTCAACCTGCGAGCTGCCAACTGTGCCGCCGCCAGCGCAGCGACCCGCTGTTCCACTTCCTCCACCTTCTTTCCTACTGCCTCCACCTGTTCCGATGACAATGCCTCACTCTGCACCGACGGTGTTTCATCGGTAGTCATCTGTTACTCTCCCACTACTGAAACTCAGAAACTAGCCACTGAAAAAACGTATGAATAAGAGCGGAGGAAGCCGTTGAAACCGGAAAAAGGATGGAATCAATCGACGAGATTACGGTTCAGAGTCTATGGTGGGACGAACCGTCAGTCAAAGGTTTTTCTGCGACTTCTGCAGGAAAATGTCATCAAATGTCCCGGGCGGGAGACCCGAAGGTGCCGAAGGGAGGGCCCAATTGCATAAAAATCCCCAAGGCGAGCGGAAGGGATAAGCTAACGCAAACTAGTTCTTTGCGGTGCCAGAACGAGCACTTTGAATGACACATCGCGCAGCGTGGATGTAGGCTGGCGGCCCCATCATTTGCGCCCGTTCCTGGATCTTGAACGGGCCAAGAGTGCGACGATAGCGAGTGGACTCGATGCGTTACCCTGGGGCGCTGCTGCTTAACTCGAACACTGGCAGCAACAGCGAGTAGGCGATGCAGGCCACGACGCAGCCCATTCCCACAATCATCATGGGCTCGATCAGCCGAGTTGCCACCTTCAGCGCCGAGTCCACTTCCGAGTCGTAATGCTTGCTCACCTTGCTCAATACGTTGTCCAGCGTTCCCGTCTCTTCGCCGCATCCGATCATCTGCAACAACGTAGGTGGAAACAACGTGCTCGTAGACAGAGCATCTCGAATTCGCTTTCCTTGCGTGATGTCGTTCACTGCGTGCAACCAACTCTGTTGAAAGAAGTGGTTGCCGGAAACCTCGGCGGATATTTCTAGGGCATTCAACATGGGAACGCCGCCGCGCAACATCGTTCCCAGCGTGCGGATGCTGCGGCTGATTGCCACCTTGCGAAGCATGGTGCCGATGATCGGGGCGTTGATTTTGAGCCAATCCAACGCAACGCGTCCCTGAGCTGTACGGCACCACACGATAAGCCCGCCAATCGACAGCACGGTGACGACTATCCAGGCCACCCAATGGTTCAGCAGAAGTTCAGACAGATCCATAAGGACCACCGTCGAGGCCGGCAGGTCGATGTTCTTTCGCGCGAACAACGGCGCGAATTTCGGCAACACGTAAGTCAGCAGAAAAAGGGTGACGACAACGGAAATTGCCAACATCGCGCCGGGGTAGGCCAAAGCGCCGAGCACTTTCCGTCGCGTCTCCATCTCGTGGAGCATGTTGACGGATGCCTGCTCCAACATTTCGCCCATGGTCCCGGTCTGTTCGCTGGCCTTGATCATCGCTACGAATGTTTGGTCGAAGTACTTCGGATGCTTCGCCAACGCCTTGGAGAAATCCTCTCCCGACTCGACGTCGCTTTTGATCTCCCTCAGTAGTTTGCTCAAACTCGGGTTCTCTTCTTGCTGACAGATGCCGTCCAGGGCGTCTGCCAACGTGATGCCCGTGTCGACCATGATGGCCAATTGGTTAATCGTGCAGATGATGTCAGACTTCTTGATGCGTTTTGGCAGGAGGCCGAACGCCTCTTCGGCATTTTGCAGTTCCAGCACCTGGAACCCGTCACGCCGCAGCATTTGAGTAGCTTCGTCGCGATTGGCCGCTTCGATCGAGCCCTCGTGTACTTTTCCCAGTGGGTCGCGAACTGTGTATTCGAAGTTCATGGCAGTTGGATTCCCGGTGTCGCGCGTCGTTTCGGGATCCCGAAGCTCGACGCGTGCAACCTGTCTACATGGCTCCAGTAGCGTGTATGACTTCCTCGACCGTCGTGATGCCTTCGCGGACCTTGCGCAGTCCATCGTGCCGGATTGTGACCATGCCGGACTCGCACGCGATACGCCTCAAATCGCTAATCGAGCCTCCCGCCACGATTGCATCACGAAGCTGGTCGCTGACACTTAGCAGTTCGTGGATCCCGATACGTCCGCGGAAGCCGGTATTCCGGCAATTTCCGCAACCTACGCCTTTGAAGAACGCCTCGACTTCCGTGCCCATTTGCTCAATTGCCTTGCGCAACATGCGTGGCGGCTCGTACTCCTGGCGGCACTGGGCGCACACGCGTCGCACAAGCCGCTGGGCCAGAATCATGTGCAGAGCGGCCCCGATCAGGTACGGCTCGACGCCCATGTTCACCAGCCGGGTAATGGCCGACGGCGCGTCGTTCGTGTGCAAGGTGCTCAGAACCAAATGGCCGGTCAGTGCAGCTTGTATGGCCGTTCGCGCTGTTTCTTCGTCGCGGACCTCACCCACCATGATGACGTCGGGGTCTTGGCGCAGCAGTGTTCTGAGAGCACTGGAGAACGTCAGCCCGATCTTTTCCCGCACCTGAAACTGATTGATCAGCGGCAAACGGTACTCGATCGGATCCTCTACCGTGCAGACATTGTTCTCCATCGTGGCGATTTCGTTCAGACCCGCGTAGAGAGTCGTCGATTTTCCGCTGCCCGTGGGGCCGGTGACCAGCAGCAATCCGCTCGGCGCTTGAACGTGGAGTTGAAACGACTGCAGGATGTCTTCGGCAAATCCCAAGTCACCCAAGTTCAGGGATACCTGCTGAGCGTCCAGGACGCGAATCACGGTCTTCTCGCCCCTCGCTCCAGGCAAGGTACTGACGCGAAGGTCGATCTTGTGACGCCCCATTTGCACGTGGATGCGGCCGTCCTGCGGCAGTCGCCGTTCGCTGATGTCCAGTGAGGCCATGATCTTGATTCGGCTGGTGACGGCGCCCAGTAGATTCAAGGGCACTTCCAGCGACTTGTACAGACGACCGTCGATGCGATAGCGGACCCGCAAGCACCGTTCGGCCGGTTCGATGTGGATGTCGCTGGCACCCTCCTTGACCGCATTGTAGATGAGGTAATTCACCAGCCGGATCACAGGCGACTGGTCAACGATTTCTTCAAGGTCCCCGATATCCTCGATGGCGTTCTCGATCAGCGTAACATCATGCTGCTCGTAGTCGTCAATGATGTCGTCGATCACAAAGACCTTGGCGTCCGGCAGCGACGCAAACATGCGGCGGATGTCTTTTAGCGTCGCCGCAACGATCTGGACGTCCTTGCCCGTCAGGTGCCGGAGCTCGTCGATGATGAACAGGTTCGACGGTTCAGAAACCGCCACCGTCAAAACGTCTCGAATGCAGAAAAGTGGCAAGACGAGATTCCGGTCCATATACTCGCGCGGCAGCAGCTCCACCACGTTGGGATCCATCAGCCGCGCTTCCAGCTTGGCATACGGCACCCCGTATCCTGTCGCCAGACACTCGAAAACCTGATCCTCTGTGCAGCACTCCATGTCGACAAGGATCTCGCCAAGCAGCCGCGTCTTGCCGGTGCGCTGCTGGTGGTCCAGCGCTTCGTCCAGTTTCTCGCGCGTCAGATAGCCGCGACCGACGAGAGCGTCGCCCAGGTTGATCGGGATTTCCGTAGAAATGGTCATGGGGTCACGCGTAGCTCTTCACGGCATCGATCACGTTGTCGAACACGTCCATTTGCAGATCCAACCGAGTGATCTCCAGTATCTTGCGGTTGATGTGGTTTCCCGTGGATACCCTCAGATCACCCCCGGATTCCCGTAATTGGTCTTGCGCGTCAAGCAACGTCTCCAATCCCGCACTGTCAACGGACTCGGCGTTGTCCATATCGAAAATGACGTTGACGCGTTCCAATGTTGTCAGGAACTCCATCAACGGTTCGGCTTGATCTTGGCCGAGGTCCTGCGGCGTGTGAACGACGATCACATCGCCGAAGATTTCGGTAGGTAGTTTCATGGCCCGCTCCCGCAAGCGGTCTCTTCGCATCCGTTAAGGATGCTCTCTACTCTCTCCAACAGTTTCCGCGGGCTGAACGGTTTCGAGACAACGGCTGCGACGCCGTACTTGGCGTTCAGTTCCTCGTGAGACAACTCGAATCCCTTCGCCGTCAGCATGACCACCGGCAGGTGGCTGGTGGCCGGAGTGGTGTGAACCAGCTCTGCCAACTGCATTCCATTCATGCGTGGCATCTGATAATCGGTCACCAACGCATCAGGGCAATCCGCCTGGATGATCTCCCACGCTTCCTGCCCATCGCATGCACAACGAACGTCGAATCCGGCCCGTTTCAGTTTGAACTCTGCAGCTCGCAGTATGTGAACTTCGTCGTCGCACAGTAAGACGCTACGGGACATCCCTTATTCTCCTCACAATTCGTGGCACCAAGTCGGACACTGCCTGACCTACGAAAAATCAACATTCGGAAGGGCCACGCGGAACGTGCTTCCCTTGCCGAGTTCGCTCTTCAAAGCTAGTCGCCCGCCATGCACGTCTTCGACGATGTGCTTGGCCAGCGGCAACCCCAGGCCGGTGCCCGAGGCCATCTGACTGTCCTTCTTCACCCGATAGAACTTATCGAAAACCTTCTCGCAATCCTCGGGGCTGAGTCCCACGCCCGTGTCTTCCACCTCAAACGCCGCTGCGGTCCCGTCTAGACGGCTTCTCAGTGTGACCGTGCCGCCCACGTCGGTGTACTTAATGGCGTTGGATAACAAATTGATCGCCGATTGCATGATCATGTCCCGGTCGGTCAATACGCCCAGGTACATGCTGCTCAGGTTGACCTGCAACTGGATACGCTTCCGCTCGGCGGCCGGTCCGACAACATCTACTGCCTCCTCCAACAACTCGTTCAATGAATGAGTCTGCTTGCGCACATCGACCACGCCGGCTTCGATCCTGGCCAGGTTCAGCATGTTGTCGATCAGCCGCTGCAGGCGATCTGCTTGGCCGTTGATCACGCCCAAGAACTCTTCGCGAGTCTCCTCGTCTTCCGCCTCGCCGTCCGCCAGCAGTTCCACATAAGCCTTGATTCCGGCTAACGGAGTTTTCATCTCGTGCGCGGCTGCCGACACGAATTCCGCATGGCGTTTATGGATGGCCTTCTTGTCGTTGATTTCCGTCAGGACAGCCACAGCGCGTTGTTCGGTCACCTCTGCCGGTTGATCACCATCGGAAGTGGGCCTGACGCTGCGGCAGATTGCCTGATAGAGTTGCTCCTGTCCGTGTTGGTCGGTCAGTTTGATTTCCGTTGTCCGCTGTGCCGGTGCCTTTCGGCGCCGAGTGTCCAGCAGGGCCTTGACCAGGTCTTCGCAGGTGAGCAGTCGGCGCAGCGCGCGCTCCTCAGAAGACTCCGACGGCAGATCGAACAGTTGTCTGGCACTTGGGTTGCTCAATGCCAATTCGTCGAATTGGTCGATGGCCAACACTGGATCGGACAAGCTGGCGACGATCTCTTCCAGTTGTCCGTGTTCGCTGTTCAGTTGCCGGACGCGCACTTCGGTTCGTACTCGTTCGTTTTCGGACGCCCGCAACCTCTCTGCCAACGATCCAACAAACTCACGAAGACTCTGCATGGTTCCATTCCATGCGCTCTTACCGCTGATTCCCAGACGGCCCTCTTCCAGGTTCTGCTCGTTGATGTCGTGGAAATCCAGTTTGCTGACTCGCCTCAAGTACCCGCGCACGGACTGCTGGACCAGCAACTGTTTCAGCAGCGGATACCCGAGCAGCGCAAGGTTCAAAACAAAACAGCCGCCCGCGAATACGAGCCTGTCCATCCAAGCAAAGCCCCCGCCGAGCACGCATTCAGCCACGCCGGCAGTCGCCAGCGCAGCTGCCAGCGAAAGCAAGACGGGTAATATCCAGTTACGTTGCGTACTCCTGGCACACATCAGTGGCAGCAGCCTTCGATGAAATACGAGTGAATGTGTGTATATTGCGGGTCCTTGGAAATTTAGGTTAGCGTAACCCGGTTGTCCAAAACGACTTTCCGGGTTTCGCCGTTGACAGCAGCAGGACTGGAAAAGCCAGCACGATCGTGCGCGAGTTGGTCAGAAGGAGGGAAAACCGTCCGTCTACTAGAATCGTCATATCCGTAAGCAGGACGTTTTGCTCCGATTGCGACACCCAGCGCGGCACCGCAGAATATGGCCATCGGAAGCAGGCCGGACACCTTCGCGCCACGGGAGGGCGAGGCTCCTGCCGAGCGGAATTACAGGACTGACCACGACACAGCCGGAGTTTCATCCTCCCAGCCCAGACAATTCACAAAGGAGCTTTTCCCATGAAATCGCGTACTCCCGCAAAGACAGCCCTCTGCCTTCTTGGAACAATCGTTCTTACATGCCTCGTTCTGCGTGGTTCGGGCGCCAACAGCCAGACCGGCGAAGACGAGGCAAACTCCAAGGGATTGAAGATTGCCGATACCAACGTCCTTGGGGGGCCGGATCGGTACCTTACCTTTCTTAGCACCGACAAACCGATCTACCGCGAAGGTGAAACGATCTATATGCGAGGCGTGATTCTGCACCATGCGACACGCAAACCATTGCCCGCCGACCGCCAAGTGGGCGCACTGGTGGAAATCCGCGGGCCCAAAGGCGACGTGGTGGCTGGCGGCCCCGCAACCTCGGAAGAAAGCGTCCTCGGATTCAAATGGACCGTTCCCCAGGGGCAAGCGGGCGGCGAGTATACGATCAAAACCAGCGGTAACGGGTATCCGCCTGCCGAACGCAAGTTCGACATTCGCGCGTACCGAGCCCCGCGACTGAAGAGCCAGATCAAGTTCCTGCGCGACGGCTACGGCCCCGGCGACGAGGTGGCCGCCACGCTGCATACGGAACGGGCCGAAGGCGGCATTCCGGTCGGCGCACCCGTGACGGTGACTGCTCGCGTAGACGGGATGGAGGTGTTCCGCGGCCCGGCAAACGTCGACGCGGAAGGCGACTGCCTCGCTCGATTCAAGCTGCCCGAGGAAATCGCTCGCGGCGAAGGCACCTTGGCCATGGCGATCGAAGACGGCGGCGTTGTGGAAACGGCTAGCAAGACGATTCCCATCCTGCTGCAGACCGTCGACTTGACCATGTATCCCGAGGGCGGCGAACTGTTGGCCGGATTCTCGAACCGCGTCTACTTCGAAGCATTCACACCAGCCAAGAAACCCGCCGACTTGGCCGGAGTCATCTTGGACGGCGATGGAAACGAAGTAGCCGAGTTCCGCAGCGAACACGAAGGCCGCGGCAGATTCACATTTACTCCGGAGAACGGCGGTGAATACTCACTGGCGATCACCGAGCCATCCGGCATTGCCACGCGGTATCCGCTGCCCGCGGTCAAAGAGAAGGGCGCAATGCTTCAGAGCAAGAAGGACGTTTTCGGTGCCGACGAGGCGGTGGCATTGACCGTTGCTTGCGCTCCGCTCTCGAGTGATTTGCAAGTTACGCTTGCCAAACGCGAAAAGATCATCGCGAGGCAACGTCCCGATTTGCCCGTCGAGGCTCATGCGGCACGAGTACGTGTAGAATTCAACCTCGCTTCCGACGACCCGGACGGTGTTCTGATCGCCACGGTCTGGGACAAAGACGGCATGCCATTGGCCGAAAGGCTGATTTTCCGTCAGCCCGACCGAGCCGTCAACGTGAACATCACGGCCGACCAGTCGCAGTACGTCCCTGGCGGCAGGGCCCGAATCACCCTCGAGACGACCGACGCAGATGGCAATCCGGTCGACGCGGTCGTTGGAGTAACCGTCACGGACGATAGCGTTCTGGAGATGATCGAACGCCGAGAACAAGCACCTCGTTTGCCTGTGATGGTGTTGCTGGAAGACGAGGTGAAAGAACTGGCCGATGCCCACGTGTACCTGGACCCCGACGATCCGCAGGCTCCGTTGGCAGTCGACCTGCTGTTGGGTACGCAAGGCTGGCGTCGGTTCGCGTTCGTGAACACAAAGACCGAGAAGTTTCTAGAAGAGCACGGCGATGCCAGTCGGCGTGTCTTGGCTCTGGGTATGCTCACCATGCGCGAACATAGCAGCGTGCGGAGACGCCTTGGAGGGATGGAGGACCTTTCCGGCGGTGCGATGGACGGGGCCGACGCTGATTTTGCTATGCCGATGGGCGCGGGCGAGCCAGCCGCACCTCCGGTCGCCCCGGGCGCTGGAATGCCTGTGCCCCCAGCCGAAGTACCGCAGGCACCCGCGCCCGCCGCGGAGCCAGTGCCCGCCGCAGCTGCAGAACCCGCCGAGCCGCCTCCTCCCGCCGCCGACCCGGCCCCAGCGGATGATGCCTTCGGAGACGAAGACGCAGAGATGGCCGCTGCATCGCAACTGGCGAGAATGGGCAATATGCCCGCGCAGGAGTTCAAGAAGCGAGACGAATTGGCCCAAGCCTTGGGCCGCGCTGCCGCCGGAGAAGACAGGATGGCCCTTCTGGAGGCGGAGGAAGCGGTGGCAGTCCGCAACGACTTTGTGGCGGTACGAATCTACGCGCATCATGTCCGCAGCGGCCGACAGCCGGGCGAGCGGATTGACTTCACTGAAACACTGGCTTGGCACGCCGGAATGCGGACCGGCCCGGAAGGCAAAGCGTCGATCGAATTCGGCCTGAACGATTCAGTCACCAGCTTCCGCGTTTTCGCCGATGCTTTCGGGCACGACGGCGCGCTCGGCACAAGCTCAATGCAGATCGAGTCCGTCGAACCGTTCTATCTGGAGCCGAAGCTACCGCTTGAGGTCACCATGGGCGACGTGATTCGAACGCCCATCGGTATCGTCAACGCCACCGGCAGTGGACTGGACAACGTGAGTGTAACGGTTCAGGCTCATGGCTCCCAAGACGTCACCGCGCCGATCCCGCCATTTACACTGTCTGCGCTGGAACGCGTTCGGCGATTAGTGAAAGTGCGCGTCGGCAAGTTCAACGGCCAAGCCGATTTCACCCTGTTGGCCAATGCCGGCCCCTACAGTGATCGAGTGACCCGTACGATGATGGTCCGGCCGCTGGGCTTCCCGATCGAAGATCCGCGTGGTGGTTTGCTTCAGCCGGGCGACACCGTGTCTCACGAATTCTCGATCCCCGACGACCTCGTCAGCGGTAGTCTCTCGACGCGAATCGTGGTCTACCCCACGCCGCTGGCCAGCATGACCGAGGCACTGGAGCGATTGATCCGCGAACCGTACGGCTGCTTCGAGCAAACCAGTTCGACCG
>CAZUAH010000058.1:0-42350 GCA_964617665.1 uncultured Pirellulaceae bacterium
TGCCTTCCCCGACAAATCCGCAAGCTGGAAGCTTACGCCACGGTACGAAACCATCTGCCGCTCGACTTAAGGAAACTTGCCGTCCCAATCGCTTTGTTGGAAGCCGTCTCAGCGTAACCCTGCCAGAGGAAGCATTCAAGTGAGCGACACCATTCACGAGTCTCATTTCGCCCACCGTCCTTTCTCGCATCCTCGCAAATGGTTATTCTCGGACTCTGTAGGGCACTTGAGCGATTAGAGTATTTTGAAGAAAGCGCCCACTGCGACGGAGGACGATATGAGTAATCGTGCGACGAGTCTTGTCTCCACCCAAATGGCAAAGCACAACCATGAATTGACATCGTTGATGCCAAAGATTTGGCTGCTTGCTACCTTCACCGCAATGGTAGTCCCGTTCGGATCACCGCCAGCCTCGGCGGCAGTCGAAGCAGCACGCTCTCTGGGAACCGAGACTCAGATACTGGTCGACGACTTGTTGATCGCGCGTAAGGTTGGCGTCGTCCGCCGTGTCCATCCTTGTCGCAAGCTTGCCGAACCGGTCATGGTCTCACGCGAATCGTGGGAGCAAAACGGCGACGATCGACGGATCTACACATACGGCACGGTGCTCCGTGATGATTCGACCAACCTGCTACGTATGTGGTACAACCGCCTTGGTACGGTGCTCTACGCGACATCGTCCGATGGACTTTCCTGGACGCGTCCTCGGCTAGGCCTGTACGAAGTGGCCGGATCGAAAGAGAACAACATCATCTTTCCGCACTTTCACAGCCCCAGCGTCGTGTATAACTCGAAGGAACCGCGCCCGGAGCATCGTTACCAAATGCTGGGCTGCGGCAGGGTATCGGGACGAGGCTACTATGCCGCGCATTCCGAAGACGGCATTCGATGGAAGTTGCATCCGAAGAACCCGATCCTGCCCAGTAGCGATACGTGCACGCTGGCCCTCGACCCCAACACGGGCGAGTACCTTGCCTTTCACAAACGGTACCACGAACACCGCGGCCACAAGCGGCGGCTGGTCTATCTGGCCACCAGCCGCGACATGCAGCAATGGTCCGATCCTACATTGGTCATGGCACCGGACGAGCAGGACGACGCCCAGGTCGAATCCGAGGGCGGACGATTCTCGCAGTTCTACAACATGTCGGCGTTCCCGTATGCCGGGCAGTTTCTGGGCTTGGTCACGCATTTTCGATACAGTGGCTCGCCGACAGAACGAGGACCGCTGCAGAGCGGCGACGATGGTCCCATCGATGTACAGCTGGTTCATAGCCGCGATGGCCGCACCTGGAATCGTTGCGAAGACCGTTCACCCGTGATACCAACAGGACCGCATCAATACGACGCAGGCTGCATCCTAGGCGTCACCAACGGCCCCGTCATTGTCGGCGACCAGATGTGGTTCTACTACACAGCCATTACCACAACGCACGCCGGGTACGTTCCCAAGAAACAGATAACCATCGCCCGCGCGGCATGGCGACTGGACGGTCTGGTTTCTATGGAAGCAGCAGACGAAGGAGGCTTTGTGGAAACGGTAGCCATGCGTTCCATCGGCGATCGGTTGGTCGTGAATGTCGATGCGACTGGTGGCGAACTTCGTATTGCCGTGCTGGACGAAGAAGGTGAACCGCTTCCAGGATACGAACGTGACGACTGCATTGCGATCAGTGAGGATTCGGTGCGTCACGCCGTTAGGTGGAAAGGGCGCGACCACCTGCCGTCCGATCGGCCGTTGCGTCTTCGTTTCTATCTGAAGCAGGCCAATCTGTTCAGTTTTGCCGTCACGAAGTAGGCAGACAGCCAAGGACGACCGAGGATTTGACGCGTCAAAACCTACCGTTTTCGGGAGGGCGAGGCTTCTGCCGAGCCTCACTTCGATACCAAGAATCCGGCTCGGCAGGAGCCTCGCCCTCCCACTTCTTAGAATCTATAGTTGATCGCCCGCCGTCCGCGTAGCCATTGCAGTGACAATCGGCTACTCGAAGCGGAACGCGTACAGATCGCAGTCACTCAAGACAAACCTTAGACGAATTGACTTGCCCTCCAGCGGCGAGACGTCAGGCGTGGACTTCCATCGGACCGTGGCATCCAATCTGTCGCCGATGATCTCCGGGCAATCGTCCAATGTATATTCGGCGATCGGTTTGCCGTCGGCGTGCTGGATTTCGACCTTGATCCAACCGACGGCCGAAGCGGAGTAGTTCAGTCGCAGTTCGCTTCCCTGGAATCGAATTGGTTTCGTGATCAATTCGCCGGGCTCGTAGCCCGCTTGAATCGAAACGAATCCATCAGATCTTAGCGTGTAGCGGCGGATGTGGACTGTGGGCAGCCGCCAGTTCTGCATGCAGTACAGTGACAATTCAGTCGGCGACGTTTGCAGGATACCGCGTTCCATGTACAGCGACCGTTCGTGCCAGTTGCCTTCGTCGAGCCCCGGCCGGATGAACGCTTCCAAAAACGTGCGGTCAAAGTGCAGGCCGTCGCGGCTGGACAAGAAGACGATATCGCTCACGCCGGGCCCGAATTTCCAGCCGGGTTTCGGCTCACGAGCCGAGGCGAATCGTGACGGGAACATCAGCAAGTAGTCTGGTGCCCGCTCGTAACGGATCGTAGCGTTCGTGTAGAACTCCTCACGAGGAGCGTCGCCAGTCTTGATCGGCACTGGTTTGGTCCACGTACGAAAATCGTCCGAAGTGGATCGACGCACCCAACGCACACCGCTCTTAAAGCGACTTTGCATCGCTTGGCCCAGTGTGCCATCCTTGCGGATGCCGCGCGTGAAGGCCACATACTGCTCGGTCACGGGATCCCAAAAGGCGATGTTGTGAGAGTCGAAAGGACGTTCGGTGAGGATCGGCTCCTGGCTGGCCAATTTCCAATGCAGGCCATCGGGCGAGGCTAGAGCGAACAGATCCGCGCCTCGAACGACCGCCTTGTAGCGTTCGTCCGGTTTGCAGGCCGGGTTGTCGTCCTGGAACGGAGCCATGTTGCCGGCTGCCCCATCCCACACGAGGTTATTGTCCTTCGAACCGTTGAAGTCGATGATTCCCAATTCTGGCTTGCGCCAATGGGTGCCGTCGTCGCTTTCGGCGTAAGCGGTCATCGCCCGTCGCTTCCCCTTGCCGAACGCGGCCGCATCGACCCGGTACCATGCTCGGAACACGTCTCCGTCGCGGAACGTGACCATGTAGGAAACACCGTGCTTCTCCCATGGATGTTCTGGCTTGATGGCAGCCTCACGCGGAACCGGATGATGCAGCACTTGCCGGACTTCGTGCATGTTGTCGATCAAGTAGCCATCGACGAACAACTGTCGCCTGCTGCCGACGTCGATCAAAGCGTCATCGGCGCCCGGCGAGATTCCACTCAGTAGCAACGGCACCAATGATGCGGCAAGGAACGTGCTTAGGAACCTAGGATTCTTTGTCACTGGAAAGCCTCCGTTTGTTGGTCATGGCGCTTCCCCGAACAACGCAGATTCGTACGCTGGGTTTGCGGGTCCCTCGGTTTCGTCGAATAGGCGAAATCCGCGCGCCTTGTAGTTCTCTAGTGCATGCGGATGATCGTGGCTGCAGGTCGACAACCAAACGCGTGGGGCTCCCAGGTCCCAACAACGTTGAACGGCCTCACTGAGCAGGTGCGCGCCGAGACCCTGACCGTGAAACGGACCGCGGAGGCCGAAACAAGGGATGCGAATGCTTCGATCCGCTTGTTCCTCAAGCTCGAAGTAGCCAGCCGGAGCGCCCGAGACGTAAGCGACCCAGGTTTCCATCTCCGGCCGGTCCGCATACGCATGCCACTCGGCCCGTCCCCAGCCTTCCCGGCCGCCCCAGCGATAGTCCACGCCCACGCATTGGTGCAAGAACCAGTTGTATTCAGGACAGATAATACGAACCTGCCGGATCTCTAATTCGGTCGACTCAACGCGTTTCGGCCGAAAATCCTCTGGCCACAATTCCAACCAATAGATTTGTTTGGTTTTCGGCTCGCTTGCGGTCATGCGTGCAGTCCCCTTGAAGATCGGCTCGGTTCGGGCCAGCGTCAAGCAATTGAATTCGAGGCCATACAAGACCAGTCATCGTCCTGCTGTGAGTCGACGTTGCCTCCCACGATACGAAGTGATTCAGGCGTCGTCCAGTGAATCCGCGTGCAGGATTGACAGACCATCACCGCCGATGATTCTGAATTCTTGCGCCTAACGCCGCACACAATACCGACTCTTGCCGTGTCCTGACCGGACAACGCTACCCGGGTGCGGTTGAGAAACCGAATCTGTTGCAGTACAGTCGTCATACCAGCGACCCATAAACCTCTGATGGAGACCGAGAGATGTTACGAGCTGTTTTTGCGATCATCGTGCTGTGGCTTTCCCATGCGACGCTGTGGGCGGCCGAGACGGATATCCTGGTTGCCGACTTCGAGAGCGAGGATTACGGCGACTGGAAGGCGGAAGGCGAGGCATTCGGGCCGGGACCGGCCGCTGGGACGTTGCCCGGCCAGATGCACGTTAGTGGCTTCAAAGGCAAACGACTGGTCAACACCTTCTATAAAGGCGATGGCACCACGGGCAAACTCACGTCCCCGCCACTGAAGATCGAGCGCGACTATCTGGTGTTCCTCATCGGCGGTGGAGCCCATGAAGGAAAAACTTGCGTCAACCTATCGGTCGACGGCGAAGTCGTGCGTACGGCGGCAGGACCGAACGACAGGCCGGGAGGGAGCGAAGAACTTGAGCCTCATTGTTGGGACGTGAGCGAACTGAAAGACAAGACGGCCACGATCGAGATCGTCGACGAAGCGACCGGCGGCTGGGGGCATGTGAACATCGACCAAATCGTGCTGACCGACGAGAAGCCGAAACTGCCGGAGTATCGTCGCTTGGAGAAATCGTTCACGATCAGCAAGAAGTATCTGATCATTCCAATCAAGAACGGGGCCAAGCAGACCGAATTGACGCTGGAGGTCGACGGCGTCGCGGTGCGCCGTTACGGCACGGAACTCGCCGTCAAACCCGACGAGGTCGATTGGCACGCCTTCTTCACCATCGAATCCTATAAGGATCAGCCGGCCAAGGTCACCGTGGCGCGAGGCACGGTAGAGGCGTTCGCCGTGGTCGATCAGTCTGACGAGATCCCTGGGTCCGACCAGTTCTATACCGAAGAGCTGCGACCGCAATTTCATTTCTCCCAGAAGGTCGGCTGGAACAACGATCCCAATGGCATGGTCTACCTGGATGGCGAGTGGCATCTCTTCTTCCAGCACAACCCTGTGGGTTGGAGCTGGGGCAACATGACCTGGGGTCATGCCGTCAGCAAGGATCTCGTGCACTGGGAACAACTGCCTAACGTGCTGTTTCCGGGAACGATGGCGCAAGGCGCCTGCTTCTCCGGCGGTGCGACGGTTGACAAGTGCAATACGGCTGGCTGGAAGACCGGCGACAACGACGTGTTGACCGCCTTTCTTACCGACACGGGAGCTGGCGAAGCAGTGGCGTACAGCAACGACAATGGGCGGACTTTTGCATGGTATGAAGGCAACCCGGTCGTCAAGCACCGTGGACGCGATCCGAAAGTCATCTGGTACGCGTACGACCAGGAGGATACGCCGATCGATGACGAGGCAAGGCGGCTGGGTGGTCACTGGGTAATGGCGGTTTACGACGAGCACGACGAGTACGACCGTAACATCGCCTTCTACACGTCCACGAATATGAAGCAGTGGGAGGAGCAGAGTCACCTACCGGGTTACTACGAGTGCGCCGAGCTATTCGAGCTGCCTGTTGATGGTAACGCGGACGACACTCGCTGGGTCGTGTTCGCCGCCGACGCCCAATACGCAATCGGCACGTTCGACGGCAAGAAGTTCACGCCCGATCATGAAGGAAAACACCGAGTTCATCACGGCGCGTACTATGCGTCGCAGATTTTCGACAATGCGCCCGACGGACGGAGAATCCAGATCGGCTGGGCACGACTGCCCGCGCCGGGCATGCCGTTCAACCAGACGTTTACGTTCCCGCACCAATTGACGCTGCACACCGCGCAGGGCGGCATCCGCATGTTTGCCGAGCCGGTGGATGAGATTGAGAAGCTACACCAGAGAAAGCATGAGGTACCGTCGCAGGATCTGATCGCGGATTCGCCGCTGAGTCTGGATGTTGCCGGCGAGTTGTTCGATATCCGCGCGACCTTTCAACTCGGGAACGCCAGAAGCGTGGGGCTCGACATCGGAGGCAACACGGTGACTTACGACGCCGTCGGCAAGAAACTGAACGGTGCACCCATGACGCCGCGCAACGGCTGCGTGGAGATACAGGTCCTCGTGGACCGGCCCATGATCGAAATCTGCGGCAACGACGGTGCCGTCTACATTACTGGCGGACGCGAACACAGAGGCAACGTCGGGGCGATCAAGGCGTTCGCTGATGGTGATGGAGCGAAACTGGTCCGCCTGGAGGTCAATGAACTGAAGTCGATTTGGGAAAAGTAGTCTGTATCCCAGTGCGACGTGGTCGCCGTTTTGTTATGGGAGTTCATCATGAAGACATATTGGACGACAGCCGTATTGACTGCCGTGGTTCTGATTCCCGTGTTTTCGGCCGCGGCTCGCGAGGTGGACGAGATCCTGCAGGTGAGTGGAGTCCAAGGTGGTCTGGTGGTTCATCTCGGTTGTGGAAACGGGGAACTGACGGCAGGGCTGAAGAGGAGCGACGCGTATACCGTACATGGCTTGGACACCGATCCGGCAAACGTGCAAGAAGCGCGAAAGCGATTCCTTGCGGGCAAGTTTGGCGGGGCGGTATCGGCCGCAAAGTTCGATGGCGAGCATCTGCCGTATGTTGACAACATGGTCAATCTGATCGTGGCAGATACGAGATGCGAGATGCAAGATGCGGGAAGCGAGATTCTGCGTGTTCTGGCCCCGCGCGGCGTGGCGGTTGTGCGGGAGAAGGGAAACGAGGCATGGCTATTCCGCATCCCATATCCCGTATCTCGTATCCCGCATCTTGCATCTCGCATCCCGCAGCCCGTATCCCGCATCGCGGACGGTTTTGTGGTGTTCACAAAACCCGTTCCCACCGAAATCGACGAGTGGACTCACTACCTGCACGGCCCGGACAACAACGCGGTGGCCAATGATACGGTCGTGGGCCCGCCGCGGCGACTCCAGTGGCAGGCTGGGCCGAAGTGGACGCGCCACCACGATAAGATGTCGACGTTCAGCGCTATGGTGTCGGCTGGAGGACGAGTCTTCTACATCATCGACGAAGGTTCGATGGCGTCGATCATGTTCCCGCCGCACTGGGCCCTGATCGCCCGGGACGCGTTCAACGGCAAGATCCTCTGGAAGCGGAAAATGGGCCCATGGTTCAGTAATTTCAAAGGGCTCAAAGACGGTCCGGCGGATGCGCCTCGGCGTCTGGTTGCCTCGGACGATACGGTCTACGCCACGCTGAGCCTCGCGGGACCGCTGACGGCGTTGGACGCCGTTACGGGCAAAACGCTTCGTACTTACCGGGGGACCGACCACGCGGAGGAGGTCATTCTCTCCGATGGGATCCTGTTTGTTCTCATCGGCCCCGGCTCGATCACCGATGGCAGACGGCCCGAGCGCCCCGCAGAAAAGAGGACCATCAAGGCTGTCGACGCCGCAACTGGCGAGAAGCTCTGGGAGCACTCCGACGTGGTCGCCGCCACAACAACCGCGGTCGACGACAAACGTCTGTACTACTTCAACTTCGATAGCAAATCGCTTGTCTCCCTGGATCGAAAGAGCGGCAAAAGACTCTGGGATTCCGAGCCACTGCCTACGCCCGAGACTCAGAAGTCTTTCTTTGCACCCAAGTTGGTCGTTGCCGACGGAGTGGTGCTGCTGGCAAGCGGCGAGGTATCGGGCATGCTCAAATCAGGCGGCGGTGGGACACGCGACGATACACTGACAGCCGTCGACGCGGATACTGGCAGGACGTTGTGGCAAGCCGAACATCCGCCGTCCGGTTATAGCTCGCCCGAGAACATCTTCGTTATCGAGGGCATCGTCTGGTGCGACAATAGTTCAAACGGCAGGTCCGATGGTACGGTCATCGGTTACGATCTTGCGACAGGCGAGGTGGAACACCAATTCTCGGCGGATGAATCGAGCTACTGGTTCCACCACCGCTGCTATGCGGGCCGAGCCACGACCAACTTTATCCTGACCTCACGCACCGGCATCGAATTCATCGATCTCAAGGAACAACACTGGGACTTGAATCACTGGGTTCGCGGTGCGTGCCTGTACGGGATTATGCCGTGCAACGGACTGGTCTATACACCACCGGCACCTTGCATCTGCTATGCCGAGACCTATCTACACAACTTCAATGCCTTCCGACCGTCAGGCGATTCCAAGCTACCAGTCGTGGCGGATCGACTGGAAAGAGGGCCGGCGTTCGGAAAACAGAACCCAACACGCCTCCAGCCTACGGCCTCCAGCCTTCAGCCTCTCTCCGACTGGCCAACATACCGCGGTTCGAATTCGAGGAGCGGATATACGAAGACAGCCGTACCGGCGAAACTGTCGCCTGCGTGGGAGACGGAACTCGGCGGACGGCTCAGCAGTATCACGGCTGCGGGCGGAAGCCTGTTCGTCGCTGCAGTGGACCGCCACACGGTCTACGCCATCGACGCGTCGTCGGGAAAACAGCTCTGGCATTACACGGTCGGCGGACGGGTCGATTCGCCCCCAACCTGGTTCGACGGGCTGGTCCTGTTCGGATCGGCCGATGGCTATGTCTATTGCCTGAACGCCGCCGATGGACAACTTGCATGGAGGTTCCTTGCGGCCCGCTGCGACCGGCGAATCATGTCGTTCGAGCAAATCGAATCGCTGTGGCCCGTGCATGGCAGCATCTTGGTTCGAGATGGTATCGCGCATTTCGTGGCCGGTCGGTCGATCTTCGTCGACGGCGGCATGACGCTCTACCGCCTGGACGCGAAGACCGGCAAGACGATTTCCGAAACGGTCCTTGATGAGAAGAACCCTGCGACCGGGAAGAACACCCACGAGCTGATCCAGTGGCTGAATATGCCGGTGGGACGACCCGATATACTCAGTTGTGATGAACAACGGATCTACATGCGGTCGCAGGCCTTTGACTTCGAGGGAAAGCGACTCAGGATGGGACCGCGCGGCAAGGGGGCGGGCGAGGGCAAACTCCAGGGCGGCGAGGATACGCATCTGTTCTGCCCGACCGGATTTCTGGACGACACGTGGTTCCATCGGACCTATTGGCTGTACGGGAGCACTTGGGGCAGCGGATGGTGCGGATACTTCGTCGCGGGCCAACACGCCCCGGCCGGAAAGATGATCTGTGTCGGCGACGACCGGGTCTTCGTCTTCGGCCGCCAACCGCAGTATTACAAATGGACGACCCCGCTGGAGTACAGGCTCTTTGCGTCGAAGAAGATCTGGCAAGCGGGATCTCAGCCGCCGCGCAAGACCACAAAGAAGTCGAAACGTGGCGGATCGGGTCCGGTTAGCAACAAAGAAAACTACTTCTGGCTGACGGACGTTCCCGTATTAGTTCGTGCGATGACACTGGCCGACAGGACGCTGTTTATCGCCGGCCCGAAAGACGTCTTGGACGAAGGCAAGGACGGACGAGACTACGGCGACGCCGCGTTGCGACAAGAGGCAGCTTACGCGGGCAAAAGCGGAGCAGTCCTGTGGGCCATATCAGCCGAAGACGGAGAGACCACGGCGCAGTACGAACTGGACTCCCCGCCGATATTCGATGGCATGATAGCCGCCGGTGGACGCCTGTTCCTATCCACAATGGACGGCAAAGTAGTTTGTCTGGGAAACGGAAAACAGTAGAGTCTCTGTCCGATTTGTAGCCATCATGCTCCGCGTGATGAAGCACGGTTAGGGAGAGAGCACAGCTAACCGTCGGGGCGTTCGATTGAGGGAGCCTCTTGGCAATTTCGTGCTCGCTCACGCGGAGCGTGAGCGCTACTTTGGTCGCGGCTACGGGCCGCGCGGCGCTAAAGTGGACGGTGGGCGTCGAGTAGTCTCTGCTGCCCCTTCGGGGCGGGAGAGACTCTGGCCTCAATACGTTTACGGCGATGTAACTGGGGCCGGCGGATTCCTGACGGCAGTGGTGGAGCAAACAAGGTACATGACGCACGATGCTGATCACACTCTCGACGACAGGCCGAAACTGATCTACCCGGTCGGCACTCAGGTCGTTTCTCAGAAACCAGTGCAAGGCTCTAGCGGTCGGATTGTGCATCCTTCCGGTGCGGTCGGTGTCGTCGTCAGATCTCCGATGGATCGCCAGCACTCGTACCGGGTCCGCTTTTCTGATGGATTCGAATCGCCACTGCACCACGACCAGCTTGTCCTGCTGGCCGACTACAAAGAAGGCGACATCAACGATTCGAATCAGGTGTTGACGAAGCATGGACTGTTTGACCGAGTCATCTTCCGGTGTGTGATCGGATCGCGGGCCTATGGGTTGGACGATGAAAACTCGGACATCGACCGGCGAGGCATCTATTTGCCGCCTGCGGATCTGCATTGGTCGCTGTACGGCGTGCCGGAGCAATTGGAGAACGACGCGACGCAGGAGGTGTACTGGGAGCTTCAGAAATTCGTTGTGCTGGCTCTCAAGGCAAACCCCAACGTGCTGGAGTGCCTCTACACGCCGGTGGTCGAGACGGCTACGCCGCTCGCTCGTGAATTGCTTGACATGAAAGAGATTTTCCTGTCGAAACTCGTCTTTCAGACATACAGCGGTTATGTGGCGTCGCAATTCAAGAAGATGCAGACCGATATTCGTAACAAAGGCCAAGTGAAATGGAAACACGTCATGCACCTGATCCGGTTGCTGTTGTCCGGTATTAACGTGCTGACTGAAGAGGTCGTCACCGTCGCGGTTGGCGAGCATCGAGACCGACTGCTTGCGATCAAATCTGGCGAGACGAAATGGGACGAAGTCGAAGCGTGGCGGCTCGGACTACACAAGCGGTTCAACGCAGCCTTCGAGCAAACCAGTCTCCCGGAACGCCCGGACTACGGGCGGGCCAACCACTTCCTTGTCAAAGCTCGCCGATTGGCGTTGGAGGAAACGTTGCCATGATCGACAACGACAAGCTGATGAAACACGTCGAGCAGCATCCGTACCCGCTGATGTTCGCCACGATCAGCGGAGCGCACCTGTACGGCTTCCCGTCGCCGGACTCGGACTTCGACCTTCGAGGCGTTCACTTGCTACCGTTGGAGCAGGTTGTTGGGTTGGACGTAGGCCAAGAGACGGTCGAGAAGGAAGGGATCTACGATGGCCTGGAAATCGATCTGGTCACACACGATGCCAAGAAGTTTTTCAGCCTAATGCTTAAAAAGAACGGTTACGTGCTCGAACAGATCTTCTCGCCGCTCGTTGTTCATACAACTCCGGGGCACGAGGAACTGAAGACGATCGCCAACGGCTGCATCACGCGACACCACTCGCATCACTACCTCGGCTTTGCCGCGACGCAATGGAAACTGTTTCAGAAGGAGAGTCCGCCGCGCGTAAAGCCCCTGCTGTACGTCTATCGAGTGTTGCTGACCGGGATTCATCTAATGCGCACCGGTGAAGTCGAGGCCAACTTGCGGACACTGAACGAGGAAGCCAAGCTCGCTTACATCGAAGAACTCGTCCAGCGCAAGCTGTCCGGTCCTGAAAAGGGCAACCTACCAGAGGCCGACGTGGAGTTTCACGAGAGAGAGTACGAGCGGCTCGTTCGCAAACTCGAGGCGGCATCGGACGAGTCCAGTCTGCCCGAGGCCGGAACCAGCAAGCCTGCGTTGAACGATCTACTTGTACGCTTGCGTCTGGCTCAGACCGTGGCAGGTACTAACTCAGACGCCCATCGTTAAGTCTTCGCACCGACGTTGCAGCGAGCGAAATGGTTCGCCACAATTGGTTCTTGTGGGTTGGATCCGACAGTGGACGCAGGAGACCCGAAAGATGCAAATTCAAACCGGTGAAGATCTACTGGACCTGATGCGAGGATTCCAGATCCCCTGCGTTTTGGCTGCGGCTGCCGACTTGGATGTGTTCAATGCGACGGCCGAATCGCCAGTGACCGACCAGGAACTCGCCGTCAAACTCGGCTGCGACGAACGCGCAATGACGATACTGCTGGATGCATTGGCCAGCATCGGCGTATTGGTGAAAGCCGAGGCGGAATACGCATTAGCTCCTGGGCTTGCCCCATTTCTCGTCGATTCCTCGCCGCAGAGCGTTACCGCCATGTTGCGGCATCAGGCCAATTGTCTGCGACGTTGGTCGCGTCTGCCGTGGGTCGTTCAGGGTGGTGGACCCGCGGAGCCCAGTCCCAGTCTCCGAGGCGCGGAAGCAGACCACGCAGCGTTCATCGAGGCGATGAACGTTGTGTCCATCCTGGTTGCCGACCACCTTATCCGCGAGATCAATCCAGGCGCGTTCCACTGCGTACTGGACATCGGCGGCGCATCGGGCACGTGGACTCGGTCGTGGCTGCTGGCGGAACCGAACGCACGAGCGATTCTGTTTGATCTTCCGAACGTGATTCCAATGGCCCGAGAGCGCATCGAGCGTTCTGGTCTGGCAGAGCGAGTTGATCTGGTCGCAGGAGACTACAACCAGGATTCATTGCCTCGCGGTGCCGACCTGGTGTGGGTCAGTGCAATCATCCATCAGAACTCGCCCGCCCAAAACCGGTCGCTGTATGCACGAATCGCCGATGCGATTGAACCGGGTGGCATTGTGATGATCCGAGATGTGGTAATGGAGGAATCGCGTACGGCACCGCCGATGGGCGCGTTGTTCGCAGTCAATATGCTTGTCGCCACCGACGAGGGCAACTCGTATACACTTTCGGAAATCCGCGGCGATCTGACGTCCGCGGGATTCACTGACGTCAAGCTCATCCGACGCGATGAAGGAATGCACTCCGTGGTATCAGCACGTCGTGCGCCGTGAGATTTCGCCCCACATTCTGATGCGAGTTAGGCCTCGTTTCAGAAGCCCAGAAGCGGCTTCAAAACCGGGAGGGCGAAGCTCCTGCTGAGCCGCGTCTCTCCTAGGTTTCGGCTCGGCCGGAGCCTCGCCCTCTCGAAAGCCAGTTTTGAGATGCCCACTAGCGTTTCTCGATGCATGTCCAGCTCTCCACGCTCGACACAATCACTTGTCATCCTTCCGTCGCAGCAACAGCGACCAGGACGCTCGACGGTTCTGGCCATCCTTGCCGGTTTGGATACCGTCCTCCCGTGAAGAGTCGGATGAACCAAAGAAGACGTGTTCTTGTCGTTTGCCTCGCACTGGCAGTTGTCCAGATCAACTGTTCAATCTGCCGGCGTCATCGACTATCTCGGAAGGCGTTCCGGTGGACCGATCCGAAACGGACCGCCAAGTCACCAGAGAGCCCACAACGATCAGGATGCATCCGACCCACAAGGTGATTTCGGCCGATACGTTCAGATAGATGCAACTGACGACTGTCGAAAAAAGAGGCGTCAGATACGAGCAAGCCACCACCAGCACAATGTCGCCTTTCCGCATAGCGAAGTCCCAGAGCCTGTACGCCAGCCACGTGACCATGCCAAGAACGCCGACTTCAACCGCAGCACGGGCATTCCATGATCCGTGTTGCTCGACGATAAGGCTCAGCAACAGCAATACAAGCCCGCTCATTGGCAAGAAAAGGTCGACGGCCCCAGTTCGTTCAGAACTTGCCCATCGTCGGGCGAGGTTCGAATAGAGGGCCCACGAGCACGCTGCGGCAAGACCGCATTCGTAAGCAGCAGGATTGCTGGCCACATTATTCCAAAACGACCGCCATGAGATACCGGCGCCCTGCGACAGAACGAGCCATACACCCGCCAGCGCAAGCAAAGTGCCGGGGAGCAGAAGCCAGCCAGCCTTCTTCTTCAACAGGACCAACGACAGCAGAATGGTCAGCGCCGGCCAGAGATAGTTCAAGAGGCCCACTTCGAGCACCTGGCAGCGATCTCTGGCAAGGCCGACGCCAAGAAACAGCACGAGCATATACATCACGAAAAGCGCCCCGCACCCCAGCAAATACTCTGGCGGAAGCTGCTTGATGTGACGGATTCGATTTTTTGAACTGAAAAGGAAAGCGATGGAGGCCACGCCAGCTACGCAGTGAACCGCCGCGCCTGCGGTTATGGCCCCGAGCTGTTCCGTCAGACTTCGCACCAGCGCGACCGTGGCACTCCACAAGAGGATCGCCAACACGCCGCTTAGCGTACCAAGACCGCGGCTTTGGAGAGTCTGCCGTATTAGCCCTATTTTCACGAATTCCCCCGAGCAATCTCGTGTACAATGTTAGCGCAAACGAGTTATATGGCGGCCCGTGGAGGTAGGTCAACCGCCACGAGATCGTTCGACACAACGGGAGAGAAACAAAGTGATGACAGACAAAACGAACTTGGGAAAAACTGTGACGGCCGCAATGATGATCGCACTGTTGTGCATCTCCGATCGCGCTTTGTCACAAGAATCGAGCGCATCCACATCAAAGCTCGCACGACGGATTCTTGCGGACGCGGAAGTCAAAGGTGGCCTCGTGGTACACATCGGTTGCGGCGATGGCAACCTCACTGCCGCATTGCACGCTAACGATAGCTATCTGGTGCATGGGCTCGATACCGACGCGGCTAAGGTTGCGAAGGCACGCGAGCACATCCGGTCTGAGGGGCTGACTGGCGTCGTGTCGGTGGACAAGTTCGATGGCAAGCTACTGCCCTACGCTGACAACCTGGTGAATCTGGTTGTGATACAGGATGCGAAGGGCGGGGCACGAGATGCGGGATGCAGGATACGGGATGAAGAGATAAAGCGGGTGTTGGCGCCGGGAGGTGTCGCTCTTGCCTTCGACTTTCGACTCTTGACTCTTGACTCTTTCCACAAGCCCTGGCCGGACGATATCGACCAGTGGACGCACTTTCTGCACGATGCATCAAATAACGCCGTGGCCCAGGATTCACAGGTAGGACCACCGCGCCGACTGAAGTGGAAGTGCGGACCACTGTGGTCGCGCAGCCACGAATTCATCTCCAGCGTGCCTGCCATGATCTCGGCGGGTGGGCGGATGTTCTATGTCGTCGACGAGGGGCTGACGAGCATTACCGACGAACCGATCCCGGATCATTGGGTTCTGATCGCCCGCGATGCCTTCAACGGCGTGCTGCTGTGGAAGCGGCCGCTTCCCGATTGGCGGGGCGATGAATGGCGAGGGGCTGCCCTACGTGGGAGGCCGCCAAGCGTGCCACGCCGAATTGTGGGCGACAACCAGTCTCTGTACGCAACGCTCAGCCATCGCGGTCCACTCGAAATACTCGATCCGGCCACGGGCAAGACTTTGGAGACGATCGACGGTACCGCCAGCACGCAAGAGATCCTCCAGAGCGGGCGCACGTTGGTCCTCCGACTGGCTCCGATCGGGGCAAGAAACGCCAAACAGAAGGGAGAAATCGTCGCCGTAAACGCCGACAGTGGACAAGTTCGTTGGCGTGCATCTGCGAATCAATACTTGTCCCAAACGCTGGCGGCCGGCGACGATCGCGTGGTCTACAGCACCGGTACCGAAATCGTGTGCTTGACCTTGGCTGCCGGCGAGGAATCATGGCGTCAGCCAATGGCGAAGGGAAAGAGAGCCCGCGAGAGGACGATCATCCTTCACGGCGATCTCGTACTGGAAGGCGGCGCGAACAATATCGTTGCTCGCTCGACGAAGACCGGCGAAACCCAATGGACGACGAACACGGGCGGTGGGTCGATGCGGCCTGCAGACATGTTCGTGGCCAACGGGTGCGTCTGGCATGCCTCGTCGGAAGGCATCACCGGATATGACTTGGCAACCGGCAAGCCAGCCAAGGTCATTGATCCGTCGAGTGTGCAGAGCCCAGGGCATCATCTCCGCTGCTACCGCGCCAAGGCGACCGAACGGTTTCTGATTACCCAATTCCGCGGTGCCGAGTTCGTCAGCCTGACCGACGACGATCACGTGAACAACGATTGGATCCGCGGAGCGTGTCGGTACGGCGTGATGCCCAGCAACGGTTTGCTTTACGTCCCGCCAACGCCGTGTTTCTGCTATCCCGGCGTCAAGTTGACCGGGCTCTTGGCTTTGGCTCCGGGGGAGGAGTTGAAAAGTGGAGAAGTCGAAGAGTCGAGAAGCGGGATGCGTCTGGAGGAGGGGCCTGCATTTGGAGCGGTCAGCGACCAGCAATCAGCGGTCAGCAAAGACGATTGGCCAATGTACCGCCGTGATGGGCGGCGGAGTGGGGCGACTGCTACGGAAGTTCCGGCGGAGGTTCCCAGCGGTTGGCAGGTGAATCTGCGAGGACCGCTGACGCCGCCGGTAGCCTGCGACAATCGCGTGTGCGTGGCGGCCAAGGACCAGCACACGTTGTACGCGTTGGATGTAGACGACGGAGGCGAAGTTTGGCACTTCACGGCCGGCGGCCGGATTGACTCGCCGCCGACCGTACACGGTGGTAGCGTCCTGCTCGGCTGTGCAGATGGATGGGTGTACTGCGTGCGAGCCGCAGACGGCGAACTGACTTGGCGATTCAGGGCGGCTCCAAGCGATCAACGAATTGTCGCGTTCAGCCAACTGGAATCACCGTGGCGCGTTCACGGAAGCGTACTGATCGAGGACGGAGTCGCCTACTGCACGGCAGGCCGTTCGACGTATCTGGACGGTGGAATCTGGATTTATGGACTTGATCCGAAGACGGGCGATGTCATTCACGAGACGCATTTGGACACATGGTCACCTACGCGCCAGGACGCGGTCGACAAGCCGTATATTCCTTCGTATCACATGGAGGGCACACACTCGGACATCCTCGTCAGCCAAGGCGGCTACATCTACCTGGGGCAGTACAAGTTCGATCGCGAACTCACGCGACAGGACGCACCGTACGTGATGCGTGACCCGAACAACCCGGTTGTCGCCATGGACGTCTCGAAGGAAGGATACACCGTGGCGGATCCCGACTTGAACAAAGGATACGACTACATCCGGGCCTTCCATCGTTACATGGAAAAGGCACATCCGGAGTTGGCGAAACAGTACAAGGAGAAGTACGGCGGAATGAACATGGGCGATCGCAACACGGGGATGCACCTTGCGCCTACCGCCGGTTTTCTGGACGACACGTGGTTCAATCGGACTTTCTGGATGTACTCGGCCAACTGGCCCGGTTGGTACCACGCGCACCGAGGCGCGAAAACCGGACAGTTGCTGGTTATGGGGCCTGAAAGGACGTACGCTCTGCAGTCGTTTCCAACGCGAAACAGGCAGAGCCCGCTGTTCACGCCCGGCGCAAAAGGCTATCTGCTACTGGCCGACGACAACGACACGGAACCCGTGCTGGACGACATGACCAGAGGTGCGACCAAGGGGTTAGGCTACACGCGACTGAAGCCTCCCGTGTGGTTTGACTGGGTCCCCATCCGCATTCGCGGCATGGTCTTGGCAGGGAACCATTTGTTTGTCGCCGGCCCGCCGGACGTCGTGGACACGGACGACCCGATGGCGTCCTTCGAAGGTCGCAAAGGTGGCGTGCTGCGGACCTACTCGGCCGCTGAAGGCAAGCGGTTGGCCGAAACCACGCTCCAGTCGCCACCCGTGTTCGACGGCCTGATCGTGGCCTCCGGCCGATTGTTCATGTCCACAGTGGACGGACACGTTGTTTGCCTTGGCCGGGAGTAGCTTTGGAGAGCATGCGCCGTCTCTTTGGAGGATGGCGGGAACCCGCTGCATAAACCACGAGAGAAGAAGGCAATGAAGATGAGACCCGTTCGTTTGTCTGTCTTGCTGGTGTTGACGCAACTCGCCGCGTTGCAGGTTGGACAGCTATGTGAAGCAGCGGAAGTGAGCGATGCGAGATTCGTCAAGGCGGTCACTTCCTTTGCCGATACGGTGATGGCGCATGGTCGTGACTCGTACGGCAATCGGCAAACGCCTCTGTTTGTCGACGGCCTGCACTTCAAGAATCTGGAACCCGTGCGGTGGCAATGTCGCGGTGAAACATGGGTTCTGTGCAACTTTGCCAGCCAGCAACCGTTGCTGCGCACATTGGACGGGTTATCGGCGTTGACCGGTGAGACCAAATACCGGGAGGCTGCCGAGGAGGCAACGCGGTACGCGATGGAGCACTTGCGCGCGCCGAGTGGGCTGCTGTACTGGGGCGGGCACATGGCGTGGGATCTGGACGGCGAGAAGCCGGTTGGCCAGTATGGCGATGCCCATGAGTTGAAAGGACACCAACCCTATTATCGACTCATGTGGCGAGTCGCCCCGGATGCCACCGCAGAATTGATGGAAGCGGTCTGGGCGGGGCATATCCTCGACTGGTCGCTGCTGGATTACAATCGGCACGCGAGCGTCAAGCGGAAGGTCGCGGCTGGCTGGGATCACGGCTTCAAGGAAAACATCGAAGTGCCGTTCCCCGCCAAGGGCGGCAACCTGTCCTTTGCCAATGTCACACCGCCGCTCCTGCACGCCGGGGCCATGCTTGCAGTGCTGGAGAACGACGACGATGCGTTGACGTGGACTCGCCGTCTGATCTACCGATGGCAGCAAGGCAAAGACTCGAAGACAGGCTTGTGCGGCGGCCAACTGAGCTATCGAAAGCACGATCGGGCGCAAGACGCACTCGGACACGAGCACCCGACGATCAACGAAGCGAAGATCGTTGCCTCGTATCATCAAACATGCCGTTACCACTACCTGCCGCTGACACAAATGCAGGCAGGCGAAACGCTCGTCGAAGCAGGCGGACGTTGTGCCGATGTTGGCCGAGAGTCCATCGACTGGGCATTGGAGGATCTGACGATCTACGCCCGGCACAGCTATTCACCGGAGACGCGCACGTTCATTGGGTTGATGACCGACGGCACGCCGATCAGGTGGCGAGAGTCCCGCACCGGCTACTACGTGCCCCAGTCGTTCGCACCGCGGCAGCCGGATGGTCTTGTCCTTTGGGAATACGCGATGGCATATCGGCTTGCAGGCGATGCGGCATATTGGGATATGGCACGGGAAATTGCTGGGGCACTCGGGTTGGGTGACATCGGAAAGTCCGATGGCGAACGAGCACTGCAATGGGATACGGACAGTAGCGATTGGCGAAGCATCTACGCCTTCGTAGAGCTGCATCGCGCGACCGGCGACGCGACGATGCTGCGATTCGCTTGTCGCATCGGCGACAATATTTTGAAGACGCAAGCGAAAACGGGTCTGTTTCCACGCTCGGGTCGGTCCTACGCGCGCACGGGAGACGAAGCACCACTCGCCTTGCTGCATTTGGCCGCCGCTATTGCTGGTAAACGCTCCGTCATGCCTCAAGCGATCTACGACAGTCGGTTCTTTCATTGCGAGTACCACGGAGAGCTGGAAGAACATCAACAGAAACGCGCGGACAAGCGGACATACGATCACTTGGTGTTCTACGGCGGGCGCTGACCGGAGAAATGGGGGCCGGAGTGTCGACAAGTTGTGGCGTCTCGGGACTGGACATAGAATCGTGATCGGGCAATTCAGGAATCGTCTCGACGACACGATACCTTCTGCCACCCAAGCGAATGCCCTCCAAGGAGACAGAGCATGTGTACTCTACGTTTGCGTTGTGTAGCGGCCACCGCGGTTATCTTTGCTGCGGCATGCAACGCGGCCGAATCGGTGTGGTCCGCCGAGGTCGGTGTTGTCAGCAACATCAAGGTGCTTTCGGACAAGGTCGAAGACGTTTCCAGCCTGGAGGCTTGGAAACGCTCCTACATCAAGCCGGGGATGTCCGACCAGCAAAAGGCCATCGCCATCTGGCAGACGGTTGTGAAGTATCGTCATCAGACCGCACCGCCGAACGAGTTCTTGCAGAACGAGAACAACGTGCACGACGTGATGAAGACGATCCACGTCTATGGCTATGGGATGTGCTGCTGTGCGGCATCGAACATCGAGCAACTTGGCCGCTGCCTTGGTTTCGAAGCACGTGGGCGGATCATTCACGTGCACAGCGTTCCCGAACTGTCCTATGACGACGCGTGGCATCTATTCGACGCGTCGCTGATCAACTACTTCCACAAGCCCGATGGCAACATCGCCAGCGTGAACGATATCATCCGGGCCGTTACCCAATGGCACCAAGAGAATCCAGGATACAAGAGAAACGGTGGAAAGCTGCGCGAGTTTGCACGCAACGAAGGCTGGAAGAGGGGGCCAGACCTCCTGGCCAATACCGAATTCTATGCCAGAGACGGCTGGAACCTCGCGGGCACGCACGGTTGGCCGGCCACGATGCAGGAATACGACTGCAAACCGGACGTGGTGTACGAGTACGGATACTCGCAAGGGTACCGCGTCAACGTACAGCTTCGGCCCGGCGAGCGTCTGACGCGAAACTGGTTCAACAAGGGGCTCCACGTGAACATGGATGGCGCAGGCGGCGCACCGGGATGTTTGGGCAAACGCGCCGGGATGGGCTGCCAGCGCCGGCTCGGGGACATTGCGCCTGGACGAGTGGGTAACGGGGTTCACGAGTACCATGTTCCGCTCGCCGACGGAACCTTCCGCACCGGCGTTCTCGCCGCAGTAAACTTGGCCTGTACTGCCGAGGATCAGCAGGGCCCAGCCGTGCATGTTGCGGACGCGGCCAAGCCGGGCCTGCTGGTCATTCGTATGCCCAGCAGCTACGTCTACCTGACGGGCAAACTGAGCTTCGCCGCTGTCGTTAGTCAAAACGGTCGCATCGTGGTCAGTTTTTCCGACAATAACGGCCTCGACTGGAAAGAGATCGCGCGAGTTTCGGAATCGGGCGTTCAACAAGTCGATCTGTCGGCCCGCGTTTTGCGGCGATACGACTATCGTTTGAAATTCGAGATCGCGGGAAAGGGCACGGGCCTTGACTCACTCGGTATCAGGCACGACGTCCAGCACGCACAAACGCCGCTGCCCGCTTTGGGGCCGGGGAAGAACACGATTAGCTTCAGCGCTGCTCCCAACGAAGGGACAATCACCATCGAAGGTCGCACGACTCCTTCCCAAAATGGCAATCCTCCGTCGCTGACCGATTTTCATCCGGAGCTGCAGAGGCTCGAACCCCGGTTGCTGCGCGTCGCCGACTATGGCCCCGAGGGCGGATCGGCGACGTTTCCGATCGCCACGCCGGGCGACATCGTCCGTCTCCGCTTCGGCGCTCACTGGCGTGCCCGCGACAAGCGGGAAGGCTGGAACATGCTTGTGTCGTTCGACAACGGTGCCTCGTTCCGCAAAGTGGGCGCCATGCCAGGGCCGATGGTCGGTTCCTGCACTTACGTGACAGTGGATGACGTCCCGCCAAGCACACGAAAGGCCGTGGTCCGGTTCGAGAGCACGCGTCAGCGCAACACTATGTGCATCTTCAATGCACGCATCGACGCCGATTACACGGAACCACTCGGCGGATTCCGACCAATCAAGATCACGTACGTGTGGTCAGAGAACGACGCCGAGAAACGCCACTCGCACGTTGCACAGCAGCCGGCCGAGACGTACGAAATCACTTGCGGCGCGTCTCCGCTAATGAAGAGTCTGATCGTCGAATTGGCCGACTAGCCCTGCAGCCCGAGGTGGACGCGATTCGGTTCGTAGTACCGGCTTCAGCCGGAAGACTGCACAAGCTGTCGCCAACCGTAGAATAGACTTCGCCGCCTGAAGACGAGGCTACGAACTAGCTTCGGACGATAGGCCGGCGCCAGGCGCGTTTCTTCAGGCTGACGCAGGTATCGGCACAAACGTGACCCTGAAGATGCTGTAAGTCGCGTTTGGATGATACAATGCGTTGTAGTGTCCAGCAAATCAGCTGTATGATTGGAAGTTGGATGCAAAGATGAAGAAGATCGTACTCATAAGCTCGGAGGACTTGCCGAGAGACCACGAGCACAACCCCGTTGAGAATTGGCAAGGCTGGCAACGAACACATCTGAACGACATCCACTGCTGGGGAAGTAGTGGATAACGAATGGCATCCACCAAGATGCCTGATCAAGCATATCTCAAATCATGGTAGGAAAGCACGCGATGTTTCTGTTTCGCGTTTCACGCCTCTTCAAGGAGAATGCCATGCAGGTCTCAGTTCGATTTCCGTTTACTGGGCTTCTGTTCGTCGTCTTGTTTCCGTTGGTCGCAGTCTGTGCGGATCAACAGTATGTGCTGCAGGTCCCGGGGCAGCCGACGTTGCGATCCGACGTTCGTGTCGACGTGCAGGGACTTACGATCGCGGACAGTAGTGGCAATCGGTTCAACTACGTGCGGCGGCCGCAATTGGACAGCGCCGACGGGAGATTCTTGGGATACTACTGCGCGGCCGCTGATCGGTATGTGAGATGGCCGGCAGCCGGTAGCGGTGCGATGTATCTCGGCGAGTCGCGAGGCGGCCGGGTGGTGTGGAGACAAAGCCAGATGCAGGTCCAGCCCATGGGCGGCGTTGGCAACGTGGTTGCGATCCCCAATGCCCTTGCGGCGGGACCTGCGATCGCCTCGCATGTTGCCCTGCTGGCCGCCCCGAACGAACCGCCGGTCGCTGCACATATCGACGGAAACGGTGGTCTGCAAATGTACAGCTATCAAAAGGACCGTTGGGAACGGATGCCCGCCGACCTTCAGCGCGGGCTAGTGCCCGGGGCGTCTCTTGTTCTCCGCTCTAGCCCTGGAGCACGAATTCCGCATGTGTACAGCGTCGATGTCAACGGACACTTGATGGAAATCGTCGATGGACAGCGCATACACAGGATCAACGATCCGGGACTGCCGCCGCTGATCGGCGCAGCTCATCTCTTCGGCGCGTCGAACCCCGGCGAATATCGCGTGTATGCCGTGGACACGCTGGGGCGGGTGTGGGACCTCGATCTGCGGAACGGTGTCCACCGGCTTGTTGAATCGCGACAAGGACTCTTCGAGCCCGGCGTCCCGTTTGGCGTTTCGTCGGCGGCTGACGACCAGTTGTTTCTTATCGACCGTTCGGGCGATCTGTTTCGCTATGCAAAGTCTGCCGGCGGCAGTTGGGGCAGCCCTAACGCCGTCGCCCGCGGATTCCGGTCAGGCGGTTATGTGGATGCGACGCGCGCGTCGGTCCCTGGCGGTGTGCCGACCACGTTTGTTTCGGCCGTCGACTCACGTGGGAGGCTGCGTGTGTTGACCTCACAGGCGCACGGCTGGTTGGACGAAGATGTGCAAGGCGTTGTACTGCCGGTGGGCAGCCCGGTTGGAATTGCCTATGACGGCGGTTTGAGCCTGTCTGCGATTCACTCGGACGGCAGATGGCGACAGTGGCAGCGCAGCGGCGGACGATGGAAAGACTACGTTATCGCCGACGGTTTCTTGGCGGGTGCGCCCATCCTATTCGACTCCTACGGACCGCGGGCGTTTGCTATCGACCGTCGCGGGCGATTGAACGCCGCTCGTTATGCGGGAGGACGATGGCGATGCGCGTTGTGTATGCCGGGTTTTACTTTCGCGCCGCAACTCGTGTCGCGATCGGTCATCCCAAATCCGGCGCTCACTCCCGCGAATATCGAATTTGTAAATTCACACAGCGATCCCCTTGTCTTGAAGATTGCGGATAGACGGAGCCCCGGCAAACCGAACGAATTGAACATCGGGCCCGGCGAATCCGGGAAGATCCGCGTCGACCGGGACGCAGGTGCCGTGTTGAAGGAGGTCTACCTGGTCCCGGGACCGTTGGGCACGCTTGTCGAGCAGGTTCACCAGTACCCGCTCCCGCAAAAGATCTATTACGACGTGGTCGTCTACGACGACCGTGTCACTTCGGTCTTTTTCGACCGCACGAAGAACCGAACATCGAAACCGGATTCGGTCCAAAGGTCGCTCGTCAGTCTGGGTGTGTTCCCCTTGCCGCCGGGCGAGTTGCTGCGTGAAGGCGAGCGCGTGGACGCGTACCAAGAAGCGAAACACCAGGACAATCCAGGCGCGGCCGCCGTGTTCGGAAAGCCGTGATCGCCGATGAGCGATGTTACCAGAAGCACTCTTAAGGATAAGGTGCCGGAGTCTGAGATGTGTCGATCGGAGGTAGTCGTTTGAAGCCTTCGGATACTGCAGTCCGCTCTGGCGGAGATGGTAACTGTGCCGCCTTCTCCTCCGCTTCTCTCGCGGCCATCGCCTTGGCAAGCGGACTCTTGCCCCGGGGCCCCGTGCCGTCGGAATCGTGCTGAGCCGGACGCAGGGCCACGCCGAAACTTCCAGATGTGCGCCAGCCGACGTACCCTTCCAGCCAGCGACCGCGACCGCTGAACATTGGCAAATAGATCAGTGGTCCGGCCCGCGTCACCGTCAGATTGATCGGCCCCTTGTCGTTCCAGATCGAGTGTGCGTTGATTCCGATTCGATGAGTGTGACGGTCGGAGACGCCGATCACATAACTAGTGAAGTTGTGGAACGGGTTTCGTGTTAGCCACGTCCGCTTGCGTTCATCCGTAGGCTCGCCGTATTTCCACCACCATGGCAGCGGCTCATCCGAGTTTTCCATCCACCATTTGGGATTCACTTTCGCAATCCCCAACACTCGGCCGCTATCAAGTTCGGGCGTATTTGGCGTGCCGTAGTAATGATGTCTCGAATCCACTTGCTGATGCGGTGGAATCATCGTCTCGCCGGGAATCATTGCGCAACCCGACAGCAATGCCAGCAGCGCAAGTCCTGCAACTGGTGATAGTCGGCGGAAAGCCTGATGAATTGTACGCATCGGTGATGTCAGAAGATGGGGTTCGTGTCAGCCGTTCTGCCAGACGAGCACAGAGAATTCTGTCAAAGGCAATCGTTTTCTGCAGGCAGGTGGCGACTTCGAATAATAGTCCCGGCATGCAGACGCCGTCTAGATGTTTTTGGCAATCTCCGGATGCTACAATGCGTCGCAACCAGTCAAAGGAGCTATCCGATGTGTGCAGTATCCAAGAATCTCCTGATTGTGTGCGTATTGGCAGCACTTGTTGGCAGCGCGCTGCGAGAGGCAGCCGCTCAAGAGGATGAGGCAGTGGCGCTGCCAAATGGCGTAAGGGCCGTCTGGGACTTGGACGAGGCGTATCGCGAGTCCACGAAGACGCGCGAGCGTGTATGTATCAACGGCCTGTGGCGTTGGCAACCTGCCCGTGACGGCTTGGACGCCGTGCCCAGCAATGGATGGGGCTACTTCAAAGTCCCAGGATGTTGGCCGGGTATCAGCAACTACATGCAGAAAGACTGCCAGACGATCTTTGCTCATCCGATTTGGCGAGACGCGGACCAGGGCAGCATCAACGCGGCTTGGTACCAGCGCGAGATCACCGTGCCGCCGCAGTGGATCGGCCGTCGAATCGCCTTGCATGCGGAATACGTCAATTCCTTTGCCGTCGTGTACGTGGACGGCAAGAAGGCCGGCGAGATACGGTTTCCTGCGGGCGAGACAGATCTGACGGCGGTTTGCCAGCCGGGCAAGAAGCATGTGCTCAGCATGCTAGTCGTGGCCATGCCTCTGAAGGGCGTCATGCTCTCGTACAACGACACGGCCTCGGCCAGGAAAGTTGCGGGCCGCGTGGCGCGACGCGGCCTGTGCGGTGATGTCTACCTGGCAAGCACACCCCGAAGTGCGCTCATCAACGATGTGAAAGTGGACACATCTGTGCGCAATTGGTGTATTCATGTCAATGTCGCACTCGACGGCCTTGCCAACGACTCCGAATATGTCCTCAAGGCCAACGTTGTGGACGGCGAACGCACGGTCCGGGAATTCACCAGCGGGCCTTTCCAGAGCGGCGACCTGCAAAACGGTCGCATCGCATTCACGGAAGACTGGACACCGGACAAGCTCTGGGATGTCCATACGCCTCAGAGCATGTACCAACTTCGCGTTTCCCTGTGCGAGGCTGATGGGAAAGTGCTGGACGCCAGCCTTCCAGTGCGATTCGGGTTTCGAGAGTTCTGGATCGACGGCCGGGATTTCTACCTGAACGGCACGCGCATCTACCTTTCGTCGGTTCCGCTGGACAATGCCCAAATCGGCGCCGCCTGGGCCACCTACGACGCAGCCCGAGAGAGTCTGTTGCGGCTGCAGAGTTTCGGAATCAACTTCGTCTACACACACAACTACGGTTGCCAGCCCGGTGATCACTTGAGCTTCGAAGAAATCCTGCGGGCCGCGGATGACGTGGGGATGCTGGTTGCATTTTCCCAACCACACTTTGGCCACTACGACTGGGATAGTCCTGATGCCGACACGACGAACGGTTACGCACAGCACGCCGCGTTCTACGTGCGCGTGGCGCAGAATCATCCGTCGGTGTGGGCCTATTCGACGAGCCATAATGCCACGGGCTACGGCGAGGACATGAATCCGGACATGATCGACGGAATTCAGGCCAAACGCAGCCAGTGGTCTACCAAGAATGTTGAACGGGCGCGACGAGCCGAAGCCGTCATCAAGAGCCTCGACTCCGGCCGCATCGTTTACCATCACTCGTCAGGCAACTTGGGCCCCATGCACACGATCAACTTCTACGCGAACTTCGTCCCCATCCAGGAGATGGCGGACTGGTTCGGACATTGGGCGACCAAGGGCGTGAAACCTGTCTTCACATGCGAGTATACAGTGCCCATGTCGTGGGACTGGACGATGTACCGAGGCTGGTATCAGGGCCGCCGGGAATTCGGCAGCGCCGTCGTACCGTGGGAGTTCTGCGTGGCCGAGTGGAATGCGCAGTTCCTCGGGGATCGCGCATACGAAATCAGTGATCAGGAAAAAAGGAACCTGCGCTGGGAGACCGAGCAGTTCCGGGCGGGACGCCTTTGGCATCGCTGGGACTATCCCCATCAAGTGGGTTCAAGCGATTTCGACGAACGATACCCGGTGTACGCCATGTACTTCGCGGACACCTGGCCTGCTTTCCGAACTTGGGGGATGTCTGCCAACAGCCCGTGGAGCCATGGGCAGTACTGGAAACTGCGTGAGGGTGTCGATACCGGCCGCAAGGAGCTTGAAGTGGATTGGCAGAGCCTCGGGCGCCCCGGGTTTAGCCCAGACTACATCGAGGACCGCTACGAGCGAATCGACTTGGCATTCGAGCGTTCGGACTGGGTTCCGACGGTGGCCGCGCAAACATTGATTCGCAACAACCGGCCACTACTGGCCTACATCGCCGGCAAGCCAGGGGCCTTCACGAGCAAGGACCACAACTTCTGCCCCGGCGAAACTGTCCAGAAACAGCTAATCGTGATCAACAATTCCCGAGAAACCGTGACGGCCGACTGCCAGTGGTCATTGGGTCTGCCGCAGGCCGTCACCGACAGCAAACGGATTTCCGTGGCGGCAGGAGAACAGCAGCGCGTCCCGTTGCGGTTCGAGTTGCCGGATCGCTTGGCTTCCGGCGCGTACAAACTCGGCGCCACTGTCAACTTAAGCACAGGCGAGACACAGGAGGATTCCTTTGCCTTCGACGTTCTATCGCGGCCGGCGCTCGCCGAGATTGAGGCGAAGATCGCCCTGTTCGACCCCAAGGGCAAGACGACAAAGCTGCTCGACGGAATCGGCGTCCCGTATCGCAATGTGGGTGCGGATGCGGATTTGTCGGCGTACGACACGCTTGTCGTGGGAAAGGAGGCGTTGACGGTCCACGGATCTGCGCCGGATGTCACGCGCGTGCGAGAAGGGTTGAAGGTCGTGTTGTTTGAACAGACTCCGGATGTACTGGAGAGGCGGTTCGGGTTCCGCATCGCAACGTACGGCCTCAGATGGGTCTTCAAACGACTGCCCGATCATCCGATCCTGGCTGGAATTGCCGACGAGCACTTGCGCAACTGGCGCGGTGAGGCCACGATCGTCCCGCCCCGGCTGGACTACAAACTGAGTCCCGAGTTCAACTATGCACCGGCGACCCGGTGGTGCGGCATTCCAGTCACACGGCTTTGGCGATGTGGCAATCGGGGCAATGTCGCCTCGGTGCTGATCGAAAAGCCGCCCTGCGGCGACTTCCTGCCGATCGTGGACGGCGGCTACAGCCTTCAGTACAGCCCGCTGATGGAGTACCGCGAAGGCAAGGGCATGGTGTTGTTCTGCCAGCTGGACGTGACCGGTCGGACCGAAAGCGATCCCGCTGCCGAAACGCTGGCCAGAAACGTGCTCGACTACGTCTCGACGTGGAAGCCAGCGCCGCGGCGCGAGGCCATCTACGTTGGCGACACCGCCGGAAAAAACCATCTCGAATCCATGGGCATCTCGCCGGAAACCTATAGGGGTGGCAAACTGGCAGACGACCAGGTGCTTGTGGTTAGCTCCGACGGAGGACGGGAACTGGCCAAGGACGCCGCATCAATCGCCGATTGGCTCGGACGGGGCGGCAACGTGTTGGCCCTCGGCCTCGACCAGCAGGAGGCCGACGCCTTTCTGCCGGAGAGAGTCGCGATGAAAAACGAAGAACACATCGCGGCCTTCTTCGAGCCGTTCGGCACCGACTCGTTGCTCGCGGGTGTGGGGCCAGCGGATGTCCACAACCCCGCTCCGCGAGAGTTGCCTCTCGTGTCCGGAGCCGCCGCCATTGGCAACGGCATCCTGGGCAGGGCCGAGGACGCGAACGTTGTCTTCTGTCAACTTCCGCCCTACACCGTCAGCAAGGCTCAGGGGGCCGTGCCTTCGTTTGCCGTGAGCGAGGTGGACGCCGCGGACGGCAAGCGGAGCGCGCTGGTGACCATGGGCACGGTACCATGGGCCCAATTCGGCC
The DNA here is from genome assembly GCA_964617665.1 of uncultured Pirellulaceae bacterium. Taxonomy (GTDB): domain Bacteria; phylum Planctomycetota; class Planctomycetia; order Pirellulales; family Pirellulaceae; genus JADHUC01. The sequence continues at coordinate 28,790 of CAZUAH010000058.1, forward strand.
AGAAGGTACAGGCCGGGAAGGTCGGCAAAACGTACACTGTTGCCGTCTTCGTCAAAAGCCTCGACAAACCGGTCAGCGCCCGCTTGGAGGTCGAGCGAGCCGGCAGCCCTTGGGACAGAGCGGTGCGAGGCGGAGACACCGAGTTTAGCGCGGACGGTTGGACGGAATTGCACGAGACGTTCAGGGTCGACAAGCCGTATCCGCAGGGTTGGTCTGCCTACATCTACTGTGGCCAAGAGGGTGCCAGGTTCCGAGCCGACCAGTTCCGGCTGTATGAAGGGACCTACGTCCCAGGACGAGTCCCCGCTGAAGGTGCGGGGACACCAGCGACTCAAGAAGTTAAGAACCTCTTCACCAACCCGAGTTTCGAGTCTGGGACCGACCCGTGGTTCTTCACCTACCGTACCGAGCAGCGCAACCTCAAACGAACCTATCGCCGAACCTCCTTCCTTCTGGCACGCTTGCTCGCCAATATGGGAGTGGCCGGCTCGACGCCCATCCTGGAACGGCTCTCGACGCCAGTCGGCGGGACACCAGGGCATTCCGTGGCAAAGAACGGCGACTTCAGCGCCGATGCGGACGACGACGGCATGGCCGACGGGTGGCTCTTCTCCGCCGGCTCGAAGGAGGCCACCTGCAAACGCGAAGAGGCGAAGGAAGGCACCGAAGGCTGGTCCCTACTGCTTTCGTGTCCTCCTGCAGACGGCGACAAAGAGCCAAGCATCATGCTGGCCCAACACGACGTGCCCGTCAAGAAAGATCAATGGTACCGCATCTCGTTCAAAGCAAAGGCCGAACGTCTGGTCGCGAACAGCGTGACCATGACGATAACAAACATGGCGGTCTGGCGATCGTTCTTCGAGTACCAACGCTTCATGCCCGGTCCAGAGTGGCAGCAATTCAGATTCGAAGTGCAATCGAACGACACGGCTACCGAACGGACGCGTTTCCAGATCTGGTACAGCGGCGAAGGAAATCTGTGGCTGGCCGATGTGCGAGTAGAACCCATCGGCGACCCCACCGAGGGCCGTTGGCGCGAAGGGCTCTACCTGGACGTTCCCCAAGAATGGGACGATCCCTACCGCTTCTTCCGCTGGTAGGCGTTGTTCCAAGTGCGATCTCTCAGGACGGAAATCCCCATTTCGTCGCTTCAAGAGGGCGATGGACGGCGATGATAACGGGAGGTATCGAATGAAACCGTTTCTGTATGTTTCCACTATCGTGGCTCTCATGTGTGTAATGTCGCCATCCGCGCGGACGACTAAGGCGAAGGAGCACCGCGTTGTCACGATCTCGACGATTTGCCTGTTGGACGACGACAGCCACCGCACCGCCGAGTACGTCGTGGGCGAGATCGAACGGACGGCCCGGCGTGGGCAGCACGACTTGATTGTCGTGCCGTTGACGCCGTTTCTGTCGTTCCGCGAAGGTCACGCGGCGAGCGATCTGAGTCGGTTTGCCGACTTGGCACGGGAGCACCGAACGCACTTGGTCATCGCACTCAACGAGACAGGGAAAGACGATCGCACATTCTGCACGTCGGTGCTGTTTGGACGCGATGGCAAGGTCATCGGCAAGTACCGCAAGACGCACGCTCTGACGGACGACACGATGGCGTTGGGCGACGATCTGCCCGTGTTTCAAACGGACTTTGGCGTATTGGGTCTCACGCTCAGTACGGATTTCTACTTTCCGGAAGTCTACGGTGTGCTGTGGATGAAAGGGGCCGAAATCCTGGTTTGGCAGCACAGTCCGGAACGATTTCGGGAGCATTTTCAATGGGTGCCGCTGCTGAAAGCCCGCGCGTTGGATAGCCGCGCTCATCTAATCACCGCCATGTACGCCGATCCTCGGACCTATATCACCAACCGCTACGAAATCGGGATGCAAGGTGCTGCTTGGGGGCGCAGTATGATTCTGAATCGGGTAGGCACAGCGATTGCTGACACCGGCTACGAACACGGCATCGCCACGGCAACGATCGACTTGGACAAACGCAAGCTGGATCCATACTCACCATGGAAGCGGGACGAGAACATTTTTCTTGTGAACAACCTGGGCGACCGCAAGGCATTTCGCCCGCTCGCCGAACCGTGGACCAAGCCGAAACTGCCAGACTTCGCAAAGCGAAAGGCACGGATCGCGGTGGGCTATTTCTGGGGTCGCGATTCCTGGCGGGCCGACAATGTCCCCGAAGCCATGTTCCGCGTCTTGGATGCCGCCGAGAAATGCCAGCCTGACTTCGTGCTGCTTTCGGAAATGAGCGCTCGTGACTGTACCGAAACAACCGAGAAGGTCGTTCGGCAAATAGCCGAGCGGGCGAAACGAATGAACGCTTACATCCTGATCGCTGGCGTAGACGTGGACAAGCAAGCAGAACCCGAAGGCCGGCGCAGCCATGCGTGGCTCTGGAACCGCCAAGGTGAAGTCGTCTTCAAACAGCCGATCTACTGGACCAGGGGCTATCCGGAAATCAAAGTCTACGACACTGATTTTGCCCGTATCGGCGTCCACATCTGCGGCGATGCCTATGTCGGCGAGATCGACCGCGTCTCGGCGCTGAAAGGGGCGGAGATCATCTTCGACGGCAGCCAGATGTGGGGCGCGGATGGATACAACAACGAACTGCTACTCCGCGCCCGAGCGGTTGACAACGGCTGTTGGGTCGCCTGCGCACACTGGAACAGCTCGGACCCAGGTCTGCGCAGCCTGGTCATCGACCCCTATGGCTACGTCGTGACCGCATCGCACTTCCAGCAGGAAGGAGTCGTGTTCACCGACATCGACTTCAGCCAAACCAAGGTCTACTACAGCGGCCGCAAAGCCCAACAGCCAAAGCGAGGCAAAAACGGCATACCATCGTACTACAGCGAAGACATCCCCGAACAACACCCCGGCTGGCGCGACATGATTTTCGCCCGCCGCCGACCAGAGTTGTACGGGATCCTGCCAACAACAAACGAGGTGACCAGAAAGTACGGTCCGCCGCCAGACTCGGCCCACTGAGAATCCGAAGAGACATAGACTGACGTTTCCAGCACGATTAACGAGCCCGACTTCTCTACACCGCTGAGATTACAGCCACGGAGACGATGATCATGGCCATGTTTCGATCTATCACAGTAATGGCCTTGACGTTTCAGGCCGCCACGGTTGTCATGTCCGCACTGGCCGACGAGCGGCCACCGAATATCATCATTATCTTTGCCGATGATCTGGGGTATGGCGACCTGAGCTGTTACGGACATCCAACGATTCATACGCCGAATCTTGATCGCATGGTTGCGGAGGGCATGAAGTGGACCAGCTTCTATTCGGCGGCCGCTGTTTGTACGCCCAGCCGAGCCGCTCTATTGACAGGAAGATTGCCACTGCGAAGTGGGATGGCTGGAGAGACGCGCGGGGTCATCTTCCCGGATCATCAAGGCGGGATTCCCCATGAGGAACTCACAATGGCCGAAGGGCTGAAGAGCAAAGGCTACGCAACCGCCTGCATCGGAAAATGGCATCTCGGCCACCCGATGGAATTTCGCCCACTTAGGCATGGGTTCGACTACTGGTTCGGACCAGAAACCAGCAACGACGGATCTATCCGGTTCGAGTTGCCACTCTGGCGCAACGACGAGATTGTCGAAAAACACCCATTCGATCAATCGACGCTCACGCGCCGGTACACCGAGGAGTCCGTCGCGTTCATCCAGAGGAACAAAGACCGGCCTTTCTTCCTCTATCTGCCCCACACATTTCCACACACGCCGTTGCATGCCGATGAGCGCTTTCGAGGACGCAGTCAGCGCGGCCTCTACGGTGATGTTGTCGAAGAACTGGACTGGTCGGTCGGGCAGATCCTAGACACACTCCGCGACGAAGGACTGGCCCAAAACACGCTAGTCGTCTTCACCAGCGACAATGGGCCGTGGCTCATCCGCAAGCAGGACGGCGGGTCGGCTGGTTTGCTGCGTGCGGGCAAAGGTAGCAGCTTCGAAGGAGGCTTCCGCGTGCCGGGCATATTCTGGTGGCCCGGCAGGATCAAACCCGGCCAAACGATTGCCGAGATGGGCTGCACCATGGATCTGTACACCACCTCGTTGCTCTTGGCTGGCGTTGAAGTGCCGACGGACCGGATCGTGGATGGACTTGACCTCCGGCCCGTTCTGTTCGGGACCGGCCCCAGTCCGCGTGAAGAGATGTTCTTCTACATTCGACAAGATCTCTATGCCGTCCGCTCAGGCCCGTGGAAGGCCCATTTCATCACGCGAACGCCGTACACCAAACAGGAAGCGGTCACCCACGACCCGCCGATGCTATTTCACTTGGAGAATGATCCTTCAGAGAAGTACGACGTCGCGGAAGCTAATCCGCAAATAATCGCACGACTGCGCGAAATCAGAGCGCGACATCAGGAACGTATGCGCCCGGGAATACCGCAATATTAGCAGGCGGGCTGAACAAGCACCTGCGCTAGGCCCGTGTGGCACGGCCTACTCGTTGGCCGTGTCTTGTGGGCGTGCGGAAACGCTCACTGCTTGCGAGCAAGCAGTGCCACGCATCTGAAAGTATTTGGAGTGCAATCGCAATTCGCCGAAGTCGACGCGATCAGTCAGCGTTCAGTGCCTCCAAAATCCCCTCGGCCACCTTTTTCCCGAGGTGCTCGTAGCCTTCTTGATTGAAGTGGCAGTTCTTGGGCAGTTGGTGCTGGTCGAGTGTCGGCTTGATGTAGGTGTAAAGATCGGTGATGGGTATGCCGTGCCGCTCCATGGCCTTTGCGGCAATCTGGTTCGATTTCGCCGAGCTTCCGGCTTTGATCTTGGGCGTCTCCGGCGCGATCGGAGTGGTCGTGGCCCAAATCAATTGGGCTTCGGTCTTCTTCAAACGCACCGCGATGGCGTCCAGCCGTTGCTCGTACTCTGCTGCGGGTGAATTGCGGTCGTGGATGCCGAAATTGAAAACAATCACATCCCACGTGCCGCCGCCAAGCCATACATCCATTTTCTCCAGTCCTCGCTTCGTCGAACCGCAGTTCTCCGGCGCTCGGTGGACATTCACTTTTCCATCCAGAGCTTGACGAACCGGCAGCGTGTAGCCACGGGAGATGGAATCGCCAATCAACAGCACGCGAGGCAGATTCGGATCATCCTTAACGTAGTCCCACGCCGTGACTCGTCCAGCCTGCTTGGCTTTCTTGTAGAGCGGCAAATAGAAGGAACCGAGGTTTTCCTCTAGTACCTTCTCCCACGCCTGTTCTTCCGGTGGCATCTTCCGTTCTGCCGGCTGATCGCCAGCCATGGACATGGCCGGAACCAACAAGCAGATCAACCACACCCTCCACGTAACTCTTCCGAATGCCTGTGTCATTTCGAGTCTCCGGAGTTGGAACGTGGACGTTGTTTCTGACTACTGCACCGTGTCCAAATCAAGCCGGTTGATGAACTGGACGCATTCGGCCATTTCGGGCATGTTGTCCAGGTAGTCGTAGGAGTACTCCAGTCCGATCAGCGTTGGTTTGATGCCAAGGCGGCGGATCTCTTGGAGCAACTTCTCGAACTCTGCTTTGCCGGTTCCCCAGGGGACGTCGTGGCCTTCTGCAGACAGTTCGTTCAGGTCGTGGGGTTGGATCGTGATGAGCCGATCGCCCAGTTTTCGGATTCCCTCGATCGGATCAACGCCCGCTCGGATCCAGTAGCCCGTATCGGGACATGCGCCGACTCGTTTGCTGCGGCCTTCGCAGACTTTCAGTATTCCCTCCGGTTGCCAATACACGGGCGACTGCTTCGGCCCGTGATTGTGAATGGCGAGCCGGATGTCGTACTCGTCGCAAAAACGTTCGATTACGTCCAGCGACTCGGGTGGCGGTTCGGAGATAAAGGTTTCGATTCCCATCTTGCGGCCGAACTCGAACACCTTGCGGCAGCCCTCTTCGTCGCCAGGGATTCGTGCATAGAAGAACGTGGGCATGCGGACACCGGCGTCGTCCATCTTCAAACGAATCTGCGTCAGTTCCTCGTCCGATAGGTTGCAGTCGAAGTTCTTAGGCATCTCCTTGCTGACTTTTTGAAAGCTCAGCCCACCGATGTAGGACAAGCCGAGTTCACGGGTCTTGTCGATGCCTTCGAACAGCGTGAATTGGTGCAGCCCCCACATGGTCACACCGAATCGCCAGCCCAACTTCTCTTGGGCGGCGACGGCGGGAGTCAGTCGGTTGCTGGGCGTCGTGGTGCCGCAAATGTCGCCCATGATGAACTGGATGGCTCCCAAGTAGAATTCCAGGATCTTGGGGTCCATGAAGTCCTGTGGGCTGTGTCCGATCGTGCAATAGACGACGCGGCCACGACCGTAGTTACGCGTCCATGCCAGTGCATAATCGTCGTCGGGTCGTTCGACACCGGGGTGCGTACCTTTGGCGGGAAGTTCCGTCTTGTCCGTGTCGATACTGAACAGCACGTGAAGGCGGTCGCGTGAATAGGGGCCGCGCACTCGAAAGAACTCACTGACGTGCTCGAAGCTCTTGCCGCCGAACGGCCGAGTAAGCGGATGGTCGGGTGAGTCGAGCTTGACGACCACACGTTCGTCCTGTGCCAAGTGAGATGCTCCGCGTGCACCAATCATGTACCCGAATTCCGGCCAGGTCTCCTTGGCTCCCTCTTGGAAATCGGTAAAGCCCACGGTGGTTCCGTGGATGCCCAAGAGTCCTCCGCCGCTCAGCACGAATTCAAGTAGGTTCTTCCGGAGTTGCGGATCGGTGAACAGATTGCCCACGGTGTTGTTCAGGCAAACGGCGTCGAATTGTTCGAGATTTTCCCGTTCGAACACGGCCGGATCCCGCGAAACGACTGTCGTAAACGCCCCTGTCTTCTCGCCCATTAGAGTGAACGCGTAGTTCGCATAAGGGATCGAGCCGTGTCCGCCGTATCCGACATTGCCGTCGTAGATCAGCAGCTTGCGTGCTTTCTTCGGCACCGCGGGTGCCTTTGCAGGCAGCACGCTTTCCAACTGCTGTTTCGCCTCTTCCGAAAGCGGGCGACGTGGCCTTTGGGCGAACGTCGCAGTTGCCAGAACAAGTAGGAAGGCTGTGATCAGGAGTGCTTGGCAAATGGATTTCATCAGATTGGTCCTCGCTAATTGGGTAACGAAATGCGTGTTTTCTCTTTCGGCAGTCGTATCTGATTCTCGGGAGGGCGAGGCTCCTGCCGAGCCGCGCGTCGGTGCCGGAAATCGGCTCAGCAGGAGCTTCGCCCTCCCGATTCACGGACACACCAAGTCAACTACACGCTCCATGGTTCCCGCGACGCTCGGGATCGCAACGCGTTGGCTTCACGATCGTCCTGGAATTCCTCTTTGTCTGGATCCCATTTCAACGCTCTGCCCGTCCAAAGGGCAATGCATCCCAAATGAGACAGGATTGTGGAACTTGCACCCACCTCGACATCCGCTCTCGGAAGTCGCCGCGTGCGGATGCAGTCGAGCCAGTCGCGATGGTTCTCTACAACAGAATGGCTTTTCGGGATATCACTATCCAAGAGGTACTTGGGATAGCAGTCCAATAGACCGAACCGAGCGACGTGGATCCAGCCTTTGTCACCGACGAACAATACGCCGAAGTTGACGATCGGCGTTTTGACGTCCCATCCTTCCGGGACGAAGTGTCTTCCTTGTTCGAGTCTCGTTGCGCAGACGATCCGTGTGTCGTCCGCGTAGGTGAACGTGAGCGACGGAGCCCCGTCAATTCCCGGGGGCGCGATCTTGACTGGGCCGTCGCCGTCTTTGCGCAAGCCCGCATGAGCCGAATCCAAATTGTGAACCAGTCCCGATGTCAGCCCTCCGGCACCGAACGCTCGGTTGCAGCTCCACGGGACCACGTTTTTCGGTGGGCCTGTGTGGTGATAGCGGTAGTTGTAAGGATGCCAGGGGCACGGGCCGAGCCACATTTCCCAGTCCAGCCCTTTGGGAAGCGGTTCGGCCGGCAGATTAAGATATTGACTCACGCCACTGGCTGAGACGTAGGCCAGCTTCACCTCGCCGATTCGGCCGGCGTGAACCATCTCGAACGCTTTCAGGTACTCCGCGCAATTGCGCTGCTGCAAACCGGTTTGAAACACCCGGTTATGCCGTCGTACAGTCTCCTCCATCGTTCGCGCCTGTCGAATTGTCAGAGAGATCGGTTTTTCGCAGTAGATGTCCTTCCCCGCTTTCGCAGCTCGAACACTAATCGCCGGATGCCAGCGCTCGCCGGTAGCGATGATGACCGCGTCGATGTCGTCGCGATCCAGCAGTTCGCGAAAGTCGTTGTATGCCTTGAACCCGCGAAACGAACCGCTGGGCTCCCGGTCGGCATACGCACGTTCGAGCGCCTTGGTCGAATCGTTGCGGCGCCACGGGTCGACGTCACTCAAGGCCAGCAGTTGGACGTCCGGGTATTCCGCGAAGATCCGAAAGTGGCCTCTGCCCATCATGCCAACGCCAATAGAGCCGACGGTGATACGGTTGCTGGGCGCAATAGCGCCGTCGTTGCCCATCACCGATGCTGGAATTACCAAGGGTGCGGCGACCGATCCGGCGGCAGCGGCGGTTCGCTTGAGCATAGCGCGGCGCGTGACACGGGTCTTTCGTGGCCTTGTCATAGTCTTAGCTTTCTATTTCTTTCGTTGCTTTCGCGCTTCGATATCGCGCAGCACTTTGGGTATCTGCTGGCGAATGGCCGCGTCGATCATCATGGGGTAGACCTTCTCCAAGGCTGCCTTCGCCTGATCGGGGTGGGACTGGCTGAGACCCTTCGCCAGGGTGAAGACCGCGGGGATGGCCGAGTCTTTCAATTTGTCGTCATCCAGGAATGAGAGCAGCAGTGTAAGCGCGTCCGGCACGCGGACCGATCCCAATCGCGAGACGATCAACTCACGGTCTTCTGTGCGTGTCGCCAAGTCCATCGCGCTGTTGAGCATTTCGAAAGTCTGCTCGGGCGGTCGCGCGTTGGGCAAGGAGATCACGCGAACGTAAGCTCGCAGCGACCAGACGCGGTAGGATTCGATCTTGCAGGTTTTTGCGATGTCGAGCAACTCGTCCGCCACCGTTGCGTCCGGCCAGTTGGCCAGAGCCCGGTAACCCGCATCACGAACGGCCCGATCCTTGCTTTGCATGGCCGCATGAACGCCTTCGAGCGACCGCTTTCCACCCAGCCGAGCCAACGAGGGCAAGATCGCGCATTGCCCCGTCACGTCGGCCTCTTCCATCGCTGCCAGTAGCGGTGCCGAACGCAGAGCGGGGTCGGGGATCTTCTGGCAACTCATCCACGCAGCGCGGCCTGCAGCTTCGCGTTCTTCACCTGGTGCGGTTTTGCACAGAAGACGGGCCAGCGATGCTGCCTCTTTTTCAGTCGCCATGACCTCCAACGCTTTGAATGCCTCCAAGCGAGTTGCCGCGCCGGACGATAGGGCAGCCTTGAGGAAACCTGGAATAAACTCGGGTGAACGTCGTGCCAAGCCGCATCGCACCAGGATTGGGTTCGGTGTCTTGGACTCGTTTATCAAGGTCACTATCGCCTCGTTCGTTCCATCGGCAGTCATCAGACGAAGTGTCTCGAACGCCGCGTCGCAGACCTGGGGCTCCTTAGCTGCAGAAGCAAGACGAGCAAGCGTCGCGACATCCTCGGCCGTCCCCGACCGGATCAACGCCGCCAATGCAGCCGTTCGAACCTCCGTGTCGTCCCCATCCAGTGACAGCAAAGCCGCCTCACGCACCGCCGGATCGGAGCGGTCTCTCAGACTGACCAAAGCCGCGACTTTGCCGGAGGCCGGCAGTTTCTCCACACCCGAGGCGATAGTCTTGACCGCCTCCGGCTTTTTGAGACCTACCACGCAATCTGCGGCTACCGCTCGTTTCCAGGGCTCGTCAGAACCCAAACCGGCGAGGATCATGGTCAACGAATCGGCCGGCTTTGCCGAGATCAGACCACGAAACGCAGCGGTCCGGACTCGTTCGGAGTCGTCGGGCAGAAGCGTTTCACAGATCCCAACGGCGGCTTGGTATTCTCCGGCTCGGCAAAGCAATTCGGCCGCACGAAGCTCAGCATCGACGACTACGTCTCTCAATTCCTCGGGAGCCTTTTCAGCGAAGTCTCGAAGCGAGTTGGCTGCAGCTACCGTTCCAATGCGTCCCAAGGCGATCACGGTGACTTCGCGAAGTTCATTGTCTTCCTCGCCCAGCAACGCCGAAAGTGCAGACACGGCGTTGGCGTCGGCAAGACGTCCCAGCGAAATCACCACACCGACTCGCTGCCGTCCGCTGGTCTTTCCAAGCATCTCTCGCAACGTCCGTTCTGCCATCGGTCCGCCGATCCCCTCCAACGCAAAACGAGCCATGTAAGACAAACGCGGATTCGGCAGCAATTCCGCCAGAACGGGAATGGACGCGTCCGAGCCGACCGTCACCAACTGGCGGCAAACGTGATCTTTCGCCAAGTCGGTTGCCTCACCCTTGAGTAACCCGATCAAGCGCTCTTCGACATCCTGTCGAACCGCCTCGTCGGTCCGCGATCGGATGACCGCCTGCCAAATCGGAAGGAAGGCTTGGAGGCCTTGTCCCGGTTCCAATGTCTTCATCTTCTGAGACGCAGCATCCAACGCGGGATTCTCGCCGGAAAGGGTTACGGCCGGCACAGCCCACACTGCGAGGCAGAGAATCGAGCAAACGCCAAATCTTGAAACTCCAGTTAGGCGTGTTTGTCGAATCAGGTATGCGAAGCGCGATTTGCTGGAAGCCGTACTGCGGTTGCATCGTGTTGCGATAGAGACCCGTTTGAAGTGATGACACATTTTGCTGATATCCGAAAAGGGTGTGAGGTTCAGCGGGCTGGTATGTTGGTGCGGTGACGTAAGGAATGCTGCAGTGAAGGTAGTCTATCCGCGAGCACGCGTCAACAAAGCGAGCTTGTTCCGACGTTGGTTCACCGATATCTCGATCCGTAATGGAACTACGCCGGAACGGTCTGAACTTTCCCCATACCGCGTTTAACCGCAAGCCGGAGGCGTGCGCGAATTCTCGGGGGCGCGCACTTCGTTGGTGTGAGCACCGTCCGGGCCGTTCCGGCAAATTGGATCTGCCTCCTTTTCGCTCTCGATTTTGTCAATCGCCTTCCGAGCAGTCTCGGCCACCTCACGGCTTTCGTCGGCTAGCAGCCTGCGTCTTAGCGCGGGTATCGCTGGCTTGGCTCTGCTGCCGAACAACCCCAATGCATATGCTGCTCGACCGCGTACAACGGAGTCATCGCTTTCGAGAGCCGCGACCAAATGCGGCACTGCTTGTTTGGCGGATGCCCCAATTTTGGCAAGACTTGAGGCGGCCTTCCGTCTGACATCAGGATTGGGATCTTTGAGGCGCGAAGCAAGCAACGGAAGAAAGGCATCGTACATCATTTCCAACACTTCGCGTGGGTTGTCGATCGCTGTAAAGGCACCACGGTAACGCCCGACAAGCCAGCTGAATTGTGAACTTGTCTTTTCGACCCATACAATACTGCCGAAGCTCTTCCGAAACGTTCCGGGCCGGACACTTGCAAGATCTTCTGGCAAATTCACGAAGAGACGGTAGCCACGACGCCAATGCGGGACGAATGCAATTGCACGGCGGTTTGTGATGACATAGCAAGTATTTCGAAACGCCCAAGATCGGCAAAAAAACACAAGTGGGAACGGTATCACCCACCCAACGAAGGTCGCGTACAGGAATATCACCCGCCCGATGCCAGCGTCAGGGCCGAAATCAGTGAAACAAAAAGCCACCCATACGCCGATTCCGAGCACGGCAGCGATAAGCGTCCCGATTGCTGATTCGGTCATCCGTGGCCGACTGGTCCACACGACGTGTTCGCCCGGTCCAAGAGCGGTATCAATCATCGTGGCGAGGGTTGACGGCAGTTCTTTGGTGGTAGTCATCAGCGTATGACCGACGTTAGCACGCCATGGGTTCAGCCACAGAGAGCTGTCTACGGCCTCCATCGCCGTTCTATCGGTTAGCGTCTTTGTTGAAAACGACGCGAGCTATTCCCGGCCATTTGCGCCAGATCAATTCTCCTGAAGCACCTCGACACCATTGATCACGGGCAGCGCTTTGCTGTCGGTTGGCTCGCCTTTCGGCGTCAGTTCGATCACGATTTGCTCGCTTGCTTCGATGCCATTGAACTCTTTAACAAGCGGCCTGTTTCCGCCCGCCTCGCGAGCGATGTCCAAGCGTTCCAGGATCGTCTTGCCTTGGATGGCTACGTCGAACACTCGTTGGCCGGGTCGCGCGTCCTCGACTTCCGCGAAGTGAAGACGAACGGTAAACGATCTTGACTTCGGCCGTTCGCCGCGAGCAGGAACGACGCGCCGGAAGCCGACGCAGCTTCTGAATTTCGTACCGTAAAGTGGATCCGTCAAAAACACGGCCTCGGACCGCGATGGCGTCTGGCGTTGTGCCATGCAGTTTAACTGAAGCCTGCGAATGTCCATCCCGGATTCGGTCAGGGTCTTGATCGGCAGGGTCACCTCGGCTGCCCATCCGTCGGCGGTTTCCTTTACGGCTGAGTGCCACTTGCCTTGCCAGTTGGGATCGGTCTTCCTGCCCGTCTCGACCGTGCCAAACGTGGCCGTCGCTTGCCCGTCCTTCCCGATGACAAGATGGATACCTGCTCTCTTGCTCGCATCCGCGACGTAGATGTCCAGGCCGTCGTTCGCCGACGAAAAAGGGGACAGGTCCAATTTGCCGTAACGGCCCGAAGGGTGCTTTGCACAAATTGGACCTGTCCCCTTTTTCGGCGGGCAGTGATAACCGAAGTAGATATTCTCGGCATCTCGGAACATACGGAAATCGACGTTGGCACCAAGCATGGAAAACGACGTGTTCTGGAAGGGAATAGCCTTGATGTCCTTCCAGCACGCGTCGTCGAGCTTGCCGTCGACGGTCGGGGCCGCATTGCATCGTGGCAGGATGATTCCGGGCGCAAGAGCCACGTCGATCGCGATCCGGCCTTGGCCGAACAGTCCCGAACTGTAGACCCAGGGGGCGTCCGTAGTCTCGATCGCCTTAGTCATTCGGCGACGGTAGGCACATTCGGCTTGGTCCATCGAAATCCCAACGGGCGCCGGACAAATGCTCCCTAGCATCGGCCTCGGGTAGCCAAGCCAAGCCGTTCCTCGTGCATCCTTGCGGTCACCGGGGGCGCCGAAGTTTACTGCCATGTGCTTAATGAGCCCTTTGTCCGCACGACGTGGAAACACGTACCACGTGTCGCCCCGGTCTGGGGCAGGGATGAGGGCCAGGTTCGTCTTGTAGTTGTACGAACAACCACATCCGCTGTAGCCTTGCGGATGAATCAGCAGTCCGTTCGCGGCCAGCAGCGTCCGCGCGCAGCCCGATCGCACACCGCCGAAGTTCGTCGTCCCTTCGGTTTGCATATCGAAGAAGCCGTCGGAGCCGGATCGAAAAAACAGCACGTTCTGGCACCCGGCAACCGGGCCGCAGCCGTATGCTCGCGAGTAACGCCACGGCACGCTTTCGCCGGTCAGCACGTCCTCGGCCATGCATTGCTCGC
>CAZUAH010000059.1:0-42307 GCA_964617665.1 uncultured Pirellulaceae bacterium
GCAACGCAGGCAAGCGTCTGCTGCAAAAGACTCGAAACGAACATCCGAACTTGAAACTGATCGTCGTGGAAGATGGTTTAGCCAGTAACTCGCCTCACGTCCGGCACCTGAAGAGCCTCGATATGCATTTCATCTTGGGGGCCAAGCCAGACGATCACGAACACCTATTCGAAGAGCTGAGCAAGGCCGAGGCGGAAGGCCGAGTCACAACACTTCGCTGGACGGACGAGGCCAAAAAGGAAGAGGTGCAATGTGAGATTCGCTTTGCCCACGATTTGCCGCTGAACAAGTCGAACGCGGATCTGCTTGTGAACTTCCTGCAGTACACCGAGTACGCGTCGGACGGCTCGGTTCGCAAACGCTTCAGTTGGGTCACCGATCTGTCGATCACTCGTGAGAACGCGCGTCATTTAGTCCGCGGCGGTCGAGCGCGTTGGAAGATCGAAAATGAAACGTTCAATACGCTGAAGAATCAGGATTATCACTTCGAGCACAACTTTGGGCATGGCCAGCAGAATCTATCGACGATCTTCGCGATGCTGATGATGTTGGCATTTCTGGTCGACCAAACGCAGGAACTCTGCTGTCCGTTGTTTCAAGCCGTTCGCCACAAGCTGGTCACCCGTCGATCGCTGTGGGACCACCAGCGTTCGCATTTCCGTCATTGCCGCTTCGAGTCCATGCAGCATCTTCATGAAGCCATCCTCTACGACTTGGCCAAGGAGTTGCCCGTTCCAACCTTCGCCTCACGACGTCGGGCAAGAGTCCCATGAGTCTGTTCCCCTCACAACACCAAGCCATCTCCTGATGGCCTTCTGCCATCTTTTACTCAACGTATGCGCTGAGGGGCTTGAAAGATGCATTAGTCGCGGCATTGGAAGTGGAATACCGGCTTCCTATACCAACTCGGTTACAGCACACGCAGCAAGAATTCCGCCATTCCTGCCTAACCTGCACATCTTCCAGTGCGAACAACTGAATCCCGCCCCAGCACGCAATCAAAGGCATCGCGTCGGGAGTTGCTGGCTCGTGAGTGATACCAGAATCCCGCCAGCCCACCGCCTAGCGTGCCAAGCAGCCCCGCTAGTGCCGACACTCTCCAAGAAGCCTCGCCGGGGACACAGACGGTGGCATAGATTACGGTGAATCCTCCAGCGAGACCTCCCATAACAGATCGAAACCGTGATAGCCAGAAACTCCAAGCCACGATTGCCACGGTAGGGATCGTGAGCACTCCAGATATGGTTGCGGCCACAACCCAAAGAAATGAAGAAAGGGCGCAATTACTCGGAATACTCACTCTACAACTGATTAAGAATCCAAAGACGCCCCCAGCCATCGCCGTTCCACACCAGACCACAAGCCAGAAGACGCAACCCAAACGCAAAGATCGAAGTGTAGCTTTGCCTTTGGCTCGGCCGCACTCGTCGGATTTCGTGTCGTCCGTTCGGTCAGGCATATAATCAACATCCATTCACGACCCCATCCTACCATTTTTCATCCCTCGAAAGAAACAAACACCAAGAGAAAGCACATACCTAAAGCTCATGATATTGGCCCAGCTACGCCAAGCTGGTACGGTAGAAAATGGCTTTGGGGGGGAGTAACTTCCCGCCACACGCCTCGGCAAGTAGGATCACAGCGGCGTGCCGATGTCACCCCTTTGCAGACGAGAGGGGCAACGTGAAAATTCCTCTCTACAAGCTGTTTCTCGTCCTGGCTATCTATGGGGTAGTCTTGGCCGCCTTCGCTCCGTCCGGCGTCATGGAACTCGTCCTGGCAACAATCATCAGTACCGCAGCCAGCGCAGTTGTGCTCCTTGTTCGCCGGGACAGAATCCTCCCAATCTGCATTGTTGGCTTCTGTAGCGTCTGCGCTGGCCTTGCTGGTATTCTCTGTCTCTCAGAGATCCTGCTTGATGTAGTGCATGGGTACGATCACGGTTTCGGGGAGCGGGAACGGTGTGCGGTGGCTGCGGGTGTAATCTGTGCCATCGTCGGTGGAGTAGTGGCTTCAATTCTGCTGAGGAAGAATCGCAACGATTGATGAATCGCCCCACACCATCAGCACGAGGTACTCTATATGCGATCTTGTTCGTGCGTCGAGTACGGCTGTCCGTTGACATACGCCCGTACACAGCATCATCCCAGATGGTATCATGTTCTTCCCAGAACTCGCCCTTACTACTTAGATAGCTACTGCGCCTTAGCAGCCACAACAAGAGAGCCAAGAACCGGCAAGGTGAAAGGTTGAAGAATGATGAGATTTCAAAATGTGTTGCCATGTTTCATGCTACTTTGTGTCGCCATGTCGACTTCTTTCGGTTTGAACGCGACGGCCGAGGATGCTGCGGAGAAGACCGCGAAGATCCTGATCGTCACTGGCGTCGAGTACCACAATTGGCGCGCGACGACGCCTGTGATCAAGGAACTTGTCGAGAAAGACAGGCGGCTGTCGGTCGATGTGTTTGAAGACATCATGGAATTGAGCGATCTCGACTTGAGCCCGTACGACGCGGTGATCATGCACTTTCAGAGCAGCGACGAGGGAGTTCCGGGGCGCGCTGCGTTCGAGAATATGAAGAAGTACGTCAAAAACGGCGGCGGCTTTGTAATGGTCCACTTTGCGTGCGGCGCGTTCCAAGAGTTTCGTGACGACTTCGAGCAGCTCGCCGGTCGTGTTTGGATGGGAAAGAAGAACATACCGGCCGGTCGTCATCAGCACGATCCGCGTGGGAAGTTCACGGTCAATATCACGGACGTCGACCACGCGATCACGAAGGGCTTGGAGGACTTCGAGACCACGGATGAACTGTATACCTGCCTGATCGGTGACGCCCCGATCCAAGTGCTCGCGACAGCCGTGTCGAAAAGAGACGGCAAGACGTACCCAATGGCCTTCGTGCTCCAGTGCGGCAAGGGCCGCGTATTCCACTGTGCCTTGGGACATGATCCAGTCGCATTCGAGGCCAAGAACGCGGCAGAGGTGTACCGACGCGGATGCGCCTGGGCCGCCGGGCTTGAGTAGCAGAATCGCTCCAGGAATCGAGAAGGAGAGATGAATGAACGGTGGAAGAGTCGCAACTCGGCACTGCATGGCGGCAGCTCTTTTGGTCGGTTATTTGTCATCTACTGTGGCGATTGCAGACGCAGCCGAACCGCCGCGGGGATTGATCGTTCAGATCGGCGGTGCGCCACCAGAGGCGGGTGAAGGGCGCGTGGTTCATTGCTTGGCGAAAGCGCCGGCTAGACTCCCTTATGCCGAAAACACGGTGCGTCACTTGGTTTGTGAAGAGCCGGTCTCCGAACAGGAAATTCTGCGTGTACTTCGGCCTCTGGGAACGGCACGGATGAAGACCGATTCCGGCTGGCGTGAACTCACGAAGCACTGGCCCGGCGATATCGACGAGTGGACCCATTGGCTTCACGGTCCGGGCAGCAACCCGGTAGCCGCCGATAAACGCGTCGGGATTCCCCGCCGCTTGCTCTGGACAGCCACACCCCGCCGCTCCCGTTCGCATGAAAAGAGCCCAAGCCTGACTGGCATGGTTAGCGCGCGGGGTCGGCTTTTCTATATCTGTGACGAGGCACCGGTGAGTGTAGGTGGCAAAGTACCGGACCGTTGGCGGCTTGTCGCGAGGGATGCTTTCAGCGGCGCTTTGCTGTGGAAAAAGGACATTCCGGACTGGGGTTGGCAGGCTTGGTCGCCGACCGAGCCGATGAATTTGCGATGGGGCAATCCTCGATTCATTCATCGCCGGCTGGTCGCCGTCGGCGATTGTGTCTACGTGACCCTCGGCTACTCGGCGCCGGTCAGCATTCTGGACGCTGAAACGGGCCAGGTGATTCGCATCCTCGACGGCACGGAGAACACGGCCGAGATCGTCGTGCACGATAACATCTTGATCCTTTCGGTGACTGCCGAGACGAAGGATGCGGCAAGTTCATCACCGCCGGTGAAACTGATGGCGGTGAATCCAGACGCGGGGACGATTCTCTGGCAGACCGAGCCGATGGAATCGCTTGGTGATTTCAGCGCCCGGGGAAAGAAAGCGACGCTGAAGCAGGGCAGATTGATGATTGCTGCCGACGGGGATTTCGTGGTAGCGGCGACGCCGACCGAGATCGTCTGCCATGATCTCTCCACCGGCCAGCTTCGCTGGCGAGCGGCTCGACCAGGGCGTGCCTCCAAAGCGCGCAAACCTCGCAACGAACTCGGATGCCTGGTGGCGCACCAAGGGCGTGTCTATCTCGGGCAGCCTGAGAAGGCCGCTATGACGCTTGTTTGTCTGGATAGTGCAACCGGGAAAGAGCTGTGGCATGCTCAAGGGAATGACTGGCCGTATTCGACCTCCTATAACTTCTACCTCGTAGGCAATCAGCTCATTACGGGCAATGGCGCCACGAGAAAGGGCGATCCTGAAATCATCTATTTGAACGCCGAGACGGGGGCCGAAGAAAGACGCATCGACATCAACGCTATCAAGTCGCACCACCATCACCGGTGCTACCGAAACAAGGCGACAGAAAACTTCATCCTGATGGGCAAGGAGGGGGTCGAATGCATCGACCTTCAAACAGGCGAGGTGACCGTCAACCGTTGGATCCGCGGCGCCTGCCTCTATGGAATCATGCCGGCCAACGGGTTGATCTATTTCACTCCTGAAGCCTGCGCATGCAACCAGATGAACCGACTCGACGGTTATGGCGCGCTGGCCCCGGCCGCTCCGGCCCCCATACCGGAGCATCCGCTGGTTAGGGGACCAGCCTACAACGCAACACCCTCAACGTTGAAGCCTGATGCTTGGCCCCAATACCGCCGGGATGTCTTGCGCTCGAACCATACCGATGTGGTCCCGGCCGACGGTCCAGGCTGGAGCGTTTCATTCGGCGGTCGTCTGACCGCACCGACCAGCGATAGCATTCGTCTCTACCTCGGACATGATGATGAGCTTCTGGCCGTCAGCTGCAGCGACGGAGAAATTGTCTGGCGCGTGCCCGGGAAGATCGATTCGCCGCCGAGCCTCCACAAAGGACGGGCGATCTACGGCACGCGCGACGGCTGGGTCCATTGCCGGTGTGCCGAGACGGGCGAATTGGCTTGGCGTTTTCGAGCCGCGCCGGAAGAGCGGCTGATTTTGGATGACAATCAAATCGAATCGGTCTGGCCGGTCCACGGTTCGGTCTTGATTCTTGAGGATACCGTTTACGCCGTCGCCGGGCGTAGCTCGAACCTGGACGGTGGGTTGCGGCTTTTTGCCCTTGATCCGATGACCGGCGCGGTCAAAGCATCGTCAACACTGTTTACCGAGCAGACGGTGCAGGGTGACTACTACGAAGGCGTCAACAACGATATCCTCACGACAGACGGAGAGAGGATCTTCCTGAAGCACATGCGGATCGACGCGGAAAGTCTGGCCGTTGCACGTCAGCTCTCGTGGTGTTTCACCGGCCCAGATGGCAATCTCAAAGCCTACAACAAAGACCCGGTCAATCTGCCGGCTGAGGAGACGCGCAGCACGGTGCTTGCCACCGCCTCGGGATTCCTGGATGACGAGCTGTTCGGCCGGGCCCACATGCAGCTTGACCGCGCCGAGTTCTGTAATCGGATGTGTTTCGATGCCGAGCGTTCGTACGGCATCCGCCACAGCGTAAGCCCAGGACATTTCCAATACTATACGCCTGGCAGCGGCGGGCTTCCCGTCCTCTGCTTTGATCGAAAGGCCCAGGCGCGGCAGCCGCAAAAGGGCAAGAAGCAATCCGCGACCGATCCCATGCCCGAGCTGGCAGGTGCCCCTCTGCGTCGCAACGCAGCGGTCGATCACGACCTGCTCTGGCACAAGCTGTTTCCGCTCCGACCCACTGCGCTTATCGCGGCAGGAGAGCACCTGTTTCTTGGTGGCGGTCCAGACCTGCTCGATCCGAGCGATCCGCTGAGCGGACCCGAGTGGCGTGCCGGCGGTCTGCTGTACGTGCTGAACCGCAGCGACGGCAAGACCGTCAAGACCGTTAAGCTTGTCGCGCCCCCCGTTCACGAAGGCATCCTCGCCATCCCTGCCGGCATCTTCGCCTGTCTCAGGGATGGATCGCTCGTGAGAGTCGGGGAGCGAGGATGAATTGACGAGTCCGGCATCAACGCTTCGAGTTCTGGCTCCGAATCTGAAGCCTTCGAAACTGCCACGGTGTGTCGTCGCTATTCGGTTGTTGCACAATCAAGGGACTTCCCTACGGTTCAATCAGATACGCGCGTCCCTCTAGGTAGATCAGCACGGGGTCGTCGAACACCATGTACTGCGACATCTTCTTGCCGTGCAGGGCCGCCAGCTTGAAATAGTCGTCGCTGAACTGCTTGATGCGCGTGACGTTCTTCTCCTGTTCCTTGGTCACTTGGGAATCTCGCCAGCGGCCGTCCCGCCAGTAGAACGTTCGATTGCCGACATTGCGGAGTTTCTCGAAAGCGGTCTCAGCTTCGTTTGCCACTTCCTCAGCGAAATCCAGACCTTCGGCCTTTGCACGCTCGACTGCACCGTCCTGTCGCGAGAACGCTTCCATCAGCGGCCGTGCGGCCGGCGCGGAGGCTGACGGGGCTCGTGCCGCACTGCGGAACTCGGACTTCAGCGAACGCTGCAAGAAACCACCGGCGCCGGACGCTCGGTCCAATGCACCGAGCCGCTCGCCCGCCCGGCGTACGTTTTGGGCCAGTTCGTCCACGCGTCCCGTATCATCCGCCATAAACGATGTGTAGGGCGTGAGGATGCCGTGACGCTTGGAGAGCTGGACCAATTCGGTGACCAACTCGTCGTTCTTGCCCTTCAAGTCCAATTCGTCGAGGATTTCGCCCACGCGGCGCACCGCCCAGAGCTTCTCGATGAAGGCGTGCGTTTCGTCCTTGCTCTTCTTGACAAACTTGGCCGGGAAATCCAGCTTCTGTTTCTTGCCAGACACTGATCCGGTGACAATCACCTTGGCCGTGCCGAACTTTTTGTAACGACCAACAACGACCAGTTGCTCGCCGGCAAACAGGTCGAACGAACCTGTCGGATAAACGCGATTGACCGGTTTCCCCTCCTCGGTCTTCAATTCGTCGAAATCGTAACTGATCTGCACGTCGGTCATTGCGGGCGATTCGATACGGTTGTATAGCTTGCTCACACGGTCTTCGATGTCCTCGTCCGGTTTGACATATTCACTCTGGCCATGGTTCTCGCGCACCAGCTTGTCCAGCAACCGGCTGTTGACGTCGTAGCCCACGCCGAACGTGAACATTCGGGCTCGGACCTTGTTTTCGCCTTTGGCGTTTTGGACGATCTTCATTTCGTTGGTTTCACCAGCCGTGGGAAGGCCGTCGGTCAGAAACAACACGTAGGTGGGTTGATCATCATCCTGCAGTTGGCCCAGTGCCGCCTTCAGGGCCCCGTCGATGTTGGTGCTTCCGCCAGCATAGATGCCTTCGACGAATCCTAATGCGGCTTTGCGGTTCTTGTCGCTGTAACGCTGGAGTTCGGGCCGGAACGATTCCACTTGGCTGTCGTAGGCCACGATGTTAAACAGGTCGCCGTCGCGGAGATTGTTCAAAACGTGCTTTAGAGCACTACGCGCCTGCTCGATCTTCTTCCCGCTCATGCTACCCGAACGATCCACCACGAAGACGACGGTTTTCTTCGGCCGCTCGGCGTCCGGGGCCTTGATCTTGGGGCTGGCCAATAGCAGGAAGAACCCATCCTCGTCGTTTTCCGGGCGATAGCTGACCACCCGAGTGCTGACCTTGCCGCGGCCCACGTCGTACAGAAGGCGGAAGTCGGCCGAGGGGACCTCGTTCTTCTTGGTAAGGGTGACTATCGCGTGGTTGTCGTCGGGCCGTTTGATATCCACGCTGTGCGTCGGGCTGTAGACGTTTTTGATCTCGTCCTGGCTCTCAATCGACGCGCGGATGCTGAACTCCTCGACTGCGTGCGAGGTGTACTTGGCTGTGGAAAGCGGAAAGAGGAAGTCGGTCAAACCGTCCTGCTTGCGACACATCTGCGAGTAACGTAGCGACACGGTTCGCTTCGCACCAGGTGGAACCGGAAAGACGCTCGTCTTGAACAGCCCCGTGCCCATCCATTCCAGCAAAGCCGGGTCCTTGTTCTTGCGGACGATGTCTTCGTACAGCCGCCGAGCATCCTTGGCATCCAGGAGCTGAGCCGGATACTCTTTGCCGTCGACCAACAGCGTCATACGCTCGATTGCCCCGTCGTAGGGCAGCGGGAAGATGAACGAGACTTCCAATTGACGGCTACCGGTGTTCTCGAACGTCTGAGACACCTGAACCTGGGCCACTTGGTCGATCAGCCGGGCGTTGACCTGTAACTCCTTGATCTTGTACCGGGCAGGCGGAGGAGGAGGCGTCGGGCGGGGATGTGGCGGTCGCGGCCAGATGATCGGACGCGGTAGCCGCACTTGCGAATTAGGATCCACCACCACCAAGACCCCCTGGGCCGGGGCAATCACAGGGACCAAGAAAATCACGACTCCCAACAATCCAATCAGTTTTCGGGACATGGCCAACTCCTTGAATCCAACAAGAATCGTACGGGAAAACGCGCCTGCGCACGCTTGAGTTCAAAGCCCACAGTTGAATGCCCAAGGACGAGATACCTTGCCATTGAGCACAGACGTTCCGATTCCACCTAATATTGTAGACGAATTCCGCCGTCGAATAGTTTTGCCGGACGGAAATCCCACCAGAAAGGCGGGAAGCTGGAATCGTCGTGGCGTATCTAACCGAGCTGATGGCCGGTCGAGCGTGCACCGTTGCACGAGCGGTCTTCGTCTGGCGTCCCTGCACATTCGTCCGACGAGGTGGGACAGCCGATACACCTTTCCTCGTCTTGTTCGTGGTGCGAATGGCCCGAATCGCCACAGCAGGAACCTCTAATGCGGGCCTTCCCGAAGATGAGCCCGACGGACATGCAGAGGAAGGCTGCTAGGAAGATGAGGCATGCGATGATGAAGACGTTCATTGTGCCGCCTTTCCGCCGAAGCCCTTCGTCGTCTTCACTTCAAAACCGTCAGCTACGCGGATAATCAACAGAACGTCGATGTCGTTGTCCGTGGCGTACTGAAACGCTTCGTCGGGTCCCATCACTGTAAGAGCGGTCGCCATGGCGTCGGAGAAAGTGCAGTTATCCGAGATTACGGAGACCGAAGCCAGGTTATGTGCGACCGGACGCCCAGTTCGTGCGTCGATCGTGTGCGAGTAGCGAAGCCCGTCTTTCTCGAAGAAGTTACGGTAGTCGCCCGATGTGGCCAAGGCGCGATCTTCAAGTTCTACGATGTGCTGTAGCACTCGCACGGTGCTTATTGGCTTTTCAATGCCAATCTTCCAGGACGTACCATCCTGTTTGCGGCCGCCTGTACGGACCTCGCCGCCGATTTCGACCATGTACCGCGTGATTCCCAAGCCGTCTAGGACGCGGGTGACCTCGTCAACGGCGAATCCTTTGGCGATTGCCGAAAGATCGACATAGACATCCGGGTGCGTCTTTAGCAACGCTGGTGGCGACGCACGAACCTCGATGTGTTGGAAGCCGACGTTGGCTCTGGCTTGCTCGATCTCGTCGTCCGTTGGGATTTCTTCGTGCCGGCCGTCGGGACCGAAGCTCCACAAGTTTACTAGCGGCCCGACAGTGACGTCAAATGCGCCGTCGGTATTCTCGCTGATCTCGCGTGCCTTGCCCAGGACGGTGGCGGTTTCAGGGGATACCTCGAACCACTCGTCGTCCTGTGATCGGTTGAATCGCGAGATCTCCGACTCGGGCAGGTACGTTGACATTAGGTCGTTGATGTATTTAAGGCGATCGTCGACCTCTTGCTGCAGACGCGCATCCGTCAGTCCATCGGGCGGGCCGGATACTTTGATCTTGTACACCGTCCCCATGGTGTCGCCGGAGATGAGAATTGGCTCATTAGTGACACGATTCTCGCTGTGGCAGCCGAGCAGGCCGAAGAAAACGAGCCCTGCGAAGGCAAGATGATTCCGAGTTGGGACCGACGATAGCATGGTCTCTCGCTCCACTGGCCAGCAGAGCACTTCTGGATACGAAACTGCGAGGGCGACGTTCCTGCGGAGCCGTGTATGAGATGATCGTGGTTCGTGCAATCGGCTCGGCAGGAGCCTCGCCCTCCCGACTTTGGCTCAACCGTTCAATCGTAGAGACGCCTAACCACCGAAATCGTCGAAGGCGATGTTCTCGGGTTCAACGCCCAAGTCGTCAAGCAGCTTGAACACGGCGGAATTCATCATCGGCGGGCCGCACATGTAGTATTCGATGTCTTCCGGCGCGGGATGATCCTTCAAGTAATGGTCGTAGAGCACTTGGTGGATAAAGCCGGTGTAGCCGGTCCAATTGTCCTCGGGCATAGGTTCAGAAAGCCCGATGTTGAATTTGAAGTTTGGAAACGCCTTTTCAATTGCCTGAAACTCGTCCATGTAGAACAACTCTCGAAGACTACGGCCGCCGTACCAATAGGAGACTTTGCGACCGGTCTGGAGGTTCTTAAAGAGCTCGAAAACATGGCTTCGCAGCGGCGCCATCCCGGCACCTCCACCGACATAGAGCATCTCGGCATCTGTGTCCTTGATGAAGAATTCGCCGTAAGGTCCCGAGATGGTGACCTGATCGCCGGGTTTCAGGCCGAAGATGAACGACGACATCTGCCCCGGCGGCGTACCTTCGGGCGTTCCAGGCGGTGGGCTGGCGATTCGCACGTTCAGCATGATGATGCCTTTTTCGCCCGGATAGTTGGCCATCGAATAGGCTCGGACCACAGGCTCGGTCACCACCGACTTGTAACGCCAGACGTTATATTTGTCCCAATCGGGGCGATATTCCTCCTCGATGTCGAAGTCCTCGTAGGCCACCTCGTGCGGCGGGGCTTCGATTTGGATGTACCCGCCCGCCTTGAAGTTGACATCTTCCCCTTCGGGCAACTCCAGTACTAGTTCTTTGATAAACGTTGCCACATTGCGGTTTGAACGTACGGTGCAAAGCCACTTCTTGGTCTCGAATACCTCCGGCGGCACCTCGATGCGCATATCCTGCTTGACCGCCACCTGACACGACAGGCGGTAGCTGTCGCGTGCTTGGCGTCTGTTGATAACAGCCCGTTCCGTGGGCAAAATGTCGCCGCCGCCCTCCAACACTTGGACCTTGCACTGGGCGCACGTGCCTCCGCCACCGCATGCTGACGATACGTAGATGCCGACGTCGGCCAACGAGCCAAGCAACTTGCCGCCAGCCGCGACCGTTAGCGTCTTCTGCTCATTCACCACAATCTCGACGTCGCCCGAGGCGACCAGCTTGGAGCGGGCGGCCAGGATCACTACCACCAGCGCGAGCACGATGCCGGTGAACATGAATACGCCGAGAATAATCTCACGATAGCTATCGAACATTGTGCGGTTTCAGGTTTCTACAATTGGATACCGGTCATAAAAGCCATCGCCATCAGGCCAACGGTAATGAAGGCGATCCCCAAGCCACGCAGCCCCGGGGGCACATTGCTGTAAGCCATCTTTTCGCGAATTCCCGCCAACGCCACGATGGCCAGCGCCCATCCGAAGCCAGAGCCAAATCCAAACGCGACGCTCTGCGGAAGGTTGTAGTCCCTCTCCACCATGAATAGGGAACCGCCAAGGATGGCACAGTTCACTGTGATCAATGGCAGAAAAATGCCCAACGCGTTGTACAGCGGTGGGAAGTACCGGTCGAGGGTCATCTCGAGAATCTGCACCATGGCCGCGATGACGCCGATATAGCTGATCAGACCCACGAAAGTCAGATCGACGTCCTTAAACGAGTCGCTAATCCAAGCCAAGGCGCCTGGCTGTAACAGGTAGCGATAGATCAGATGGTTGGCAGGTACGGTGATCGTCTGGATGACCAGGACGGCAACGCCCAAGCCAACGGCCGTCTTGACGTTCTTGGATACCGCCAGGAACGTACACATGCCCAGAAAAAGAGACAGTGCCAGGTTTTCCGTGAAGACGGCTCGAAAGAACAAGCTCAGATACTCTCCCATCGCCCTATGCCTCCTCTACCTGGTCCGGCTTCCACGTGCGCAGAGCCCAAATGATGAAGCCGATAAGAAAAAACGCACTGGGAGACAGCACCATCAAGACATTTGGCTCGTACCAACCGCCCTCGTCGACCGTCTTGAAGATCACGTAACCGTACAGCTTGCCCGACCCGAACAACTCGCGAAAGAATCCTACGACCAGCAAAAGCACGCTGTAGCCCAGGCCGTTACCGATACCGTCCAAGAAGCTCAGCCAAGGCCCCTGTTTCATGGCGAATGCTTCCGCACGTCCCATGACGATGCAGTTAGTGATAATCAGACCCACGAAGACCGACAATTGCTTGCTGATCTTGAACATGTAGGCCTGCAAGACCTGGTCTACGATAATCACCAGCGAGGCGATGATGGTCATCTGGACGATGATGCGGATATTGGTGGGAATCCACTTGCGGATGAGGCTGACCGAGACGTTGGAAAACGCAATGACGAAGATCACGGCGATGGACATCACAACGGACGTCTTCAACTCGGTTGTCACTGCCAGGGCCGAGCAGATCCCCAACACCTGCAGCGCGATCGGGTTGTTGTTGAAAAGCGGATCCAACAACACATCTTTCGCTTTCGGCGCTGCCATTCTTCCGTCTCCCGCAACCGGATCGGTGGTCAAATGACCAATGACCAAATCCCAATGACCAATGTCCGGTGACTACGATTCACGCTGTTTCTCCAGGAACGGCCCAAAGGCGTTCTCGCCGAGCCAGTACTGCACCAAGTTCGATACGCCGACCGCCGTCAGCGTGGCTCCGGCTATTCCGTCCACCTGATGCTTCGCCTCGGGCCGGTTCGGATCTACTGTTCCGCGGGCAACCTTGATCTGCACGTCTCCACCGTCATCAAAGGCAAGTTTGCCCACCCATTTCTGCTTCCAATTCTCATCGTCAACCTTGCCGCCCAATCCTGGTGTCTCCTTGTGTTCGTAGAACGTGATGCCACGGATCGTCTCCATATCGGCGTCAAGGGCGATGAAACCATACAACGTGGACCACAGGCCTTTGCCGTTAATTGGCAGCACAATCTGATCCAACTTGCCGTCTTTCACGACCCGGTAGACAAACGAGTACTTCTCGCGGCGTTTGATGCGTGCAAGGTCGTGTTCCGGCTTGATGGCAATCCCCAACTCCGGGTCTTTTGCGGCGGTTCGCTGATCATACTGTTCGGGATCCACGGTCGCCTTGTCGACGAATTCGCCCGTCTCCAGATCGACGATCTGGGCCTCGACCTGCTTGAACGCCTGATCCAGTGGCACCGCTTCGTCGTACAAATCCGCAGCTACCAGGATGTTGCGTCTTCTCTCCGCGATCTTGTTCTCGATCTGACGCCCGCGCAGCCCCACGGCCGCGGCCGATACCAACACAGACCAGAATACGCACACACCGGTGGCGACGATGAACGTGTTTTGAATCGAATCACGCTGCATTGCGAGCCAACCTACGTTTGATGTTTGCCTGGACCACGTAGTAGTCGATCGTCGGCGCGAACACGTTTCCAAACAGAATCGCCAACATGATACCTTCTGGATAAGCGCCGACGACCCGAATCGAAATAGCCATCACACCGATCAGGATTCCATAGATCCATTTGCCGGGTTCGGTCATCGCCGCCGAAACCGGGTCGGTTGCCATAAAGACCAAACCAAATGCGTAGCCGCCCAAGACCAAGTGCCACCACGGCGGCAAATTGAACATGGGATTCGTTTCGCTGCCGACCAACCAGAACAACGTCGACAAGCCCATGCCGCCCAGCAGCACGCCAGCCATGATCTTCCAAGACCCAATCCCCATGGCAATCAAGAGGACCGCACCAATCAGGCAGGCCAAGACCGACGTTTCGCCCATCGAACCCGAAACCGTACCGAGAAACGCCTCGCACCAACTGATATCGCCAATGGCGCTTATGCCTGTTGCCGGATCGGCTGTCTTCATATTGCCCAAGGCCGTGGCACTGCTGACGCCGTCCACGGCGACCCAGACGGTGTCGCCGCAAATCTGCTTCGAGTAGGCGAAATACAAAAACGCACGCGCTGTCAGAGCCGGATTGAGGAAGTTCCTGCCCGTGCCGCCGAACACTTCTTTGCCGATGACTACGCCGAAACTGATCCCCAGAGCGACCTGCCACAACGGGATCAAGGGTGGCAGGATCAACGGGAACAGCAAGCTGGTGACGAAGAAGCCTTCATTGATTTCGTGCTTGCGCACAATCGCAAACAACACTTCCCAGAAACCGCCGGCTGCGAGCGTGACGATGTAAACGGGCAGGAAGTAAAGCGCCCCGTGAACAAAGCAGCTCAAAACGTTGTCCGGCGAATAGCCCAGACCCAAAAAGCCCATCACCGCGCCGCGCCACCCGGATGCCGCTTCGACCGCGCTCTCTTGCATTAACAAATGAGCTTGATAGCCCGTATTCCACATCGCCATCAAGGCACACGGTCCCAGCGCGATGACCACCATGGTCATCATTCGCTTCAGGTCCATCGCATCGCGGATGTGAGATGCGGTCTTGGTGACGTCGCCGGGCGTGTAGAAGAACGTGTCGCCAGCTTCGTACAGCGGGTGCAGACGGTGGAACCGGCCGTCCTCGTCGAACATCGGTTTGAGTCGGTCCAACAGTCGTCTCAACATGCGCCCGCGTCAGCCTTCGATTTCGATCTGTGTGAGGTTCTTGCGAAGAATGGGACCATATTCGTACTTGCTGGGACAGACAAACGTGCACAAGGCTACGTCGTCTTCATCCAGTTCCAGACATCCCAGCGATTGGGCTTGTTCCGTGTCGCCCACAATCAACGCTCGCAGCAAGAACGTAGGTAGGATGTCCAGCGGCATGACCTTCTCGTACACGCCGATTGGCACCATGGCCCGCTTGCCGCCTTGGGTGGACGTGGTCAAATCGAACTGTCGTTTCGAGCCACCGAGCCAGAAAGAAGCCAGTGCACGTGTGACCGAGTACTTGTTGAATCCCGGGGTCGTCCAACCCAACAATTCGCGTTGGCTTCCTTCTTCGATCGCCGAGATCTGCAGGTGATATCTGCCCAAGAAGTTATGCGGCGCAGTCGCTGTCCGTCCAGAGAGTACCGAGCCGGAAATGACTCGCGGTTCGCCATCGCAAAGTTGCTTGGCAACCAAGTCGTCGACACACGCGCTGACGCGAGTGCGAATGAGTCGCGGGTTTACCACGCCCGGCCCAGCCAGCGAGATCACTCGATCTGTACTCAGACGACCTGTACGGAAGAGTGCACCGATCGCGATAACTTCCTGATAGCCAATAAACCAAACCGTCTTGTTTGGGCCGACCGGATCCAGGAAATGGATGTGCGTGCCCGGCAGCCCGGCGGGATGCGGCCCAGCGAAGGCTTGCATCGACACACCCGAGATGTCCCAGCCGGGGACTTCCGTGTCGGCTTGATGGCACACAAACACACGGCCGTCGGTCAGCCGGGTGAGCGAGTGCAGCCCAAGGACGAAATCCTCGGTGTTCGCTTCGATGATCGGTACCGGGTCAGCCGCCAACGGATTTGTGTCCACAGCGGTGACGAATATCGAATTCGGGCTGGAGTCCGGTGCCGGAACCTTGTTGAACGGCCGGGTACGTAGAGCGGTCCAGAGGCCTGATTCGACCAGAGTCTCGCGGACTTTGTCGCCGCTGAGAGTCCCCGCGTCGCAGGTGTTGAACTGTTCGGCTTCGTCGCCTTTCAGGTCAACCACGACCGATTCGAACTTTCGCTTCGCCCCGCGATTGACCGCCACGACCGTGCCACAGCCGGGCGAGGTGTGTCGCACGCCGGGGGTACGCTTGTCTGTGAATAGCAGTTGGCCCAGTTTGACGGAATCCCCCTCGCGCACCGCCATCGTGGGTTTCATGCCGACGTAGTCGTCGCCCACCAAAGCTACTGCGTGTGGATCGGTCCCGAATGAGATTTCCTGATCGGGCTCCCCGCTGATCGGTATATCAAGGCCTTTTTTGATGCGTTTCATGGTGTTTTCCATCAAGCCCCCAATGATACACGGACTGAACTGAACCGCAAGCGTACATTGCCTGTCCCACGCTGCGACTTGTGATACCATATCTACATGTCCAGCGGTCCTACGGAATACCAGAACGAAGAGGAACAACGCCGTTCGCGTGAGCTGAGCAAACAGCCGTCGCGACCGCCGGGTACCGCGGCCGGCTACGAGCTGCAACGTCAACTGGGTACGGGGGCGTACGGCGAGGTTTGGGTCGGTTTGGACCGTAATACGGGGCGACGCGTGGCAGTGAAGTTCTACCTGCATCGCGGCGGTCTGGACTGGACGCTGCTGTCGCGCGAAGTGGAAAAGCTGGTCTTCCTGTCGGCCGACCGCTATGTGGTGCAACTGCTGGATGTCGGGTGGGACGCTGAACCGCCCTATTACGTAATGGAGTACGTCGAGAACGGGTCGTTGGATGACCTCTTGCGCGAGCGCGGCAACCTGCCGGCCGAGGAAGCCGTCGAGATGTTCCGCGATGTGGCGATCGGCTTGACTCACGCCCATGCGAAGGGCGTCCTGCACTGCGACTTGAAGCCGGCCAACATCCTCCTGGATCAAGACCGTCGGCCACGGCTCGCCGACTTTGGTCAATCGCGACTTTCGCACGAACAGACACCGGCTCTGGGGACGTTGTTCTATATGGCCCCAGAACAGGCGGATTTGGAGGCGGTTCCCGATGCGCGTTGGGACGTCTACGCCCTGGGCGCACTGCTGTACTCGATGTTGACCGGTTCGCCACCGTATCGCGACGACGGGACGATACGGCGGATCGAGGCGGCGACCGACTTGGCCAAGCGGCTGGAGTGCTACCGTCAACATATAGAGGAAGCTCCGCCACCATCCCACCATCGTGAAACACGCGGTGTGGATGGCGCGCTGGCTGAAATCATGGATCGCTGTTTGGCGGTGGATCCAGACGAACGGTACGGTAACGCTCAGACCGTGTTGGACGCGCTTGATGCGCGCCAGCAACATCGAGCCCGACGGCCACTCTTGGTGTTGGGGTTGCTTGGGCCTGTACTGCTGCTGCTGGTCATGGCCTTGTTCTATTGGCACGGTTTCGGCCGCGCGGTCAGCCAATCCGAGGACATGGTCAACGACCAGACGTACAAGAGCAATGAGTTTGCGGCCAAGTTTATCGCAAAGAGCTTCGAGGCAGAGTTGGCCGAGTACTTTGAGATCGCGGAACAGGAGGCAAGTCGATCGGACTTGCAGGCTGAGTTAATCGCGACATTTGGCAGCACGGTCCTTGGCGACTTGTCCAATGCAGAAATGACGGAAGAGCAGATCGAAACATTGCGTCAACGATTCTTGGTCGAGCCGCAACGGCTAAGTTTGAAAGCATACTTGGAAAAGTGTCTTGCTAGCTATAACGAGATCCCGCGTCCCGATGCGTCGAAGTTTGCCAGTGTCATCGCGCTCGACCAGTGGGGGACGATTGTCGCAGTTGCATACGCCGAAGGGGATATAACAACTCGTTCGGTGGGCAAGAACTACAGTTGGCGAACTTACTTTCACGGGGGTCAAGAAGACGGGGATCGTGTGCGTCCACAAGAGTTGCCGCAACACATTAGTGCGACACACCTGTCTGCAGCATTCAAAAGCACGACGACCGAGAGGTGGCGCGTCGCCGTCTCGACGCCAGTATACGACACCTCCACATCACCACGTCGGTTCTTGGGGGTCATCGCGTTCACGATCAACGTTGGTGATTTCGCCATCTTCCGCAGCAACCACGATCCGACCGGTTACTTTGCAGTGTTGATCGACCACCGCGATGGCGAGCGCAAGGGGATCATTCTGCAGCATCCGGTATTCAAGGCGAAACCGCCGTCCCGGGACTACAGGGTAACCGAAACGCAACTGGCCAGAATCGGGGGCGAGCCGGAATACAAGTACCGAGATCCACTGGCGAATGCGCCTGGGGGCGAAGAGTATGCTGGCAACTGGATCGCAGCAACCGAGCCGGTTCGGCTGCCTGGGCGCGGCCAAGCAGCAGGCGACGGGGCCAACAGTACGGACCTCCTGGTTCTGGTCCAGGTCGGCGCCAATACGGCAACGGCGCCCGTTGACAAGCTGGGGAACCGACTGGCCCTGGTCGGGATGATGGCTCTGGCTGTTGTGATCCTGGTGATCGTGGCCTTGTGGCTTGTGGTGTTCCGAATCTTGGGGGTATCCGCAAGGACTCGGCCGCGCGAGAATCCGGCTGAGTCCGACCCAACGTCAATTCACAGCACGCCCACCATCGCGGCGGATGGACACGACCGACACTGACAGCAATGCTGCCGAACCTTTCGTCCGGTACGCCATCCGTGTCCATATGCTTTTCTGGGCTTACCAAGTTTAGCCGTCTTGCGCACAGCGTCGAAGTTGCGATGCCGTCATATCCGAGTTGCTGAAACGGAATTGGCGCAAACGCCTGCTCTCAGCCGATAACTTCCATGTCGAAGCTACAAATTGGAGCCGCGCAAGGATGAGTTGCGGCCATTCCCGGCGGACGGCGGTTTGACGAAGGAGCGAAAGAGTGACCACGGAAATTAATGTGCTGGCGCTGGTGAAGGGCAACGAGCGGTACGTCTTTCTATTCGACGACGAGAACCGCACCGAGACGCTGCGGCAAATCGGCCGATATGCCGCAAATCCGGACCTGAGCTTCAGTTGGTACGACGCAGCGGTCATGAGTCAGAAGATTCGTCAAGCAACCCAAGTGGCTGACGAGAAGGAAAGCGACCTGGATCCGTCCTCCCGTTTCCGTCTACCGTTCCGAGGCGACAACCCGGTGGATTGGTTCGATAGCGAAGAGGAGGCCGCCTAGGTAGCAGGCGGTGCAGGCATCGCGTCTGCCTGGCAGGCTGGCAAGCGGCCTGAAATCATGCAAATCGCCATCACGCGTTTTCTGCGGTATCTATTGGTTGAACGCAATGCTTCGGATTTGACGGTCAAGTCGTATCGCGAAGATTTGACGGCGCTGACCGAATACCTGACCGAAAGCTACGGTCGTCGTCCAAAGCCATCGGAAATCGACCCGCTGGATCTGCGCGGCTATGTTGCGGCGCTTCATGAGGCCGGATACGCCAAGAGTTCGGTTTCCCGGCGTCTGGCCTCGCTTCGAAGCTTCTTTCGGTTCGCTCAGCGCGAGGGCTTGGCCGATTCGAACCCGGCCAAGCCGCTGCGGAACCCGCGGCCCGAACGCAAGCTGCCTCATTTCCTTTCAACTGACGAAATCGCCAAGCTGCTGGAGACTCCGCCGGCGGGCAAGCCTATGGGGCTGCGCGATCGAGCCATTTTGGAGACCATGTACTCGGCGGGGTTACGGGTCAGCGAACTGGTCGGCATCAACGACGGCGATCTGGACATGGACGCCGGGCTGGTGCGCGTACGCGGCAAAGGCCGCCGAGAACGTCTCGCCCCACTCGGCTCGTTTGCCGCCAAAGCTGTCAAGCGATGGCTCGCAGTCCGCCAACTCTCGTCCAAAGAGGCAGGCGGGCCCGAGGCGCCCGTGTTCGTGAACAAGTTCGGGTGCCGGCTCACAACGCGAAGTGTGGCGCGGATGTTGGAGAAGTACCTGAGGCAAGCCGGCCTGGACCTGCGTACTACGCCGCACACGCTGCGTCACAGCTTCGCAACACACCTTTTGGATCGCGGGGCCGACATCCGCAGTGTGCAGGAATTGCTGGGCCACAAGAGCCTGGTGACCACGCAGATCTACACGCACGTCAGCACGGCGGGATTGCGCGAGGCGTACGAACGGGCGCATCCGAGGGCAAGGTAGAAGCGCAGGGAAAGACAGGCCATCGGAGCCTGTTTCTGTTTCCGCTTGGTTCGGCGATACGCCACGAAGTGACGGCTAGTGCGCACCGAGGGCGAGGGCAGAAAATCCGTACCACTAGCCAAAGCAACCTCGACAGACTGGTGGTCTATCTCGCAGGCCGCAAGCCAACATCGAGAGAAGGGTCAAGCCAAGTCTCGCTTGACCGCCCAAACAGCCGCCTCGGTCCGATCGGCAGCATCCAACTTGCGAAGGATATTCTGCACGTGTTCCTTGACGGTCTCGATACTGATGCTCAACGACCGGCCGATCTCGCGATTACTGAGACCAAAAGCCAAATGACGCAAGACTTGGTACTCGCGCTTCGTCAACGGCACTTCGTCAGCGGTCGGATCCAGCCGAGTAGCCAAGAGATCCTTGATCTTGTTCAGCCTCGCATCCACGGAAGGTTCACCGCGAGCCGCTCGTTTGACCGCGTCGATCATTTCGCCAGCGGTTGCGGTCTTCAAGATGAATCCATCCGCGCCTAACGCCACCGAACGAGCAACGTAGGTGGGGTTGTCGTGCGCTGACATCATCAACACGCGCGTCTGCGGAGACTCGTCGCGGATCTTCTCCAGGGCATCCAGGCCATCTGTGTTCGGCATCATGACATCCATCAGCAGAATGCCCGGCTTCAGCTTCAGCGTCTTCTCAATCGCGTCTGTGCCGGTCATCGCCTCGCCGATGATTTCGATGTCTTCATCCTGGAACAGCTCAGCGAGACCTTCGCGGATCACTAGCTGATCGTCCGCTACCAATACCTCAATACTCACACGATGCTCCTGTACGTAGGACATGAAGGGAGTGAATCGATACGTAACCAATTAGGGTTTTTCGCGGCCTCTTAACAGGTTATCCATTATCATATCGTTTTACGTCTTCGGGAACCCAACATACCGCAAATTTTGTCTGATAAAATCACCCCCCTCGCCAGCACCCCGAACGGGTGTGTTTGCAGCGATTTTGCCGATTAGGTAGGGACAACCCTACTCAATAGTGCGCAGATCGTGCTGTCTGGACACTTGAGCAAAGCTGCGGTGGCTGTGCGCGTTGACTTAGGGCAACCTGTGACCTAGATAACTTACAACAACGCGATTTGACAGCACTCGTTGAGGCGAAAATGAAACAAGACTCCCTTCTGCTGGTCGACGACGATCGTCTTGTCTTGGACGCAATGGCCGACTGGCTGCGCGAAAAGGGATACTCTGTCTCCGAGGCTTCCTCTTGCCGGGATGCGATCCGGTTGACGGACGAGACGGCATTTGACCTCGTGTTGGCGGATATTCGCCTTCAAGACGGCGACGGTTTCGAAATCCTGGAACACTGCCGCCGGTCACATCCTGATACAACCGTGATTCTAATCACCGGATATGCCACGGCTGAAACGGGCATCGAGGCGATTCGAGCCGGCGCGTTCGATCTGCTGACCAAGCCGCTGATCGACGAAGAACTGGAACTGGCCATCGACCGCGCGCTTTCTCAGCGTGAAGTGATCGAGGAGAACGCGAAACTCAAGGCCCAACTGGATCTTCGCTTTGGGATGGAGAACATCGTCGGCCGCGATCATCGCATGCTGAAGACGTTCGACATGATCGACAGCATCGCGGACACGAGGGCCACGGTGCTGATCACGGGAGAGAGCGGCACGGGCAAGTCGCTCATCGCACGAGCGATCCATCGCCGCAGCGCTCGTCGAGACAAGCCGATTGTCGAAGTCGCTTGTGGGGCCCTTCCGGAAACGCTTCTGGAAAGCGAACTGTTCGGGCATGCCGCCGGGGCCTTCACCGGTGCAGTCGGCGAGAAAATCGGCAAGTTCATGCAGGCCGATGGCGGAACCATGTTCCTGGACGAGATCAGTACTGCCTCGCCCGGCATGCAAGTCAAACTGCTGCGCGTGCTACAAGACTTCGACTTCGAACAGGTTGGCGGCACGAAGACCTTCCGCGTGGATACGCGCGTTATCTTAGCCACCAACGAAGACTTGGCCAAAGCCGTGACGGCGGGCCGTTTTCGTCAAGACCTCTACTACCGTATCAACGTCATCAACATCGAGTTGCCCCCTCTACGCGAACGCATCGGGGACATCCCTCTGCTCTCAGAGCACTTCTTGGCCAGAGTGTGCGAGGAGACCGGCAAGCAGGTCGATGGATTCTCCGAAGA
Source organism: uncultured Pirellulaceae bacterium (assembly GCA_964617665.1). Lineage (GTDB taxonomy): Bacteria > Planctomycetota > Planctomycetia > Pirellulales > Pirellulaceae > JADHUC01. The sequence continues at coordinate 22,092 of CAZUAH010000059.1, forward strand.
AGCCATGTCTGTGTTACAGGGCTATCATTGGCCCGGTAACGTGCGCGAGTTGCAGAACGTCGTGGAACGAGCCGTGCTGCTGGGCAAGAACACTCGCGTCACGCCGGAAGATTTCCCTCGCGATTTGGCGATCTCGGCTCCGGTTGCCTCACGTGCAACCACTGGCCGGACGCTCAAGCAGGCTCTGGAAGGCCCGGAACGGCAGATCATCCTGGAGACGTTGCAGAACCACAACTGGAACCGCAACGCGACGGCCTCCCAACTGGGCATCAATCGTACGACGCTCTACAAGAAAATGAAGCGGCTGGGTCTCGAAGACCCGACTCCTGTCGTCAGCCCGATGTTCCCGTGACGGCGAGTCAATCTGGCTAAATGCGTCGTTTCTCAGCCGTAGTGAATTGCGGTTAACGCGAACGTACGCTTGCGGTCACTACCTCAGAGCCACGGCGTAAACATCTTGCCGAACGCGATGACAGTTTCTCGGGGGGAGGCGATCAGTCGTTCCAAACGGGCTATAGGTCTGTGACGTAGTCAAGAAAAGCCGCCTGCACACCGCTGGAGCCTTCCTTTTCTGGCCTGATTGGTATAATTTGGACACATTGTGATGTGAAAAGTATCCTAGCATTCCCACATATAGAAGAGGTTTCAATGGCGATCACGTTTACAGAGAAAGCTGCCGAAGAGGTGAAGCGGGTCAAGGAAGAGCAGAAGTTGGATCCCGAACAGTTTCTGCGAATTGGCATCGCTGCGGGCGGATGCAGCGGTTTCAACTATAGCCTGCAGTTCGATAGTCAGTTCGACGAAAAAGCGGACAGCAAATACGACTGCCATGGCGTTGATGTCGTGGTGGACAAGAAAAGTGCTCTGTATCTAGACGGCACTACCGTAGATTTTCTCGATGACATCGGACAGCGCGGTTTCGCATTCAACAATCCGAACGTCATGAAGACGTGCGGCTGCGGCAGTTCCTTTCAGGCATAGCCGCTGTCGCTCGGAGGCGAGAGTACCTACCCAAAAACGGACCCCGTAGCACGGGTCCGTTTTCTTGCGACTGATAGACGTTCGGGGGGGTAGTGTCCGCATGCCTTTACGGAACAGTCTTCGCCAGCGCGGCCAGATCAATTAGCTCGGCCAAACCGGCCTCAGCGAATTCGCGACCGCTTACGTATCGCCCCGGTTTCATCCACTCCGTAAGCAGTTTTGCTTCTATTCCTAGGAAAACGGCCAGAAGATCGTCCATTTCTCTCTCCAAATCGCCGAAATGCCGAGCCCATTCGGCGGCTTCGGCTAACTGGACGCTCTCCTCGCTTTGCCATCGCATCGGATGGAACAGAAAGACGCTGTATGGCGTCACCAACCGGTGATGACAGGCTGCCAAAGGCCATAGGGCGGCGGACGAGCATTCGCCAGTAACGATGCCGGTTGCTCGCAGTTTGCGAATGACAATTAGCGTCAGTAGCGAAACAGCAGAATAGGCACTGCCGCCCGGTGAATCGAAGTACAAAGTGCACTCACCGCCAATTGGGACGCTGATCAGTTTTTCGCAAATGTCTGCCTCGTTGTCTGTCAGCTCGCCCACGACGGGGATTTCGACGGGGCCGTCGTTGTCTTCATCGTTTCGACTCATTCGCATATTCCAAAATACGGGTTCATCTCCAACTCATCGGAACAGGTCGTAAGTACTGGGCAAAGTGTACCAGTGAGGACGGCAACTGCAAGCTTCACAAGGGCTTACTGCATTGTATAATCTAGCGTTTGGCCTCGCTTTCTCGCGTAGATGGCTGGCTTGAGCACATGGGTAGACGCCCCGACGATTGCGTTGGGCGCAGCATACCGATCCCTCCCTTTGGTAGATTTGCAGACAGCCCTTTCCGTATGTTAAGAAGAGGGATGGGCCGTCGGCGTAGAAATCGCCGACGATGCACTCCTTTGGGCTGTAAGCAACGACGGTTGGGAGAGGCACAGAGCCCAATCAAGCGTCCCTACGGCAAAGATGGCAGAAGATGGGTATCAGGTTTCACTGCCCAACATGTTCACACAGATTGAACGTCAAGGCTTTCTTGGCGGGCAAGCGTGGTGTATGCCCACAATGCGGGGCAGGGCTCGATATTCCTCTCGAAAGTCAGATCCAGAAGAAAGAGAAAGAAGAGTCGGAGAAAAAGCCAGCCGCCAAGCCGCCGGGCCGTGACAAGAGCGAGTCGGTTGGATCCGAGGATCTGATGTCCGTGCCCGTCTCGTCTCCCGCATCAGTTGATGACGTGCCGGCCGCCGCATCTGCAGGCTCGCAACTGAGCGTGCCGACGTCAAGCGTTCCCAAGGCTGAGACTACCTCGACGTCACCAGTCGCCTCCGTCGCAACTGTGACAGCGCCGGCTGCCCCTTCATCCGGTGCCGTTCCCGTACAGCCCGTCACCCCGGTCCAGCCGGTGGCAACGCCAGTCCCTGCTGCTCCGGTCGATCCAATCGCGGAATCACCAGAGTCCTCTTGGTACGTCCGGCCTCCGTCCGGCGGCCAATACGGCCCGGCTCGTGGCGAGATTATGCGCAAGTGGATCACTGAGGGCCGTGTAAGTTCCGATTCACTTGTGTGGCGCGAAGGTTGGGACGACTGGCTCTCGGCAACTGACGTATTTCCCTCGCTTGGATCAACGTCCGTACCACCCGTGCCTGCGCCGGCCCCAGTTGGCTTCGCCCCCGCCTCGCCCGCGCCAGCGCAGTCCAATCCGTCGGTTCGACCGCGGCGCCGCAATTCGTCAGCTCTGCAAATCACCACCGTCGTTTTGCTGGGGCTGATGGCCGTGACCTTGCTCGTTACGCTGATCGTTGTGATGAACTGGAGTTCTTAGGCCGTCCCATGCAGATTCAGCAGTTTCTGGAACACCACGGAGTCGCGCGGAACCCGTTTGCGGAGGAAGACGCGCAAACCGATCCAGTGTTCAAGGAGCACTGCATCGACAGCTCGTACCATCCCACGTGGGACAAGATCTACGGAGACCCCATCGAGCCTTCGACATCCGTCGTGTTCGGCGAAAAAGGTGCTGGGAAGACCGCGATGCGGCTTCAGATCGCACGCCATCTGCTACTTCACAATCGCGAGCACCCCGACAAGCGGCTCTTTGTGATCCACTACGATGATTTCAATCCTTTCCTGGACCGCTTCCGCGATCGGCTCAGCGGACGTCGAAAGCGACGAGCGGACCGAGTTTTGAAGGGTTGGCGATTGTGGGATCACATGGACGCGATCCTGTCGTTAGGTGTCACCGGACTAGTCGATCGCATCCTGCAAGTGAAACAGCCTAGCCCTTTCACAGACGGCGAGGTGGACGAAGAAGCGATCAGCACGTTGGACCGCCACCAGTCCCGCGACCTGTTGCTGCTGGCCGCCTGCTACGACCAGTCTACTGCCACCACGTTCCTGGATCGTTGGCACGAGTTGCGCAAGAAACTCGGCTTTTCTACCCTCCGGGCACACTGGCAATTGGCGGTTGGCATCGCTTGGACGGTACTCGTCATCGCCTTGGTTCTGACATTTCTATTCAGCGGTCATGCCAACCTGCTCAAACACTTCTGGGTGTACTTGACTCTGGCAGCCGCTGGCTGGTGCCCGTGGCTTTGGCGATGGTGGACGTGCTTCCGGACCTCGCGACGCGTCTGGAAGCAGATGCGTTTGAGCAACCGCGACCGAAAATCGCTCCGCAAAGTGCTACTGCAATTCACGTGGCCCGAGCTTACCGCACAGCCGTTGCCCGACAAGGACAGCACGGACGACCGCTACGAGATGCTGATGAAGCTGCAGGGGATTCTGCAGACCCAGGGATACCAGGGCGTCATCGTGCTGGTGGATCGACTGGACGAACCGCACTTGATCAACGGCTCGGCCGACCTGATGAAGGCGCTGCTATGGCCGATGTTGGACAACAAGTTCCTGAAGCATCCCGGGTTGGGCCTGAAGATCATGGCGCCGATCGAACTGACGCGGTTCATCGAGCGCGAGGGACGCGACTTCTACCAGCGAGCTCGCTTGGACAAGCAGAACATGGTCTCATCGTTCGAGTGGACCGGCGAGGCACTGTATGATGTAGCCAACGCTCGTTTGGAGGCGTGCGCCATCGAAGGGCAAAACCCGACTCTGCGCGGTTTCATCGCCCCATCGGTCAGCGATCAACGTATCATCGAGGCCTTCCGCGGCCTTCGCACACCGCGGCATCTATTCAAGTTCCTGTACCGGCTGTTCGTTGCGCACTCGAACTCGTACGTCGACCGCGAACCCGTCTGGCAGATTTCTTCCGAGGCGTTCGAGTCCAACCTAGCCGTCTACAACCGCGATCAAGACGCCTTCGACCGTGGTCTAGGGGCGGGGTAGCCATCGCGTGGCACTGCTTACTTGTAAGCAGTGCTCATCGTGACGCGGGGACGCGGCTAATAAGTAAGCCGTGCCACACCGAACTCGATGGCAAGCCACGACTGTGTTACCGCAAGTAGTGACTTCAGCGCCGGTCCTGCGCCAAACGCATCGCCAGCACGTCCAATTGGCCTTTCAGATCGCCCAGCAGCATCTGAGGACTCGCGCCGCCGGCCACGTGGGCGTAGAAGGATTGCGCGGGTGAGTTATGTGTGGTGCCCAGCGGCGTCGTTGTGTGGCGTAGGCTGGAGATCTGATCGTCCAAGTCGTCCAACGCTTCGGCTGTTTGCGTATTCTTCTGCCAGAGCCCGTCGATCTGCAGAACCACGCCGACCAGAAGCAATGCCTGACCTACCAGCGTCAGCGGCATACCCCAGCACCAGAGATCACCACGAGTGGCGATAAATGACCATGCCAACAACGCACCGCCGAACACAAAGGCAACGAGCCCCAAAGAGAAGACGCCCCACGCCAGGCCAGTGCCTGCGGGCTTACGTTGGCGACGCCGATCTCGCGGTGGTTCGGGTGGCAACTCGGAATCGGCAGGTGTCGGCTCGCAGCATGTCGGCGATGGTACGGCCGCACGCGCATCGTTGATATGAAGCGATTCGGCGAGCCGCTCGATGACTTGGAAGTCGTCGTCCAGTTCCCAGTCGTCCAAATCCACAGGCACACGGTCGGCTGCGAGGGCCGTGGCGGCGTCGTTGGCAACGGTCTGAGACGACTCGTTTTGTGATGGGTCCATTGTGCTAGCAGACTCCAACGGCAATGATGATCATTATTTGGCATCGGCGCGAGTGGCGGGAAACTGTACCGATTCTGCCGGTTTTGTCACATTTGCGGAAAGTCCTGAATCTAACGATCGTGAGCCCTTCATTCCCCATAATTCGCTTTCAAGGCCGGTTGCGACCATCGCAGGCGGACGTTGTCAAAATCGCTCGTCGGAAGCTGGCATCGGGCAAGCGGCGTCTGCACATTGTCGCACCGCCGGGCTCCGGCAAAACCGTGCTGGGGCTGTATCTCTGGGCCGAGTGCATCCGTCAGCCCGCGCTTGTGCTCTCGCCCAACTCGGCAATTCAAGCTCAGTGGGCCGCACGTACAGATATGTTCCGGGTCGAGGACGCCGCGGGCGACGTTGTCAGCACAAGTCCCGACCAGCCGGCCATGCTGACGTCGCTGACATATCAAGCGGTAACGTTGCCCAGTCGCGGCGGGGAAGACATGGACGCGGGAGCCATCGATCTGTGGCAGGACAAGCTGATTGAAACGGAGCAGGCCAAGGACCCGGACGAAGCGATCGTCTGGATCCGAGACCTGAAACGCCACAACCCGGATTACTACAAAGAACGTCTGAGCGCCTATCGCAAGCAGATTCGCGACGCTGCCGCAATGGCGGGTGGTGCTCTGGACATGTTGCATCGGTCTTCGCTCCAGACGCTCCAGCGTCTGAAGCGGTGCGGAATCGGCCTGATCATTCTGGACGAATGCCATCACCTGATGGGCCATTGGGGACGCGTGCTGGCCGACGCGCATGACCTGTTGGAGCAGCCGATGGTCGTCGGACTCACTGCAACTCCGCCGGATCGCGATGGCAGAAAGCCGGAAGACGTACAGCGCTACGACGAATTCTTCGGCGATGTCGACTACGAAGTACCGGTGCCGGCCGTGGTGAAGGACGGCTTTCTCGCACCCTACCAGGACTTGGCCTACTTTGTCCGCCCCTCGCGCGACGAGCTTTCATTCGTCGCCAACGCCGACGACCAATTGCACGAGATCGTCGCGGATCTATGCCGAGCGGAAGAGGAGGAACCGGAAGGACAAGATGAAGGGGAAGCAGAGGTAGAAAAGGATGGGGGGACTCCGCCAGCCGATCTCCCAGTCGCCCCGTCGCCCGTTCAGCCTCCCGTCCCCTCATCCCCTGACCAAGCTCCTTCGTCTCCTCCAACAACTGGCGAGCGGCTCTCGGACTGGTTGGTCGAAGTATTGGCCCAGCGGCGCTTGCCTACGGGCATCCAAAAGGATTGGGACACGTTCGAACGTCGTGATCCGGTCTTTGCCCAGGCCGCCCGGATCTTTCTGCTCAGGCGCGGCCATCCGCTACCACCCGATACACCACCGCCAGAATTGGATCTCGACCTGGATGAAATGCCGGAGATGGAGATCCTCACCCCCGTGCTGGATCGTTATGTACGGCACCACCTTCGCCGTTCAAAGGATCCATCTGATCACGAGTTGGCCGACCAGGTTGTCCGTCGTTTGCGAACGTTGGGCGTACAGATTACGGAGACAGGATCACAGGCATGTGCGTCGCCCGTGGGACGCGTCATGGCGTATTCGAACAGCAAGGCGACGGCTTTGGTGCCCATCCTGGCTGCCGAGCACGAAATCATGGGCGACCGGATCCGGGCCGTCGTCGTTGCCGACTACGAGAAGACCTCGGCCGTGACAGCCGACGTCCGGCACCTGCTGGACTCGGAGGCTGGTGGAGCAATCGCGGCCTTCAAGAGGTTGATCCACAAGCCGGAAACGGACCCGCTGAACCCGATTCTGGTAACAGGATCAAGCGTACTGGTCGACGACGACTTGGCATCCACGTTCGATGAAGCGGCTGCGGCGTGGTTAGCCGACAACGGCTACGAAGTCGAACTGACCTTCGGCGAGGAAGAGGGTTTTCACGTCATCAATGGCAAGGGGGCCGACTGGTGCCCGCGCGTGTACGTGGCACTGATCACCGACCTGTTCCAGCGCGGCCTGTCCAAGTGTCTGGTGGGTACGCGCGGCTTGTTAGGCGAAGGCTGGGATGCGAACAAGATCAATGTGTTGATTGATTTGACTACCGTCACAACGTCGATGACTGTCAATCAACTGCGCGGCCGTTCGATCCGATTGGACCCCGACGAACCGACTAAGCTGGCGAACAACTGGGACGTGGTGTGCCTGGCACCGGAGTTCTCCAAAGGGTTGGACGATTACAGACGCTTCATCGCCAAACACAAAACGATTTTCGGCGTTACCGACGATGGAGCCATCGAAAAGGGCGTCGGGCACGTCCACGCGGCATTCACTGAGTTGAAACCGGAAGGCTTGGAAGGTTCGACCAATATCCTGAACGCCGACATGCTCGAGCGCGTCGGCCGCCGCGATGATGCAAGATCGCAGTGGCGCATCGGCCACCCGTACTCGCCCGAGCCGATTCGCGCACTGGAGACCAATTCCTTGGGCGGTGGTGGCGGCTTTCCACCGTTCGGCCGGTCGCGACAGCCGTGGAACGACAGTTCCCTAGCACTGGCGATCGGCGAAGCCATCCTCACGTCGATGCGCGAAGCGAGGTTGCTCAGAAGACGCCGAAAGATCCACGCGGGCACCCGCGCCGGTGGCTACGTACGAGTCTTTCTGGAAGACGCCAGCGAAGAAGAGAACGTGTTATTCACCGGCGCGTTGCAGGAGGCCCTCGGCCCGTTGGATCGGCCGCGCTACATCATTCCTCGCTACACGGACCACATCAAGGAAACCTGGCTGTCGTCGATCTTGCCGTCCATCGTCGGCAAGTATTTCCGAAGACGCCAGCGACGTCGGACCATGTTACACGCCGTGCCGTCGGTTTTGGCCAAGAACAAGGATCTAGCGCTCGTTTACCAGCGGCATTGGAACCGGTGTGTGAGTCCGGGCGAAGCCTTGTACGCATACCGCGGAGCTGGTAAGGAACTGATCGCTGCGGCCCTCCGCGAAGGCCAAACGCCCAAGGGACGCATTCACAAGAAGGAAATCTTCATGTAGGAGTGAGCAGACGATGCGCACGAGCCTTCATATCCGAGCACTCCTGGCTGCGACGGTCCTTTGCACGTTCGTCGTGCCGATTGCTGCGACGGAGTTGTTCGTGGCCCCGGACGGCAACGACGAAAACCCAGGGACCAGGCAAGAGCCATTTGCCACGTTGGCTGGTGCCCGAGATGAGGTCCGCGAGAAGATAGCCGCGGGGCTTGACGCCAACGTCACGGTCTTTCTACGCGGCGGGACTTATCGCTTGGATGAGACCGTTGTTTTCGGCTTGAAAGATTCGGGGACCGAATACCATTCCATCACTTACGCAGCGATGCCTGGCGAGAAACCGGTATTCAGTTCCGGGTTGCCAATCACGGACTGGCGCAAGCTATACGGGGCGTTGCCGGGACTGCCGGACGTTGCGCAAGGAAAGGTCTGGGTAGCTGACGTGCCGAAAGGTTTAGAGCGGTTCTTGACGCTGTACGATGGAGACGAACGGTTGCCGCGTGCCCGCAGTCGCGGCTTCGTTCCGGCCAAACGATATCCGCGCACACGAATTCCCGGCTGGCGCAACAAACTGGAGTTCCCCAAAGGGACTCTCGGGAATTGGACCAATCTATCGGACGCAGAAGTGCTGATTGTTCCTCAGTACCCGTGGGTCTGCAATTTGCTACCCCTCTCTTCCGTGGACGAAAACGCTGGCGTTGCCCAAACGGCCGTCCCGGCTACTTATCCCATGGGGCAAGTCTACTTCAGCCGGTTTCCTGACGGCACGTTGTGGGTCGAAAATGAGCCCGAGGCATTGGACGAACCGGGGGAATGGGTCTTGGACACCGCGCAGCGGAAGGTCTACTTGTGGCCGAAGGGCGATCGGCCCGGCGACGCAATCGTCGCGCCTCGATTGACAGAGTTTATCCGAGTCGAGGGCCTGATCGAGTACGGTAGCCCGTTCGACGTGCCCGTGCGTAATCTGATCTTCAGCGGGCTGACCTTCACCCACGGAGATCGTTGGCCGTGGGAATCCGACAAGGTGGGTTGGGGGCTGCAACACGATTGGGAGATGTTCGACCGGCCGACGGCCCTGGTGCGTTTTCGTGGCGCAGAGAATTGCGCCGTCGAAAACTGCCGCTTCGCGAACAGCGGCGGTGCGGCGATCCGACTGGATCTCCATTGCCAGGACAACAGAATCGAAAACAACGACATCGAACACATCGGCGGTGTCGGCGTTCTTCTGGCGGGCTACGGCCCGGGAACCAAGGATGTGAACAAGGGGAACAGCGTGGCGGGCAACCACATCCATCACGTGGGCCAAGTGCTGTGGCATTCAGTCGGCGTTTTCGTCTGGCAGAGCGGCGAGAACCGGATAACGAACAACTTGATCCACCATACGGCGTACACGGGGATTGTCGTCAGCGGTCGGATCGGCTGGACTCGTAGCGGCGAGTCAGAGTGTTCGAAAACGATCCGCTGGAACGAAATCGCTCGCGCGGCACCGGGTTCACTGGAGAAACCGAGTTGGCATCAACGTGAACGTTTTATGCACGGGCGACGAAACGTGGTCGAACGCAACGAAATTCACCACACCATGCAGATCCTGGGCGATGGCAACTGCATCTACATCTCCGGGACCGGCGGTGGAAACGTCGTTCGAGAGAACTACCTGCACGACGTGGACACAACAAACGTGAATGCCAACATCCGCTGCGATGACGATCAACACGAAACGTTGATCGAGCGCAACGTGATCTTTCGTTGCTGCGGTGAAGGTTTTATCTCGAAGGGCAACAACACGATCCGGAACAACATGGTCGTTGATATTCGGTCGACCACCAGCGACGGTTTGCGATGCGAGCATCAGCGCGGCTACCTCGTCTTTCCGTACGGTCCGGTCAAGGGCTCAAACGTCCAACGCAATGTCTTCTATTCTCGCACAGCGGAGCAGAACCTACTGCACGAAGGCCGACGGGGCGACAGCCGCTCGCTATTGCGAGACTGTCAGTCCGATTACAATCTCTACTTCAACGCGGCCGATCCGAACTGGGGCAAACGGCACGTGGACGACCAGCAACAGTTTAGCATCGAGCAGCACAGCGTCGCGATGGATCCTCTGTTCGTCGACATCGCCGCCGGCGACCTGCGACTGAAAGAAAACTCCCCCGCGCTGAAGTTGGGATTTGAACCGATTGACCTTAGCATCGTCGGTCTGAAACGGCAGAGCCCCGGAAACTGAGTAAACCAACTTGAGAAAGGACGAAACGATGACCACCGGCCTGCGTCTTCTGAGTCTGCTGTTGTGTTGCCTCGCATGCCGCGCCGCCCAAGCTACCAATTACTACGTCGCCACCGATGGCAACGACGCCAACCCGGGCACCCGGGAAAAGCCGTTCGCCACGATCGCTCGTGCCCGAGACTCCGTGCGCGGGACGATCGAACAAGGGCTGAACAGAGACGTGACGGTCGTGATCCGCGGCGGAAGCTATCGTCTCACCGAACCGATCGTCTTTGGTTTGAAGGACGGCGGCACCGAAGAGCATAGCATCACCTACAAGGCTGCGGCGGGCGAAAATCCGGTGATTAGCGGCGGCCGTGTGATCACAGGCTGGACGGCTGGCGACGACGGCATTTGGCGGGCCGAATTGCCGGATGTCGAATCCGGCAAGTGGTCGTTTCGTCAACTATGGGTCAATGGAACCCGCGCTCAACGGGCCCGTCATCCTAACGAAGACTACTTTCGCGCCGAAAAGGTAGGCGCGGACCGCCGCACGAGTTTTCAGTTCCGCGAAGGCGACCTTCGGTCGTATGACGACGTGCAAGACGTGGAATTGGTCTTTCTGCACGACTGGTCCATCACACGCGTGTCTCTGAAGTCAATCGACGAGCAGACCAAGACGCTGACGGTCCAGCACCAGGTTGGCGGCCCCGGAAGTTGGTGTGTGATGGACTGGTTCGAAAAGCAACCGCGCTACTACTTGGAGAACTCGGCCGAATTCCTCGACGCCCCGGGCGAATGGCATTTGGACTGCAAGAGCGGCGTGCTGAGCTATCGGCCGAGACCGGGGGAAGAGATCGGAAAAGTCGAGATGGTGGCACCCGTGGCTGGGCAATTGTTGGCAGCCAGCGGCGATACGGAAAGGAACTGCCCCATACGCAATTTGCACTTCGTGGGTCTCGCCTTCGAGCACGCCGGTTGGAGCCCGCCTGATGGCGTCTATTGGGGCCGTCAGGCGTGCACTCACTGGAACCCGAATACACCGGCGAACGTGAGTCACGAGGAAGCGGATCCGGCAGCCGTGCAGTTTGATCTGGCCGATGGGTGCAGCTTCCGAGATGGGCGTGTGGCCCAGGTTGGCGCTTCGGGTATCTGGTTCGGACGAGGCTGTAAGACGAGTTGCATTGTCGGTACCGTGGTATCCGACACGGGTGGCAATGGAGTGATGATCGGCGAAGGCCAACCACGCAACATCGGCGACGAGCCATGGTGGGAGGCTGCGCCGGAGCAAGCGGCTGTTGGCAACACCGTGACCAATTGCGTGGTCGAACGCTGCGGCCAGGAACTGTTCGGCGCGGTCGGCATCTGGGTCGGCTTGGCCGCGAAGACCACGATCGCTCACAACGAAGTACGTTTGCATCCCTACACCGGCGTTTCGATCGGCTGGATGTGGTGGAACCCTCGGTCGCGGCCCGAGCCAAGGAAGACGCCGTGCGAACAGACGGTTGTCGCCGACAATCACATCCACCACATCATGCTGGCGTTATCGGACGGAGGCGGGATCTACTCGCTCGGGTCTCAATCGGGTTCTGCCTTGCGCGGCAATTTGATTCACGACGTGCCTGTCAATGTCGGTCGAGCCGAGAGCAACGGCATGTTCCTGGATCAAGGAACCGGTAACTTCGTGATCGAACAGAACGTGATCTACAACGTCCCGCGATCGCCGCTGCGGTTCCACAAAGGCTGGGAGAACGTGGTGCGCAACAACGTGTTGGAGGTGAAGGAAGGCGTTCCTACGGTCCGCTACAACGACACCGTCGTCGAGCGAATCAAGCTGGAAGACAACACGATTGTCGAAAAGGTGCCCGACGACGCACTGGAACAAGCACGCAAGCGAGCAGGACTCGAACCGGCATACCGCGACAAGCTTCTTCAGTAGAAATGTCATGGAAGATTCGTTTGAAGATATCAGACAGTGGGATCGCCAGTTCGTTTGGCACGCCTTTACGCAAATGGCCGAGTACGAGCCGTTTCTGATCGAACGCGCGCAGGGGTGCACGCTGACAGACACGGAGGGACGAGAGTACTTGGATGGCGTCAGCAGCCTGTGGTGCAATATCCACGGCCACTGTCACCCGCGTTTGGATGAAGCGCTTCGCCAGCAATTGGACAGAGTAGCGCACGTCACCTCTCTGGGGATGTCCAACCCAACGACGGTTCGATTGGCTAGACGATTAGTCGATATCACACCGTCGGGATTGAATCACGTATTCTTCTCCAGCGACGGCTCATCATCAGTCGAAGTTGCCTTGAAGATGGCATTTCAGTATTGGCGTCAGCGCGACAGTCCTCGTCCGCGGAAGACCAAATACCTTGCCCTGGACGACGCGTATCATGGGGACACGCTGGGCAGCGTCAGTGTCGGCGGCGTGGCTCGTTTCCACGAGATGTTTCAGCCGCTTCTGTTCGACGTAATTCGTCTGCCCGTACCGCAATGCTACCGCCTGCCCGATGGCGTGTTGCGCGAGACCGCGTGCGACTACTATCTTGCTCAATTGGAGGAAACGCTAAAGGAACACCACGAAGAGATCGCCGCCTTAGTGATCGAGCCATTGGTTCAGGCCGCGGCCGGCATGATCACTCACCCCGAGGGCTATTTGCGAGGCGTGCGCGAATTGACACGGCAGTATGATGTCCTGCTGATCGCTGACGAGGTAGCAGTCGGCTTCGGCCGCACCGGCAAAATGTTCGCTTGCGAGCACGAGGACATCGCTCCGGATCTGCTTTGCATGGGGAAAGGCATTACCGGCGGCTATTTGCCGATGGCAGCCACATTGGCCACGGACGAAATCTGGCAGGCTTTCTTGGGCGATTACGTCGAATCCAAGACCTTCTTCCACGGCCACACCTACGGCGGCAATCCGTTGGCCGCTGCAGTAGCATTGGCTTCGCTGGACGTGTTCCAGGAGGAGAAGACGCTGGAGGGTTTGCCTGAAAAAACCGAGCGATTGAAGGCGCACTTGGATCGAATTGCACAGCTTCCACATGTTGGCGACGTACGTCAGCGTGGCTTGATTGCCGGCATCGAACTGGTGCAAGACCTCCAGACCAAGGAACCATTTCCCTGGACAGAGAAACGTGGCCTCCGCGTCTGCCACCACGCGCTGACCGAAGGCGTCTGGCTGCGTCCACTGGGGAATGTGGTAGTAATCATGCCGCCGTTGTCCATCACACTTCCGGAACTGGACCGCATCTGCCTCGCGGCGGAGCGAGGTATTGGCCAGATGGTACCGAGCGAGCCCTAAACCATTCGTGTCGTTGACACTCAGGCAGACTGATACGGATGTGGCGGCTTGCGTGTTTGTTGCAGCCGAGACAGACTATAGGCGTCAATTCTCGGGTACCACTGTTCCAAGAGGTTGCTTCAATGAAACCGAACTCACTCAGAATTCCCCGGCGAACGGTTTTGGCGAGCGGCGTCGCAGTTGCCGGGGCCATGTTGCCGGCGGGGCGAATCCTGAACGCGTCTGAAGAGAAGAAAGGCAACAAAATCTGCGCCTTTATCAAGTTCCTCCAGTCGCTCAGCTACGAGCAGTTGGCCGAAACGATTGCTGAACTTGGGTTCGACGGTATTGAGGCAACGGTCCGTGACCGCGGGCAGGTGTTGCCGGAACGAGTTGAAGAAGATCTGCCGAAACTGGTGGAAGCGCTCAAGAAGCACAATCTTGAAATCAACGTGATGGCATCCAGTGTCAACAGCGTGGATCAGCCTCACACGGAAAAGGTCTTGCGAACTGCCGCGGCCTTGGGTGTGAAACGATATCGCATGACGTACTACCGATACGACTTGAATCGGCCGGTGCCCGAGCAACTTGCCGAGTTTCGTCCAATGGTGCGAGACTTGGCTGCGATGAACCGCGAGCTTGGCATCAGTGCCGTCTATCAGAATCACGCAGGGGCAAGAAACGTCGGTGCCACGTTGTGGGATCTGCACAGCCTGATAAAGGACGTGCCAGTCGAGGAGATCGGCGTGGCCTTCGACATTCGCCACGCAACGGTCGAAGCCGGTTTATCGTGGCCGGTCCTCTTCAATCTGGCTCGCCCACATCTTGGCGCCGTTTACGTCAAGGACTTTCGCTGGAACGGGCGCAAACCGGAAAACGCGCCGTTGGGCCAAGGACAAGTCGATCCCAAGTTCATTTCGATCCTGAAGCAGTCAAAATTTCTCGGGCCCATATCGTTGCACGTCGAGTATCTGCAGCGCGCGGGTGTCGAGCCCAATGTAGTGGCGTTGAAGGATGATCTAGCGACGCTGCGATCCTGGCTCGCGGCCAAATAATGGAGAGTTGGGAAGGATCATAAGTGACTGAGGTTGTCCAGGAATTGGGAGGGCGAAGCTCCTGCTGAGCCGGATTTCTGGTACCGACGCGCGGCTCGGCAGGAGCCTCGCCCTCCCGCATATCGTAGGATTTTCACATATCGAATTCCCGAGCACCCTACGGATAGCGGAACAAGCATGAACGTACAGAAATCGCCCTTTGGCAAGACTCCGGACGAGATTCCAGTCGACTTGTATACCTGCGCCAATGCCAATGGCTTGGTGTTGAAGTTGACAAACTATGGTGCCATCGTCGTTTCGCTTGACGTGCCCGACCGCGACGGCAACTTGGCCAACGTCAACCTGGGCTTCCCCAGGTTGGACGGCTATCTCGTGCGGCATCCGTATTTCGGTTCGACCGTGGGGCGTTTCTGCAATCGGATCGCCAAGGGCAAGTTCACAGTGGATGGCGAACAGTACACTCTGGCAACGAACAACGGCGAAAACCATCTTCACGGAGGCGACGTGGGCTTCGACAAGGCGATCTGGGACGCAGAGCCAATCGAGTCAGAGTCGGCGGTTGGCGTCAGGTTCACCTACTTGAGTAGAGACGGCGAAGAGGGCTACCCAGGAAATGTGAATGTGACGGCCGAGTACACGCTGAACCATGACGACGAGTTGACCGTCGAGTTCTCGGCCCAAACCGACAAAGCCTGTCCGGTCAACTTGACGAACCACTGCTACTGGAATCTGGCCGGCGCAGGTTCCGGCACGATTCGGGACCATGAGCTAATGATCGCTGGCGACAAGTACTTGCCCGTCAACGACTCGCTGATTCCCACCGGCGATTTGGCCGATGTCGCGGGCACGCCGTTGGACTTCACCAAATCGGAGAGGATCGGCGCCCGCCTGGATCAAGCTAATGGCTACGACCACTGCTTCGTCCTCCGTGGCGATGCGGGCGAGATGAAGCCAGCCGCGCGCGTGAAGGATCCGAAGACGGGTCGAGTGATGGAGATCCGCACGACACAACCTGGGATTCAGTTCTATACCGGCAACTTCCTGGATGGCACGGAAGCCAGCGGCGGATACAAGCAGCACGAGGGCTTCTGCCTGGAAACGCAGCATTTCCCGGATTCGCCGAACCAGCCAAGTTTCCCATCAACCATCCTGAAGCCCGGCGAGACGTACAAGCACACCACCGTGCACAAATTCTCTATGGAATAATGGGCTGGGCTCGGTGAACAGCCTGAAGTTCGCTGGTAGAATGTCGTGGTATGATCGCTCGTGCCGCGGATGGTAGCTGCCCCAGACTCTGATCTTCGGATCGTTCCGTGAAACGCGAACTTGGAGCCTTCGAACGCGCGTTGACGTTGACCGACGATTACTCGCCGTTCAACGTGGTTGCTGTCGTACGTCTGGCTGGCGGTCCATCACCGGATGCGCTGCGACAGGCCCTCGACATCCTGCAGGCCCGCCATCCGCTTCTAAGGGTTCGTGTCGTCCGTGAGCGGGGCCGGCGCTTCTTTGAATCCGGGGGCACACCTGCCGTTCCTCTGCGGATTATCGAGCGAACGGATGACGACCACTGGATGCGGCTGGCGGAAGAGGAACTCAGTGGCCGGGTCGACACCACCGACGGCCCCCTGCTCCGCTGCTCATACCTTGTCAGCCGGGTAGACGATGCCAAGTCGGAAATCCTGCTCACATTTCCTCATGTTGCGACGGACGGACCGTCCGGTCTGAACTTCTGTCACGAGTTGCTGTCTTTGTGTGTTGCGATCGATGAAGGAGAAACGCCGGTTGTCTACGACCCGCTGCCGCCACTGGCGGCGGCCGAAAAGCACTTTCCACCTGCCTTTCAGGGTTGGAGTCGAAAGCGTCGAACGCTTTTGTTTTTCTTGCGCCAGATGGCAGGCGAATTGGGCTATCGTCTGCGGTCGCGCGGCACAGGGAAGGCTTCACCCGCCCCGTCCGCACGTTGCCGGATCCTCCCCATGCGGCTTTCCAGGGAGGCGACGGCCGTACTTGTCAGGCAGGCGCGGAGCCAGCGGGTCACACTGGCCAGTGTTGTGAACGCCGCCACCTTGCTGGCCGTGTCCAAGCACCGTTATGGCGGGCGGGATCTCCCCTTGCGTTACTTCATCTTTCCAGACCTTCGTCCATATCTCAAACCACCAGTTCCGGTCGAAAACCTGGCTCCGCTGTTGGCGATGATGTGGTTCACCGTCCGCGTAAGGCCCGATCACAATCTCTGGTCGCTGGCAAACACGATCAACTCGCAGACTTACGTCGCTTTCAAGCGAGGCGACAAGTTCCTGTTCCCCCTTCTCGCTGCCCCGATGATGCGAGTGTTCTTCAAAACGAAATCGCGCCGCATGGGGGCAACCGCTGTGAGTTACGCTGGGGAACAGAGGATTAGCCCGATGTACGGCTCGCACCGCGTCATCGGAATTCACGCGTTTGTGTCTAACATCGACCTGGGACCTGACTATACGGCCCTGGCAAGGTTACTCGACGGCCAGTTGCTCTGGGACATCGTCTACATGGACTCCCACATGGATTCGTCTCAAGCCAATCTGATCGCCGAAGAGATTTGTGCTCTGTTGCACGGGGCGAATTCCCGAGCACCAAACGGCGCGCGTGCGGTCTCAGGTTAACTTTGGTTTGTCACGCTAGCCCGAAGCGCGAGCGAGGGAGAATGCGAATTCCCTCGCTCGCGCTTCGGGCTAGTGTGACATTTCAGTCTCTTCGCATAACCGCGTCCGCCGCCTGCATCGCCGACACGATCACCGGCGTAATTCCACCACCCGGCTGAGTCCACTGGCCGACAAAATACAGGTTCTTCAGTGGGCTTTCGATCGCAGGGCGATGGAGTCCCAATTGCTGCGGCGACATCTCCCAACCCACCACTGCTCCCCGGTAACTCAGAGTAAACCGGTTCAAGGTCTGGGCGGTTGCGCTGAGGCAGACTTCAATCCGGTCACGAAAACCGGGAATTGCCTGCTCAACTCGCGCCAAAACGAATTCCTCCACCGACTTCTTGTAGGCCCGCCAGTCGCTAATGCTGTCGTAGTCGATTTCGGTCACCTTGTGAACAACGACGACGTGCCCGTCCGGTGGCGCCATCGCCGGCGCGTACAACGAAGGGACAAACACTTTGCAGTCGAAATCGCCGCGGGCCACGCGATCGGCGTCCCAGCCTCGCCAATAATAGCCCTGCGCCTTTTGCAGCAACGAGGTCGGAATCCCCCGCACGCCGATGTGCGACAAGAAACCGGAGAACGAAGCCCGCAACTCGCGGATTCGCTCGACGTAGGCGGGATCAAACTGATCGGCGCCGACCAGCTTTTCCACCGTCAAACGCATGTCCGCGTTCGACAGCACGGTGCCAGTCTGAACGTTCACACGGGATCGACACCGCTTGGGGCCTATCTCCAACGTAACGCCCGTGGCAGCCTTGTTTCGGACGACGATCCGCCGCACCATCGTCTTTAGCATTATGTCGCCGCCCCGCTGCTGAAATCGCTGGGCCAGCTCATCAGCGAATCGCTGCGAACCGCCCTGGGGGTAATAGTTGCCCAAGAAATAGGACCACCGAAGCATGGAGTCGAAGACGAATGAAACACGGCGTGGCGGCGTCCCCCAATGCGGAACATCGGCGGAGAGGATCAGCTTGAGCCGCTCCGATTGGAAGTGCCGGTCAAGGGCCTCGCGAAGCGTCATGTTGATGTAGGGATTCAGCCGATTGGTGGATGTGCCGCGGAAATAGTACAGCACGCCCAACAGATACAGCTTGCGCACCAGGGCAAAAAAACGGTCCAGGGCTTCGACTTCTTCGGGGAAGTCTCTTTTGAGTTGCGCGAGGTACGTATCGAAATCCGCCGGCACGGCGAAGCAGGATCCATTGGGCAGGTGGAACTGATCGACCGGGTCCATCTTGACCCATTCGGTCTCGACACCAAGTTTGGCAAGCAGCTTTCCGCTTATGGTGCGCGAGTCGCCCAGCAACGGATAGAAATGACTCGCAGCGTCGAAGGTGTATCCCCGCCGCCGAAACGTGCTGCAACAGCCGCCCACCGCGTAATGCTGCTCGACAAGCAACACGCTTGCCCCTTCTTCTGCCAACAGATTGGCTGCAATCAGACCACCGATCCCGGCGCCGATCACCACGGCGTCGTACGACGGCTGCGGGCCCTTGCTGTGCGGCAGTGGTTTGAAGGGTCGTGTCACGTCGGCCGATTTCGCCCGTATTTTTCATGTGCCTTCACAAAGTCATCCGACGCCAGTGCCGCGCCGAACGATAACTCTCCGGCCAGCACCGTGGCTGCGGCAATTTCTGTCAGTTTCGTGGCATGGCCACTGCCCTTGCATCCCAGTATATCCAGACAGTCGGCGCTGGTGCCCAGATCGGTACCTCCCCCCACCGTCGCCACGGTCAACGAAGGTAAGGTGATGCTGGCGTACAAGTCGCCCTCCTCGGTCTCCTCGATAACGGTCAGCCCGATGGACGAATTGGTGACGTTGGCAACGTCCTGTCCGCAAGCGATAAACAACGCCGTCAGGCCGTTGGCCACGTGACCGTTGTATCCGGTCACGCCGCTGAACGTCTGGGCGAGCATGGTGCGATGCCACATGTCGGCCATATTCCCGGGTGTGGTCTGTAGATAGGTACCCGTGAGTCGCCGTGAAAGGCGCACGCCCGCGACAACATGCTTTCCCTTGCCGTCGGCGAACAGCATGCCACTGGCACGCTTCTCCGAACTCCCGCCGCTAAGGACGTAACACACGGTCACGGGGAATTGCTGCTGGATCCACTTGCAGGCGGCGTCGGTGGCCTTGGAGATCATGTTCATACCGTGTGCATCCGCCGTGTGGTACGAGAAGTCCACCAGGACATCTCGCCCGATCAACCGAGTCGACACGCGCAGCAACTTCCCATGCGAGGTGGTTGCTTCGGCTGCGACTTGAAGCTGTGCGACATTCTCGCGGATGAACCGCGTCAATCGGTGAGCGGTCGCCAAATCGTCGCATTTGAAAATAGGGCTGCCACGATTCTCGTCGACGGTTATGCGTGTCTCCGCACCGCCGGCCCGTGTGATCGCCAACATGCCACGCTCGTAGGACCGCACCAGCGCCCCCTCGGTCGTGGCCAGGGGGATATAGAACAGACCCTGGGCATGTTCCCCGTTTACCCGCAAGGGTCCTGCCACGCCCAAGGGCATTTGCACGGAGCCAATGGGGTTTTCGACGTTGCCCCGCATCTGTTCCGTATCCAGTGAACAAGCGCCGACGTGCTCCAGCCGGCTGTCGGTCCGCTGTTCGATCCAGTGGCGGCGCTGATCGACATATCGGCGCGCGTATCCCTGGTTGGAAAAACGAGGCACGAGGCCCTCTCGGTCGGCGTCGCCCGCGTCCGAGGAGGTCGAGGCCGGGGGATGATCGTTGGAGCCATCCATTGTTCAGCTTCCTAGCCCGGATATTTCATCCGCTATTGGAAAAGAGATCTAGCGCGACGGCCCAAG